>NZ_CP118157.1:909185-1212247 GCF_032878875.1 Microbacterium sp. AB | reverse complement strand
GTACTGCACGGACTTGAGCCGTTCCAGGGTGTCCTCGAGCAGGGTGCGGTTGGTCCGCAGCATGTCGCTGATGACGAGCAGCGCCACGCTCAGCAGGCTCCCCACGAGCATGGCCGTGCCGAAGATGAGCGACTGGATGTGCTGACCGGCCTCCCCCATCAGGGTCAGGATCAGGAAGCGGGCGAACGGCACGGCCGCCAGCACGAAGAACAGCGCGGCCAGGCTGAGGAAGAGCGCATGCGGCTTGAACATGATGTAGCTGCGGAGGATGGCCTGGCCCGACCGCCCCATGTGCTCGAAGATGTTCGAGAAGAGACGCGACTCGCGGGTCTTCGGGTTCGTCGTGATCGGCAGGCTCTCGATGCGCAGGCGCTTGTTGCCCGCCTGGATGATCGTCTCCATGCAGTAGCTGAACTCGGTGACGACGTTCAGGCGGTACAGCGCCTCCCGGGAGTATGCGCGGAAGCCGCTGGCGGCATCGGGCAGGTCCGTGCCCGCGGCGAAGTTGACCACCCGGCTGCCCATGGACTGCATGAGCTTCTTGAACGGCGAGAAGTGCGCGATCGTCTTCGTCTGCCGGTCGCCGATGACGATGTCGGCCTCCGCGCGCACGATGGGCTGGACGAGGTCCGCGATGCGCTCCTGCGGGTACTGGTTGTCGCCGTCGGTGTTGACGACGATGTCCGCGCCGTGCTGGAGGGCGTAGTCCACGCCGTCGCGGAACGACCTCGCGAGCCCCATGTTCCGCGTGTGGAACACGAAGTGCTCGACGCCGAGGGAGCGCGCGACCTCGATCGTGCGGTCCTGCGACCCGTCGTCGATCACGAGGACGTGGATCTCGTCGATCCCCGGGATCTCCCGGGGGATCCCCGCGAGGACGAGGGGGAGCGTCTGCTCCTCGTTCAGGCACGGGATCTGCACGAAAAGTCGCATGGCCTCCATCGTAGATCCCGGGATGCCCTCACCCGCGCATGCGAGGATGGGGGCGCTTCCCGCGCAGAGAGGACCCCAGGACGCCCGTGACCATCGTCGCCTTCGGCACCTACGACGCCGCAAAGCATCCTCGTGCCGGGATCGTCATCGACGGCCTCCGTGAGCACGGCCACGAGGTGCTCGAGATCAACCGCCCCCTCGGCTTCAGCACCGCGGAGCGCGTCCGCATGCTGCAGCAGCCCTGGCGGCTGCCCGCGCTCGCCTGGCGGCTGCTGCGGTGCTGGCTCGCGCTGTGGCGGGAGGCGAGGGCGCTGCGCCGACGCGCGGGCGAGCCCGACGCCGTGCTCGTCGGCTATCTCGGGCACTTCGACGTCCTGCTCGCCCGGCGGGCGTTCCCGCGCTCGACGATCGTCCTCGACCACCTCGTCTTCGCCGGGGACACCGCCCGCGACCGGGGGGCGGAGGGATGGCGGGTGAGGCTCCTCCGCGGCCTCGACGCGCGCGCTCTCGCCGCGGCGGACATCGTCCTCGTCGACACCGCCGAGCACGGGGCGCTGCTGCCGGAGGGCGTCGAGGGGATCCACGTGCCCGTCGGCGCGCGCGCGGAGTGGTTCGACGCCCGCGAGAGCCGGGACGACGCCGCGGGGTCCGCGCTCTCCCTCGTCTTCTTCGGCCTCTTCACCCCCCTCCAGGGCGCGCCCGTGATCGCCCGCGCGCTGCGCCTCGCGCAGGAGGCCGGCGCGCGCTTCATCGCGACGATCGTCGGGACGGGACAGGACCACGCGCAGGCGCGCGCCGAGGCCGGCGACATCGACGGCGTGACGTGGATCGACTGGGTCGAGCCGGGCGCGCTGCCGGCGCTCGTCGCCCGTCACGACGTGTGCCTGGGCGTCTTCGGCACCTCCGACAAGGCCCGCCGCGTCGTGCCGAACAAGGTGTACGAGGGCGCGGCGGCCGGATGCGCCGTGCTCACGAGCGACACCCCGCCGCAGCGCGCCGCGTTCGACGGCGGCGCGCTGTTCACGGCCGCCGGGGACCCGGAGGAGCTCGCGGCGGCGATCGTCGCGCTCGCGGAGGACCCCGGACGGCGCGCGGAGCTCCGCGCGCTCGCGACCTCGGCCTCCGAGCGCTTCCGCGCGCGCTCCGTCGTGACGCCGCTGGCGCTCCGGCTGCACGAGGCGCGATGAGACGCGTCGTCGGCGCACTCCGCTCACCCGCCGTCAAATGGGCGTTCCTCGCGATCGCGCTCGCCTTCGCGGTCTGGTTCGTCGCCCGCAACTGGACCGGCATCTCCACGGCGCTGCGGGACATGCCGGCGTGGACGCTCGGCGCGTCGCTCGGCGCGAGCGTCGTCTACGTCGCCCTCACCCTCGTCGCATGGCGCACCATCCTGAAGGATCTGGGCCATCCGCTCGGGCTCGGTCCCTCCACGGCGCTGTTCGGCCTCAGCCAGCTCGGCAAGTACATCCCCGGCGGCGTCTGGAACATCGCCGCGGCCGCCGACCTGGGGCTCGCTCACCGCATCCCCGCTCGACGATCGGTGGCGGCGATGTCGGTCGCCGTGCTCATCTCGATGGTGTCGGGCGTCGCGGTCGGCGCGGTCGGGTTCCTCGTCGCGCCGACCCCGGCGCTGGCGGAATGGGCCTGGGTGATGTGGTTCGGCGTGCCCCTGCTCGTCCTGCTGCTGCCGCCCGTCATGAACCGGCTGCTCGCGCTCGTGTGGCGGGCGATGCGGCTCGCCCCCCTGGACACGTCGTTCTCCACGGCGGGGATCGGGGCGGCGACCCTGTGGTCGGTGCTCGCGTGGATCGCCGCGGGGCTCTCGGTCGGCTTCCTCGCCGTCGGGCTGGGCGCGCCGCTCACGGCGGCCACCTGGGTCCAGTCGACGGGCGGCTACGCCCTGGCGTGGGTCGCGGGGTTCGTCGTCGTGTTCGCCCCCGCCGGGGCCGGCGTCCGCGAGGTGGTGCTCGCCGCCGCGCTGGCCGGGGCGCTCCCGGCCGCCGCGGCCGTCGCGCTCGTCCTGGTCAGCCGTGTGCTGCTGACGGTCGTGGACCTCTGCCTCGCCGGCGCCGGCGTCCTCGTCGCGCGCGCCGAGCGCCGTCGCCTCGGCGCGCCGTGAGGTCCGTCCCGCTCCTCGTCACTCCGGCAGCGGGCCGCACTGGTCGATGCGGTACAGCGTCGACTCGCCGTCCGTCGCGACCTCGGTGAAGAGCCCCTTCTCGACCGCCGCGTGCGGTCCGGGGAAGTGGTTCCCCGCCGGGTCTCCGCCGCCGAACTCGTGCGGGTTGTAGAGCACGTACCGCACGTCCAGCGCGTCGAGGGCACGGCAGACCGCGGGGTCGGTCTCGATGTCCTCCAGGTCCCATGCGAGCGTGCGGCGGAACGGGTCCCACTGCCCGTTGACGTGCGGGAAGACGGGCTCGCGTCCGGCGAAGAGCTGGGTGAGGGCGGAGCCGTCCCAGGGATCGCCCAGGACCCGCTGTCCCCCCGGCACGACGCCCGCGACGCGGTCGTCCATGAAGTCGATCTGCTTCTGCGACACGATCTGCCACTCCGCGCCCTCCGCGGGCTGCTCGAAGACGCCGGCGACGGCGGAGGTCGTCCCGGTGAGCGCGAGACCGCCAGCCGATGCGAGCGCGACGGCGACCGCGGCGGGCACGGCGAGCTGCGGCAGCCCGAGACGGCGGGCGGTCAGCTGCCGTTCCGCACGGAGCACGCGGCGCGCCACCGCCAGCACGCCCAGCGTCGCGAGCGGGACGGCGAGCACCGGCAGCGCGGCGGCCAGACGGAAGCGGTCCTTGTACCAGATGCCCGTGAGGAGCTTGGCGACGACGCCGTCCGACCCCGCCGCGAGCACGAAGAGGACGGCCACCAGCGCGAACGACACGACGATCCAGCGCGTGCGGCGGGTGCGCAGCGCGGCCGCCGCGCCGACGATCACGGCGATGGAGAGGAATGGCGCGATGGTCGTGACGGCGCCCCCGGCGCCCGTCATCGCCTGGAAGGTGAGCACCTGGACGACGCCGTCCCAGATGCCCTGCACGGCCTGCGCCTGCGGACCCGACAGCCGGTCCTCCAGCGGCTCGTCGAAGAGGCCGAGCCGGAGCACGGCGTAGGCGAACGCCGCCGCCGCCGCGAGGAGGGCGACGGTCGCCGCGACGACGAGCGACACGACGGCGCGACGGCGCGCCCGCGCCCCGCCCCGCAGGGCGCGCGCGAACGCGCCGCCCAGGACGCCGAGGGCGAAGGGGAGCACGATGAGCGCCCAGGTCGGCAGCACGCGCGGGTGCGAGACGCCGAGGGACGCGACGGCCACGATCACGCCGAGCACGCCGAGGAGCGCTGCGGGGGCCCGCCTGCCCGGACGCGCGGCGCGGACGCCGCGGATCGCCAGCACCGTGACGGCCACGGCGGCCGGCAGCAGGGCGTGCGCGAGGCCCGTGGGGTAGATCGTGCCCCACGACAGCAGCGCGTAGGGGAACGATCCGAACGCCGTGCCGAGCGGCAGCGCGACGAGCGCCACGACGCCGGCCGGCCGGCCGGGCAGCGCGACCTGGGCGAGCCAGGCCACGCCGGGGAGCCACACGAGCGCCTGCACGGCGATCCACGTCGCGTTGACCGCGACGGGGACCGAGGAGCCGCTCCCCTGCGCCGTCATCGCCACGAGCTGATGCCAGGCGGCCGGGTAGTAGGCGATCCCCGTCGCCTCGGTCTCGATGAGCGAACGGAGCGTGAGCGGCGACGCGGGGAAGCCGTCGAGGATCGCCGAGACCGCCGAGAGGTGGAACACGTTGTCGTAGGTCTGGGAGATGCGGCTGGGATCGGGCACCCCCGCGAACGCCACGACGACGATGACGATCGCGGAGAGCGCCCACACGACGGCGAGCGCACGGCGGTCGGTCCGCGCGCCGGTGACGACGAGGGCCGGGCGCCGGCGGCGGACGGCCGCCGACACGAGGAGCCCTGCGAGGGCGACGGCGAGCACCTGCGTCAGATGGAAGGGCAGCCCGGCCGCGCCGAAGACGACGCCCGCGAGCCCCGCGCAGCACACTCCGACGAGCCCCGACACCGCGACGCGCGCGACCGCGCCCATCCGCAGCGGCGCCGTCGCGAGGAGACCGGGGACCACGACCGCGAGGCACGCCGAGAGGATCGCCGGCAGCGCGGCGAGCCAGCTCACGGTCGCCTCCCCACTCGGCTCATGGCGGCGTGGACGGCGAGCCTCAGCCGTTCAGCTCGTTCTGCCACATCGTCAGCGCCGAGCCGATCGCCATGTGCATGTCGAGGTACTTGTAGGTTCCCAGGCGGCCTCCGAAGAAGACGTCCTTCTCGCCCTTCGCGAGCTCGCGGTAGGCCAGCAGGCCGGCGCGGTCGTCCTCGGTGTTGACGGGGTAGTACGGCTCGTCGCTGCGCTCGGCGAAGCGCGAGAACTCCCGCATGACGACGGTCTTGTCGTCGGGGTAGACCTCGGCCCGCTCGGGGTGGAAGTGCTTGAACTCGTGGATGCGCGTGTACGGGACGTCGGCGTCGGGGTAGTTCATGACGCTCGTGCCCTGGAAGTCGCCCACGTCGAGCACCTCCTCCTCGAAGTCGAGCGTGCGCCAGCCGAGCGCGCCCTCGGCGTAGTCGAAGTACCGGTCGACGGGGCCCGTGTAGACGATCGGGAGCTGTCCGACGAGCGCCTTCCTGTTGAGGGGCTGCGACGCGTCGAAGAAGTCGACGCTCAGCTTCACGTCGATGTTCGGATGGTCGGCCATGCGCTCGAGCCACGCCGTGTACCCGTCGGTGGGCAGCCCCTCGTGGGTGTCGTTGAAGTAGCGGTTGTCGTAGGTGTAGCGGACGGGGAGTCGGCTGACGATGTCGCCCGAGAGCTTGTGCGGGTCGGTCTGCCACTGCTTCGCGGTGTAGTCGCGGAAGAACGCCTCGAAGAGCGGACGCCCCACGAGGGCGATGCCCTTCTCCTCGAAGTTCTGCGCCGTCCTCACGTCGAACTCGCCCGCCTGCTCCCGGATGAGCGCGCGCGCCTGGTCGGGCGAGTACGCGGCCTGGAAGAACTGGTTGATCGTGCCGAGGTTCACCGGCAGCGGGTACACGACGCCGCTGTGGTTCGTGTAGACGCGGTGCACGTAGCTCGTGAACGTCGTGAAGCGGTTGACGTACTCCCACACCTTCTCGTTCGAGGTGTGGAAGAGGTGGGCCCCGTAGCGGTGCACCTCGATGCCCGTCGTCGGCTCGTTCTCGCTGTAGGCGTTGCCGCCGATGTGGTGCCGGCGGTCGATGACGGTGACCTTCCGCCCGGCGGCGGCTGCCCGCTCAGCGATCGTGAGTCCGAAGAAGCCGGAGCCGACGACGAGAAGATCCATGCGGAGGTGCTCTTTCTGTAGACGAAACGCCACGGCCGAGCGCTCCGGAGGACGGGGCGGCGGCCGGGGAAGAGTCTACGTGCACGCTCCTGCCGTATCCTGTTGCGGCACATGAGCAACGAAGAATCCCCCGCCGAGGCCGAGTCCATCGCCGGGATGAGCGGGCCGGACGGCCCGCTGCTGCGCCTCATCAAGGACCGCCGGGTGGCGTTCCTCCTCGTGGGCGCCGTCAACACCGCGATCGGCTTCGCGTGGTTCATCCTCTTCTCGGCGCTGTTCCGCACCTGGTGGCCGGGCGTCGACTGGACGGTGTTCGCCGTCATCGTGTGCGCGCAGATCACCAGCACGCTGAGCGCCTTCGTCTTCTACCGCAAGCTCGTGTTCCGCGTGAAGGGACACGTCTGGCTCGACTTCTTCCGCTTCCAGCTCGTCTACCTCGGCACGTTCGTCCTGAACCTCGTCGTGGTGCCGCCGCTGAAGATCTGGCTCGGCTGGGATGAGATCTTCGCGCAGTTCCTCTTCACCTTCGTCATCGCCGTCGCCAGCTGGTTCGGGCACAGCCGCTTCTCGTTCCGCCGCAGCAAGGAGGACGCGTCATGACCGCGTCGCCTCCGCGCGTCAGCGTCGTCGTTCCCGCCTACAACAACGCGCGCACGCTGCACGAGACGCTCCGATCGGTGCTCGACCAGGACGCGGACGGTCTCGAGCTCGTCGTCGCCGACCATTCGTCGTCCGACGACACGTGGGACGTGATGCAGGAGTTCGCCGGCGACGGACGCGTCACGCTGCTGCGGACGGAGGCCGGCGGGGGCGCGGCGCGCAACTGGAACCGCGTGACGGACGCCGCCACGGGCACCTACGTCAAGCTCGTCTGCGGAGACGACGTGCTGCGCCCGGGCGTGCTCGCGCGCCAGGCCCGCCTCCTCGAGCGCTCGGGCGCCGTGCTCACCGCGTGCCGCCGCGACGTCGTCGACGCGCAGGGCAAGGTGCTCATGGCGGGCTGGGGGCTCAGCGGGCTCAGCGAGCCCATGTCGGGCGCCGAGGCGCTGCGGCGCACGGTCCGCGCCGGCCGCAACCTGCTCGGCGAGCCCGCGTCCGTCATGATGCGCCGCGACGCCCTCGTGGCGGCGGGGGGCTGGGACGACCGGTTCTCGTACCTCATCGATCTCGCGAGCTACGCGCGGGTGCTCGTCGGGGGCGGCTTCACCCCGGACGCGCAGGTCGGCGCGACCTTCCGCATGAGCGACACGCAGTGGTCCGTCGCGCTCGTGGACGAGCAGACGTCCGAGGCCCGCGCGTTCCACGCCGGGCTGCGCGCAGAGCATCCCGAGGTGCTGTCGGAGGCGGATCGCCGGATGGGCGATCTGCGGGCGGGGCTCATGGCCCGGGCGCGGAGGATCTCCTACCGTGTCCTGGGAAGGAGGATGGGATGACCGAGGGCCGAAGGCGCATCGCCTACGTGCTGCCGATCTACGACGAGGAGGGGAACATCCCCCTCCTCTACGAGCGTCTGCGCTCGGCGACGGACGGGCTGCGCGACCGCTACGACCTCGAGTTCGTCTTCGTCGACGACGGGAGCCGCGACCGGTCGCTCGAGCTGCTGCGCGGCCTGCGGGCGCAGGACCCGCGCGTCTCGGTCTACGCACTCGCCCGGAACTACGGCCACCAGATCGCCGTCACGGCGGGGCTCGACGTCGCCGACGCCGACGCCGTCATCGTGATGGACAGCGATCTGCAGGACCCGCCGGAGGTGAGCCTGGAGCTCATCGCCCGGTGGGAGGACGGCGTCGACGTCGCGTACGCGCAGCGCCGCACGCGCGACGACGGGCTGTTCAAGCGCACGACCGCGCACGGCTTCTACTGGCTCCTGAGCAGGCTCTCGAACGTCGACATCCCCCGCGACACCGGCGACTTCCGCCTCATGGACCGCCGCGTCGTCGACGAGCTGCGCCGGCATCCCGAGCGCAACCGGTTCATCCGCGGTCTCGTCGCCTCCATCGGCTTCCGGCAGGAGGCCGTGCTCTTCGACCGCGACGCGCGCCACGCCGGGGAGACGGGCTACCCGCTGCGGAAGATGCTGAAGCTCGCCGGCGACGGCATCTTCGGGTTCTCGACCGCGCCGCTCAAGCTCATCAGCCGCGTCGGCGGGGCGATGGCGGCGCTGGCGTTCCTGTGGACCATCTACCTCGTCGTCGCACGCCTCGTGAACCCCGAGTCCGTCATCGAGGGCTGGACCTACCTCGCCGCGGGGATGTTCCTGCTGGGCGGCATCCAGATGCTCATGCTGGGCGTCGTCGGCAGCTACCTCGGGCGCATCTACGTCGAGGTGCAGAGGCGCCCGCTCTACGCGTTCTCCGTGGCCGATGCCGGCCCGCCGCGCGGCGCATGAGCACGCGAACACGGCCACGTTAGGATTGACCGTCGCTTCACGCCGGAGCGAAGCCGCGTGCGCGCCGACCAGCGCACCGCGTCGTCGGCCGTCTCTACGAGAGCCCTCCTTCCTATCGTGTCTGCCCCCTCGGATCCTCCGGTGATGTCCACGTCGCGAGCCGGCCTGCGCCGCAGCGCCCCGCGGGACGCCGGCTCCCTCCCCGTCACCCGCAGGGAGCGGTGGACGGTCGGCGCCGTCACGGCGGCCTTCGTCGCCGTGGTGGCGTTCTGGGCCCTCTTCACGCCCGTGTTCGACGCTCCGGACGAGACGCTGCACGTCAACAGCGCCGCGCGTCTCGCCGAGGGGGGCGGATGGCCCGACCCCGGCGAGGCGCGGTTCCAGGCGATGGTCGCCGACGCGCGCGGCGAGGCCGCATGGCCCGCCGCGGAGCGGGCGACGTTCGCCGAGCTGCGCGCCGAGGACCCCGGAGACGTCGGCCTCGACCAGATGACGCAGCATCCGCCGACGTACTACCTCTACGTGAGCGTCTTCCTGCGGGCCGTCGACTTCGTCGACCTCCGCGTCGACGTCGCGCTGCTCATCGCCCGGCTGAGCGGCCTCCTCTTCGCCGCGCCCTTGCCGTTGCTCGTCTGGGACAGCGTGCGACGGGTCACCCGCAGCCGCCGCGCCGGCATCGTCGGCGCGGCGTCGCTCCTCGCCGTGCCGCAGCTCGCGCACATCCTCGGGTCCGTCTCCAACGACGTCATGATGATCGCGTTCGGATCGGCCGTCGTCTGGCTCACGGTGCGGCTCATGACCGGCGACGCGCGCCGACGGGTCGTGGTGGGCCTCGGCGTGGCGCTCGCGCTCGCGCTGCTGACGAAGTCGACGGCGCTCCCCCTCGTCCCGTTCGCCGGGCTCGCGCTCCTGCTCTGGCCGTCCGCCCTGCCGCTCGCCCGGCGCATCCGGCGCACGGCGCTGGCGGCGGTCATCGCGCTCGCGGGGGGATGGTGGTGGGTGCGCAACCTCGTCGTCCACGGAACGCTGCAGCCCGCGGGGATCGTGTACGAGCCGACGCCGTGGGCGGACGGCACGGGGCCCGACCCGCTGTTCTTCGCCGAGCAGCTCTGGCAGCGCGTGTCGAGCAGCTTCTGGGGCAAGTTCGGGTGGCTCGACTACCCCATCCCGACGTTCCTCAGCGACATCCTCACGGTCGTGTGCCTCGCCGTCGTCATCGGCTTCGCCATCCGCCGCGGTCCGCTGCGGTGGCAGACGGTCGTGCTCGCCGCCCTCCCCGTCGTCACCTTCGCGGCGATGCTCACCCAGACCTGGCCGAGCTATGTGCGCACGCAGCTTCCCGCCGGCATGCAGGGACGCTACTTCTTCGTCATCATCGTGCCGCTCATCGTCCTGAGCGCCGTCGCCTGGCGACGCCTCGTCGCCCCCGCGTACCGCCGCCGAGCGGGCGTCGCGATCGTCCTCGCCTCGGCGGCCATGGCCGTCGTCGGCTATACGACGGAGTTCGCCCTCGCGTACGGCGGCGATGCGCGCCGGACTCTCGACCTGCTGCCCGGCAGCGACGCGGCGAACATCGCCGCGGTCGTCCTCACCGCCCTCGTCGGCCTGACCGCCGTCGTCGCCGCGGTGCTCTTCGTGGGGCGTGGGTCATCCGTGCCCGTGCTCGCGCACGATGCCGACCACCGGGAAGCGCACGTCTGACCGACGCCGCTCGTGATGCGGCCGAGCGGGCCGAACGTCACAGCGGCGCCCGCCGGCCCGAAGGCCGGCGGGCGCCTCGTGCCGTTCCGGCTCAGCCTCGGCGGCGCCGTGCCGCACCGGCTCCGACGGCGCCCGCCGCCAGCAGGATCATGGCGCAGGCCGTGACCACGCCGACGACCGCGCCGTCCCCGCCGGTGGGCACCAGCGGTGCGTCCTCATCCGCATCCTCGTCGGGAGCGGGGATGCTCGGCTCGGGCGATGGCTCGGGATCCGCGCTCGGCTCGGGCTGCGGCGCCGGCTCGGATGTCGGCTGAGGCTCCGGCTCCGGCTCCGGCTCCGGCTCCGGAGCGGACTCCGCCACGATCTCGATGCCGTCCCAGCCGATCAGCCCGTTCTGCGGATCGGAGACGACCACGCCGCGCGGTCCCGGCACGAGGTCTGCCGGCAGCGTCACGAGGACCGTGCCCCCCGTATCCAGCTCGACCGTCGCCAGCAGCGACGGCTCGGGCGAGTGCAGCCAGACGTGCACGGTCTCCCCGGCACGCTCCGCGCCGGCCGCGACCGGGATCTGAGCGCCCGCCTGGGCGAGCTCGGGCACGTCGATCGATCCGCGGTTCTCCTCCGTCAGCTGCTCCGGAGCGATCGGCGCCGGCTCCGGATTCGGCTCCGGCTCCGGCTCCGGCTCCGGCTCCGGTTCCGGCTCCGGGAGGGGCCCGCCCTCCACCGTCGCGGCCCACTCGAAGTCGAACCCGCCGCAGGCGATGTCATAGTCGCCACGAGGGTTGGCCTCCACGATGTCGGCCGTCCCCGTGCCCGACGCCGTCCCGTCGGCGTCGACCGCACCGGAGAACCGCCAGGTGATCCACCGGTCGTACTCCTCGACGTACCCGGACTCCCACTCGATCACGAACGGCTCGCCCGCCGTCAACGGCGTGGCGGGGATGTCACCCGGCCAGTGGATCGGCGTGGGCGCCGGCTGGATGGGGTATCCGCCGCCGCAGTAGCTCGTCATCTCGACGCCGCTGAGCACGCCGTTCTCGTCGATGCGGAAGGTGAGATCCGAGTCGTAGTTCTCCGAGCTGCTCGCCCCGTCGTACGTCCCTTCCGGCGGAGCCTCCGCCGCAGACGCGGGAGCGACGCAGATCATCGTCAGCGCCGCGGCGCCGACGGCGCCTGCTCCGGCCCGCAAGGACCATCTCTGTCGACTGGCCACCACGCGGGGCGCACGTTTCGAGTTCACGGACTCTCCTCATTCTCGGGGACACACAGGCCGTCCCCGCACCGGGGCGGGGAGCCGCGTTCATCCTGTCCCGACCTCCGAGGTCGTCGCCGGTGTCCGACGACAAGTCCGCACAACCCCGGACAGCTCCCGCGCCTACGCGCCCCGCGCCTCCTCGGGTCGTGGCCCGCCGTCGTCGTGCGCATCGACGCGCTGGAGGACGGCGCCCGCCCGCCGGGCCTCCGGCCCGCCCGCCTCGACGAACGACAACGCCTGCTGAGCGCGCGAGGCGGCGGCCTCGTACGCCCCCGCCTCCGCATCGCGCTCCGCGAGGCCGATGAGCGCCTTCGCCTGCTCGAACACGACACCGCCCTCGACGGCGACGTCGTGGGCGGCGGCGAAGCTCCTGCGCGCGGCCTCGACGTCGCCCGACTCGGCGTATGTCGCGCCCAGGTCGTTGTGCACTCCCGCGATCAGCGCCGGCGCTCCCGTCGTCGTCGCGAGATCGAGCGCCTCCCGCTGGCGGTCGACGGCGACGGCGTGCTGCCCCGACGCGCTCAACGCGCGCCCGAGTCCGTTCAGCGCGTTCGCCTGCCAGAAGTCGCCCGCCGCGGCGCCGCCCTCGACGGCCCTCGACGCCGTGTCCAGAGCCGCAGCGGTGTCGCCCATGAGGAGGAGGAGCTCGCTGAGGTTCCCCAGCACCGTGAAAGCGAACGCGTCGTCGCCGAGCTCCTCCGCGATCGCGAGGGCCTGTTCGTGGTGCCGACGCGCCTCCGCGAGCTCGCCCCGCCGCCGCAGCAGGATCGCGATGTTGTCGTGCAGACGCCCCTGGAAGTCCCGCCGGTCGGCACGCTCGGCCCACACGAGCGACACGCGGAACCGCCGCAGCGCATCGTCCAGATCGCCCCGCATCGATGCGCTGACGGCGAGGCTGTTCGCCGCGGAGCTGGCCTCGGCCGCCGCGCCCGTGCGCTCGGCCCAGAGCAGGGCCTCGGACAGGATCGCGTCGGCATGCGGCCTGCCGCGACGCACGAGGGTGCGGCCCAGGGCGAGAGCGGCCTTCGTCTTCGCCTCGTCGGTCGCATCGCGCAGCGTGGACTCGTACGCTCGCCGCTGCAGCGCCTCGGCGGACCGGAACATCCCCTGCGCATCGAGATGGTCCGAGACCAGCGCCGTCGCCTCCAGCAGCGCGTTCGGTCGACGGGCGGCGACCGCCGCGGTGACTTCGACGAGGTGGCCGATCTCGTGCGTGAGCCAGGCCGCGTCGGCGTCGCGAGCCGATGCCAGATAGGCGTCGACGAGGCGGTCGACGGCGGCGTCCCGCACGCTGCTCGGCTCCTCCTCCCAGGACTGGGCGAGCACGAACACCCGCACGAGACGGTGCATCCACACGCGGTCGCCGACGTCGACGAGGTGAGCGATCCGGAGATCCCGCAGAAGCCCGTCGCACGCCGGTTCCGAGCGATCGAACAGCTCGGCGGCATACGAGACGGGGAGGTGGGCGCACGGCTGCGCGGCCAGCAGCCGGAGCGCTCGACGCTGCTCGCGTCCGAGCGCCTCGTACGCCTGCGAGAAGACGGCGTGGACGACGTCGTCGACATGGAGGCGCGCCAGCCTGGCCTGGATGCGCTCGCAATGGTCGGCGAGCGACCAGTCGTCGGCACGCGCGACGCGCGCCGCCACGATGCTCGTCGCCAGCGGCAGGCCTCCCGTGAGGGCGGCGAGACGACGAGCCGCCTCGGCGTCCTGCGCGATCCGGTCCTCGCCGAGGTACGCGCGCAGGAGCGCGATCGTGTCGTCCTCGGCCCACGGCGCAAGCTCGACCACGGTCGTCCACGGCGTGCGCACCGCCGCAGATCTCGTCGTGACGACCACGCGCGTGGTCGCGAAGCGCGCAAGCGGCTCGAACTGCTCGCGGCTCGCCGCGTCGTCCAAGAGGATCGCCGTCGCGGTCCGCCGGAGCTCGTCCGCGATCCGCTCCGCCCACGCCTCGTCGGGGATCGGGTCCTCCGCGCCGATCCCCAGCTGCCGTGCCACGGCGTCCAGCACGGCGCGGGCGTCCGCTCGCATCGCCCTCGTGTCACTGCCCCGGACGTCGATCGTGATCGCGCTGCGCTCGCGCCCCTCGGCGATCACGGCAGCGGCCAGCTGCGTCTTCCCCGCGCCGGGCATCCCGGTGATCACGACGGCGGAGCTGCCCCGACGGGCCCGCGCCAGCGCGCGCTCCGGGACGACGAAGGGCTCGGCGCGTGCCGGCACGCCCGCGAAGCCGGTCAGGACGGCCGCACCTCGCCGCGTGCCGTCCTGCAGAGAGGCGCACCACGTCCGCCAGACGGCCAGCTCCGCTGCATCGGCCCCGAGAGCGGCGACGATGTCGAGCACGAGCGGGACGTCGACCCGGCGCCGACCGTCACGGAAGCAGTCGTAGACCGTCGACCGGGCAGGGGGCTGAGCGCCATCCGATCCGCCGCGCCGTCGTCGCTCGCCGACGCGTCGCGAGATCTCGGCGAACGACGGCGACCCGGCCTCGGCACGTCGTTCGCGCAGCCGCGAGGCGAGGTCGTCGAAGCTCTCCGGGCCGGGCGATCGCATGGCACCCATTGTGGCGTGTCCGGCCGGCGAGCGCTCCTCAGCGCAACGCCTCCCGTGCCGCCGCACGCCGCCGCCGCAGGATCGCGCCGCCGACGAGCCAGCCGGCTCCCACGGCGAGCGCGAGCACGTACGAGCCCACGAGCAGCGGCCAGGCCGGAGGCCGGAACGACACCGTGACGCTGTCGCCCGGAGCCGCGTCCGACACGTCGACCGTCAGGAGCCATCCGCGCACGGCGTCGACCTGCACGGCTCCGTCGACGGAGTAGCCCGGGTAGGGCAGGCGGCTCAGCACGACGCGGCCGTCCTCCCCTGCCGCGTCCACGGTGAATGTCACCTCCGTGTCGCTCTGCGCCGTGACGGAGACGGCCGTGCCGTCCGCCGTCCAGACGACGCCGCCCGCCGCGGGCAGCGCCTCGTCGCGCTCGAACAGCCAGGTGTACTCGCCCTCCTCCGCGAGCGTCCACCCCTCCGGCGCCTCGGGCTCGTCGGGGTAGGTGTCCTTCATCGCGACGATCGTGCTCACGCCCATGAGGTCGGAGACGCGCAGCCCCGTCTCGTCGTCGACCGACCACAGGGTGTCGAGCGCGGCCTCGCACGTCTTGCCGCGCAGGTCGATGCAGAGGTCGTCGCCGAAGGTCTCGAACGGCAGCACGGTGTACATGCTGCTGACGTCGGTCGGGCTGAAGTACCAGAGGTTCGCGATGAGCCGCTCGTCCCAGCTCGCGTCGTCCTGCCATCCGTCCTCGGCGTCGCCGACCACGATCCCGTCCCCGTGGGCGTCTGGCAGCACCGACTCGAGGGCCGAGGCGCTGTCGGGGGCGTCACGGCTCGGCAGCGGCGACGTCGGCAGGAAGTAGAGCTGACCGGCCACGAACACGGCCGTCACCGCCATGGAGGCGACCGCGGCCCAGGCCGCGCGCCGCCGGACGCGCGGCGCGCGGGCGATCCATCGCAGGACGACGAGGGCCGCGAACGCGACGGCGGCAGCCGCGAGGATCGCCTTCCACGCATAGGGACCGTTGCCCCAGGTCAGGAGCGACGTCGCGCCGATCACGACGCCCGAGAGCCAGAAGGCCCTGCGCGTCGCGCCCTGCGGATACCTCCGCGAGATCCCCACGGCGAACACGACGACGAGCACGATCGCGAGATAGGGGATGAGGCGCAGCGGCCACCGGATGGGCCCCATGTGGCTCGGGCCGAGCACGAGCACGAGGGCGACGCCGCCCAGCACGAACAGGGGGATGCCGCGCCTCACCGCCGAGCGTGCGAGGGGAAGCGCCAGAGGCAGGAGCAGGAGCGCCCACGCGATGTGGACGAGCGGACCCTCCGTCGCCTCCGTCCCCCATGACCGGATGGTCGCCGACACCCACGGGTTGCCCGCCGAGGCCAGATCCGTCAGGTCGGCGTTGAGGAACCGCAGATTCTCGAACGGCGCATCCCCCCGCTCGGTGACCGGCGCGGTGAGGACGGCGGGGAGGTACACGACGATCGTGAGGAGCGCGCCCCACGCCGAGGCGAGCAGCGTCCGGACGACACGCGCCCCGTCGCGACGCACGGCGTGGCGGACGAGCGTCTCCACGAGGATGACGACGAGCATCATCACGCCGAATACGTACCCGATCGTGATGAGGAGGTAGCTCACGAGGAGATACGGGAACGGGGAGCGCCGGTGTTCCACCGCGCGACGCAGCGCCCACCATGCCCAGGGGAAGAGCGCCACGTTGAACAGGTCGGTCGACCACGACGCCGCGTCCATGTAGACGACGAAGCCCGACACCGGCACGAGGACGCCCGCGAGCGCGGCCCACGGGCGATGCGCGCCGAACTGCCGCGCGAGCAGGTAGACCCCGAGCGACAGGATGACGAGGAACACGAGCTTGACGACCGTCGCGTGCAGCACAGGGCTCTCGCTGAGCCGCGCCGCGATCGCGATGAGCCACGTGACGGGGTTGAGGAGGCCCCACTGCCCCTCGGCCCAGTAGTTGCCGGCCTGCCACGCCGACGGGTCGAGCATGGGCAGCCTGCCCTGGAGCAGCTGGTCGCCCAGCTGCCACCACTGCCCGGCCGAGCCGCGCTCCGTGTCGTCGGAGAAGTAGAAGCGCGGCGTGACGACGAGCCGGGACGCCGCCAGGACGAGCGTGAGAGCCGCTGTCAGCACGGGCCATGCCCAGCGCCCGGTCGTCGACGCGCTCTTCTGCACCGTCTTCTCCCGCGCGGCCATCTGCCCTCCGTTCGCGTCCGCCGGGCTCGGCGGACCAGAGTCGATGCTATCCGCCATCGCCGCGCGAGCCGGGGCGCGGGGTGGCCATCCCGTCCGTGAGCGACCTCCAGGATCCACGAAGGCCGGATCGGTACGCTCGCGGGGATGCGCCGACCCGACCCCCTCCCTCCGCGTCCGCGCGCTCACAGGCGCGACGCCCGCCGGTCGAGCCGTCCGAGCGCGCCGACGTCGGGACGCCTCGCTCGCGGGCACGAGCGCAGCGACGACGCCGCGCCCGCATCCGCGGCGTCGTCGTCCTGGCGGCCTCGAGTGCCGCGGCGGTGATCGCGGCGGTCGGGTTCGGCGTCCTCTCCGGCCCGTCCGCCGAAGACCCGGTCGCCACCGCTTCGCCCACGGCCTCCTCCGCCCCCGCGTCGCCGTCGGTCTCGATCCGGGCCGGAGAGCCGGACGACGGCGCGGCCGACGCGGAGCCCGAGACGCGCGCCGCTCCCGCAGAGGCCGCCGTCTCCCCCGCGCTCACCGGGCTCAGCTCCACGTCCGGGTCGCTCGTGGCCGGCGAGACGCTGGCCCTCTCCGGAACGGGGCTCTCGGGGGTCGACGACGTGCGGTTCGGGGAGACCTCGGCGTCGATCGTCTCCGTCGAGGACGAGTCCGTCGAGATCGTCGTGCCCCATGCCCCCGACTACACCGCGGGCGAGGTCGCGGTCACGGCGCTCGTCGGGGACGCCGCAGTCGACACGCCCGAGCCGCTCGCCTACCTCTACGAGGCGCGCACCGGCGTCGACCGCCAGCTCGAGTACGCCCTCGCGCACTGGGACGACTACAACGTCGACGGATACGGCGACTACAACCCGCTCGGCGGCGACTGCATGAACTTCGCGAGCCAGACCCTCGTCGCCCGCGGATGGCAGCAGAGCGCGGACTGGTACAACGACGGCTCGTCGGCGACGACGACCTGGACCTACGTGCCCGCCTTCGAGACGTGGATCCAGGGCAACGCCGAGGCGCTCGGCGTCACCCGCCTCGAGCTCGATCAGCGCGACGAGGTGAAGGTCGGAGACCTGGTCATGTTCGACTGGGACGCCAGCGGGGCGCTCGACCACGTCCAGGTCGTCTCGGAGGTCGTCCGCGAAGACGACGGCTCCGTGTCGATCCGCATGGTGGGACACAACGAGGACTCGGACTACCGCGACCTCGACGAGGCCCTCACGGTCGACCATCCCGGCGGCACGGCGTACTTCTGGAGCATTCCGGACGACTCCTGACCCCGGCCCGACCCCGCCGTCAGGATGGGCGCGAACGAGTATGTAACGATGGGTGCTGTGAAGGGCATCATTCTTGCGGGCGGTTCGGGGACGCGGTTGCACCCGATCACATTGGGGACGTCGAAACAGCTGGTCCCGGTGTACGACAAGCCGATGGTCTACTACCCGCTGTCGACGCTGCTGCTGGCGGGCATCCGCGACATCCTCGTGATCACGACCCCCCACGATGCGGCGTCGTTCGAGCGGCTGCTGGGCGACGGGTCCCAGTTCGGGGTGTCGATCACGTTCGCGGTGCAGCCGTCGCCGGACGGGCTGGCGCAGGCGTTCACGATCGGGGCGGACTTCATCGGCGACGACAAGGTCGCCCTCGTCCTCGGCGACAACCTCCTGTACGGGCCGGGGCTGGGCACGCAGCTGAAGCGGTATGCGGACGTGGACGGCGGCGCGGTGTTCGCGTACTGGGTCGCGGAGCCCCGCGCATACGGCGTCGTCGAGTTCGACGAGACCGGCAGGGCGGTGTCGCTGGAGGAGAAGCCGGCGCGTCCGAAGAGCAACTACGCGATCCCGGGGCTGTACTTCTACGACAACGACGTCGTCGAGATCGCCCGGAACCTGAAGCCCTCGCCCCGCGGCGAGCTCGAGATCACCGACGTCAACGCCGCGTATCTGGAGCGCGGGAAGCTGCAGGTGGAGGTCCTCCCCCGCGGGACCGCCTGGCTCGACACGGGCACGTTCGACCAGATGACCGACGCGGCCGACTACGTCCGCACCATCGAGCGGCGCACGGGCCTGAAGATCGGCTCGCCGGAGGAGATCGCCTGGCGGCAGGGGTTCCTCGCGGACGACGAGCTGCGCGAGCGGGCGCAGAAGCTGGTGAAGTCGGGGTACGGGTCGTACCTCCTCGAGGTCCTGGAACGGGGAAAGTGAACATGGCGACGCTTCTGGTCACCGGCGGCGCCGGCTTCATCGGCTCGAACTTCGTCCACCACGTCGTCGCGCACACCGACCACCGGGTGGTCGTGCTCGACAAGCTGACCTACGCGGGGAACCGCGCCTCGCTCGACGGGCTCCCCGCCGACCGCGTGGAGCTCGTCGTCGGCGACATCGCCGACGCGGACCTCGTGGACGCGCTCTTCGCCCGCGTGGATGCCGTGGTGCACTACGCGGCGGAGTCGCACAACGACAACTCCCTCCACGACCCGCGCCCGTTCCTCGACACGAACATCATCGGCACCTACACGCTCCTGGAGGCGGCGCGCCGGCACGACAGGAGACTGCACCACATCTCCACCGACGAGGTCTACGGCGACCTGGAGCTCGACGACCCGCGGCGGTTCACGGAGAGCACCCCCTACAACCCCTCCTCGCCGTACTCCTCGACGAAGGCCGGGTCGGATCTGCTCGTGCGGGCCTGGGTGCGCTCGTTCGGGGTCAGGGCGACGATCTCGAACTGCTCCAACAACTACGGCCCCTACCAGCACGTGGAGAAGTTCATCCCCCGACAGATCACCAACGTGATCCGCGGCATCCGCCCCAAGCTCTACGGCGCGGGCGAGAACGTGCGCGACTGGATCCATGCGGACGACCACTCCTCCGCCGTCCTGACCATCCTCGACAAGGGCGAGATCGGGCAGACCTACCTCATCGGGGCGGACGGCGAGAAGGACAACAAGGAGGTCGTGGAACTCATCCTCTCGCTCTTCGGGCAGTCTCCCGACGCGTACGACCACGTCACCGACCGCCCGGGGCACGACCTCCGCTACGCCATCGACTCCACGAAGCTGCGCACCGAGCTCGGATGGACGCCGGCCTACCAGGACTTCGAGACCGGCCTGAAGGCCACGATCGACTGGTACCGCGACAACGAGGCCTGGTGGGCGCCCGCGAAGGACGGCGTCGAGGCGTTCTACGCGTCGAAGGGACAGTGACGCGGTGACGGCGTTCGGCAAGGGGCTCCAGGCGACCGAGACCTCGATCCCCGGGCTGGTGGTCTTCGACCTTCCCGTGCACGGCGACGGGCGCGGATGGTTCAAGGAGAACTGGCAGCGCGAGAAGATGACGGCGCTGGGGCTCCCCGACTTCGGGCCCGTGCAGAACAACGTCTCCTTCAACGACAAGCCGGGGACGACGCGCGGCATCCACGCCGAGCCGTGGGACAAGTGGGTCTCCGTTGCGACGGGACGCATCTTCGGCGCCTGGGTGGACCTGCGCGAGGGCCCCACGTTCGGCGCCGTCCACACCGCGGAGCTCGACCCGTCGAAGGCGATCTTCGTGCCCCGCGGCGTCGGCAACAGCTACCAGACCCTCGAGCCCGACACCGCCTACACCTATCTCGTCAACGACCACTGGTCGCCCGACGCGTCGTACTCGTTCCTCAACCTCGCCGACGAGACGGTCGCGATCGACTGGCCCATCCCGCTCGCCGACGTCGAGATCTCCGAGAAGGACAAGGCCCATCCGCGCCTCGCGGACGTCGCCGCCGTCCCCCCGCGCAAGACGCTCGTCCTCGGTGCGAACGGGCAGCTCGGCCGTGCCCTCCGCGACGTCCTCGGCGACCGGCCGCACGTCGAGTACACCACCCGCGCCGACCTCGACCTCGCGGACGCCGGTCTCGACCGTGCCCGCCGCTGGCGCGACTACGACACGATCGTCAACGCCGCCGCCCACACCGCCGTCGACCGGGCCGAAACGCCTGACGGCCGCCGCGAGGCATGGGCCGCGAACGTCACGGGCGTCGCGGCGCTCTCGCGCATCGCCGCGGCCCACGGCCTGACGCTCGTCCACGTCTCGAGCGACTACGTGTTCGACGGCACGAGCGAGACCCCGTACGCGGAGGACGCGCCGCTCAGCCCGCTCGGCGTCTACGGGCAGACCAAGGCCGCGGGCGACGCGCTCGTCGCCACCGTCCCCCGCCACTACGTCGTCCGCACCAGCTGGGTCATCGGCGACGGCAAGAACTTCGTCACGACGATGGCGTCGCTCGCCGATCGCGGCGTCGACCCGGCCGTCGTCGACGACCAGACCGGCCGCCTGACGTTCACCGCCGACATCGCCGACGCCATCCGCCACCTCCTCGCCGTCCGACCCGCCTACGGGACCTACAACCTCACCGGCGCGGGCGCGCCGATCACCTGGGCCGGCGTCGCGAGGCGGGTCTTCGAGCTCACCGGCCACGACCCCGCGCGGGTCACCCCCGTGAGCACGGCGGACTACTTCGCGAACGCCACGGGGCCGATCGCTCCCCGTCCGCGCAACAGCGTGCTCGACCTCTCGAAGCTCGCGAGCACCGGCTACGCCCCCGCCGACGCGGACGAACGGCTCGCGGCGTACCTCGCACGCTGACCGGCCGCGCGACGCCGAGCGGCGGGCGCGCGGTCCGCCGATCTCAGCGGACCGCCGCGCCCTTCGGCAGGAAGTCGACCGTCTGCGCCGACAGGGACAGCACGAGGGGCCTCTTGCCCCCGCCCAGCCGGTTCAGGACGGCCGGGGTCGTGACGTGGCGGAGCTTCCCGCCCTGCAGCAGGTAGACCTCGTCGCGCCCCTTGCCCTGGACGTAGAGCGCGCCGAGACGCGAGGCGTTCGAGCGGTCGAGCTGGGCGCAGGTCGCGGCGTCGAGGTTCGACACGTGGAACCCGTACGACGACGTGATCGGCCGCAGCGTCCCGCCCGCCGCGATGTAGGGCGTGCCGCCGCACCGGGCGAACAGGCCGAGCGTCCCGGTCTTCTTGTACAGCGCCAGCGTCGAGGCGGGCACCCTGGCGCTCGCCCCCCTTGCGAGCCCGTACTCGTCGGCGATGCCCCAGCTCGGCAGGTAGACGAGGCGACGGTCGGATGTGGGCAGGTACGCGCGGACGGAGCCGTTCTGCTCGAGGAAGGTACCGGGTGCGAAGCGCACCTCCCCCGAGCCGTGCCTCTTCAGCCCCGCGGCGGGCATGACGGCGGCGTACGGCCATTTCCCGCCGTTGAGGGTCGTCGCCGCCGCGCGGTTGTACAGCGGATCGAGCCGCGACCCGTCGATGAGGTACAGGGCGCCGCCGGCCCGCTTGCGCACGAAGTTCGTGAGCCTCTCCCCCGCGGGGACGGCGGCATACGTCGCCGACGTGAGCGCTGTCTCCGTGCCGCACCTCCCGCCCCACTGCGCGACCTGGGCGCAGGTGGAGAAGTAGTGACGCGTGCCGCCCTGCAGCAGCGACACGTCTCCCGTGCTCGCGTTGCGGAGGAAGAGCGTGGCCTTCCCCTTCGTGGGGAACTGCGCCGCGTACTGCGCGCTCACCTGGGTCCATCCCCCGAACGCCGCCTGGTACTCGCCGATCGTGGCCTGCGTGATGTGGACCTTCGTCGTGCCGTTGAGGAGGAAGATGTCCGTGCCGGCGCGGATCAGCGCGGGCTCGGGCGTCCGCGTCGAGCCGAACCAGTCGGTGAAGTAGTTGTAGAAGTTCCGGTTGCCGTATGCCGAGCAGGCGTCGCCCTCGCCGTACCCGGCGCGCAGCGCGGCCGCGTTGGGCTGATAGGGCGTGTAGTAGTAGAGGCTCGCCGTCGCCTTGTTCTTCATCGTCACCGCGCCCGATCCGCACGACGCGTTCGGGTGGTACTGGACCTGCGAGCTCTTGCCGACGGGGAACCAGTTGAAGTAGCTGGACTTCGCGTAGATCTGGTACTGCCGCGCGGCGCCGTACACCTGGTTCTGGAAGCCGTAGTAGCGCGTGTCGCACGCGGACGTGTCGGGACACGCCATCCCCATCGCGATCGTGTAGCGCCAGCTGCTCGGCCATGTGTGCGTGACGAGGCCCTGCTCCTTCTGCAGCATGACGAGAAGCACCTGCGGGTTGATGCCGCAGGCCTGGGCCACCTTCGCGATGATCCTCGCGGCCGTCTCGTTCTTCGCGCCCTGGTAGGGCTTCGCGCAGTACGCGTCGGCGGCGCGGGTCGTCGTCGTCGTCGTGAAGTCCTTGAGACAGGTGTACCCCGACCGGCACGTCGGCACCTTGCTCTTCAGGAACGCCTGGATCTGCGTGGAGCTCATCGCCGTGCCGTTGTAGAAGACGGCGTCGCTGACGATGTTCCCGGCGTCGAACCCCACGAGGCTCGCCGCGCTCGCGCGTCCCAGCGCGCCCTCCTCGACGACCGCCGCGTCGAGCGTGGTGTCCTGGGCGATCCGGTCCATCTCCTCGTCGGAGATCTCCCCCGGCGTGGCCGTGGGAGTCGGCGTCGCGGAGGGCTCCGGCGTCGCGGTCGGGATCGGCTCCGGGGTCGCGGACGGCGTGGCCAGGGGGGTCGGGATGGTGTTCGGGCCGGTGCTCGCGGTGATCCTCGGCTCCGGCGTCGGGTCCGTCTCCGAGGTCGCCGCCGCCGCGCTCGTGGCGGTGAGGACACCCGCGACGAGCGAGGCGACCGCCAGCGCCGACACGAGAAGCCGGCTTCGCCCTCGCGCGGGCGTACGAGGAGGTTTTCCGAGACGCATGTGAACAGTGTGACAGATGCGACTACCAGAGAGAATCGCGGATTTCACGCGGGCGCGCCGTGGTCCAGCGACCGCTCATGTCGTTCCGAGGAGCGCGCCGCGCGCGCATGGGAGGATTGTGGGGATGCGCCGCGGAGCACGAGTCCCCGTCGCGGCACGGATCGAGCAGGCCGGAGAGGTGTCGTACGTCATGAAGTTGAGTGTGATCGGTTGTGGGTATCTGGGTGCGGTGCACGCGGCGGCGATGGCGTCGCTGGGGCACGAGGTCGTCGGGATCGACGTGGACGAGGCGAAGATCGCGTTGCTCGCATCCGGTCAGACCCCGTTCTTCGAGCCCGGGCTGCCCGAGATCCTGACCACCGCGCTGGCCTCGGGGAGGTTGTCGTTCACCACCGACATCGCCGCCGCCGCCGACGCGGAGGTCCACTTCATCGCCGTGGGCACCCCGCAGCGCAAGGACGCCGCCGGCGCGGACCTCACCTACGTCGACGCGTCCGTGACGAGCCTCCTGCCCCACCTGGCCCCCGGGTCCCTCGTCGTGGGGAAGTCGACCGTCCCCGTCGGCACCGCCCAGCGCCTGGCGGACCTCATCGCCCCCACCGGGGCCCGCCTGGCGTGGAACCCCGAGTTCCTCCGCGAGGGGTTCGCGGTGAAAGACACCGTCGAGCCCGACCGGCTCGTGTACGGTGTGGACCCCCGCACCGACACCGAGGACACCGCCGTCCTCGACGCCGTGTACGCCACCGCGATCGCCGCGGGCACCCCCCGCATCGTCACCGGATACGCCACCGCCGAGCTCGTCAAGGTCGCCGCCAACAGCTTCCTGGCCACGAAGATCAGCTTCATCAACGCCATGGCCGAGATCGCCGAGACCACGGGCGCCGACGTCACCCAGCTCGCCGACGCCATCGGATACGACAACCGCATCGGACGCCGCTTCCTCAACGCCGGCGTCGGCTTCGGCGGCGGGTGCCTGCCCAAGGACATCCGCGCGTTCACCGCGAGAGCCGAGGAGCTCGGCCGCGGCGAGTCCGTCGCGTTCCTCAAACACGTCGACGAGATCAACCTCCGCCGCCGCCAGCACGTCGTCGACCTCGCCGTGAACAGCTTCGACGACCACATCCACGACCACCGCATCGCCGTCCTCGGCCTCGCGTTCAAACCCGACAGCGACGACACCCGCGACTCCCCCGCCCTCGACGTCGCCGTCCGCCTCACCGGCCTCGGCGCCGACGTCATCGCCTACGACCCCGAAGCCATCCCCAACGCCCGCAGAGCCCACCCCCAACTCCACTACGCCGACACCCTCGACGACGCCCTCACCGGCGCCGAGACCGTCGTCATCCTCACCGAATGGGCACAATTCCGGAACCTCGACCCCACCGAGACCGCCACCCGCGTCGCCCGCCCCGTCATCATCGACGGACGCAACACCCTCGACCCCACCGCCTGGCACAACGCCGGCTGGACCTACCACGGCATGGGACGCTGACATGGCCGACGCCGCCCCCCGCGTGTCCGTCGTCGTCCGCACGAAGGACCGCCCGGACTTCCTCCGGCGCGCGCTCCGGAGCATCACCGGCCAGACGTCCGATGCGTGGGAGGCGGTCGTCGTCAACGACGGCGGCGACGCCGCCACGGTGGACGCGCTCATCGCGGACCTGCCGGATCGGCACAGGGCGCGTGTGCGCGCCGTCCACTCGGAGACGTCGCGCGGACGCTGGGTGAGCGCGAACGCGGGCGTCCTCGCGACCTCCGCGCCGCTCCTCGTGCTGCACGACGACGACGACACCTGGCATCCGGAGTTCCTCGAGCGCGCCGCCGCGTATCTCGACGAGCACCCCGACCGCGGCGGCATCGTCTCGCGCATCGAGATCGTCTGGGAGGAGGAGCGGGGAGGCCGGCTCCTCCCCGTGCGCCGCGAGGTCTTCCAGGAGCATCTCGCCGCGCCCACGCTCGGCGACACGCTGCTGTTCAACCGGTACGTGCCGATCGGCTTCGTCTACCGCCGCAGCCTGCACGAGGAGCTCGGCCTCTACGACGAGAGCCTTCCCGTCGTGGGCGACTGGAGCTTCAACCTGAAGGTGCTCTCCCGCGGCCCGCTCGAGTACCTGGGCGACGAGCCCTACGCCTCCTGGCACCAGCGCACGGGGGCCGCGGGCTCCGCGGGCAACAGCGTGATCTCCTCGCGCGGCGACCACGAGAAGCACGACGCCCTCATCCGCGACGAGGCGCTGCGCGAGTACGTGGGCGAGCACGGCCTCGGGCTCGTCCTCTACCTGACGAAGTTCATCGACCGCCGGTTCGTCGAGGTCGAGAGCGGCATCCGCGCGGAGATCGCCGAGACCCGCCGCGAGGTCGGCCGTCTCAACGTCGTCGCCCGCGGCTACGACAAGCTCCGCCGCCGGCTCGGCCGCTGACCGTCCCGGCGCGGCGTCTCAGCCCTTCAGCGCCTCGACGGCCTCGTCGATCGGGCCGTCGAAGACCTTCTTGCCCTTCCGGATGACGATGCCGCGCTCGCACAGGCGCTTGACGGTGCCCGTGTCGTGGCTCACGACGAGCATGGTCACGCCCTGCGCCGTGAGCTCCTCGATCTTCGCGTAGCACTTCTGGCGGAAGGGGGCGTCCCCCACCGACAGCACCTCGTCCACGAGCAGGACGTCGAGGTCGACGTGGATCGCCACGGCGAACGCCAGGCGCATGAACATGCCCGACGAGTAGTGCTTGACCTCCTGGTCGATGAAGTCGCCGATCTCGCTGAACGCGACGATGTCGTCGAAGCGCTCGTCGATCTGCTCCTTCTGCATCCCGAGGATCGCCGCGTTCAGGTAGACGTTCTCGCGCCCCGACAGATCGGGATGGAACCCGGCTCCGACCTCGATGAGGCCCGCCACGCGTCCACGGGTGAACACCCTGCCCTCGTCCGGCTCGAGCACGCCCGAGACGAGCTTGAGCGTCGTCGACTTGCCCGACCCGTTCATCCCGAGCACCGCGACGGACTCGCCCTCGCCGACCTGGAAGCTGATGTCGTCGAGCGCCGTGAAGACGTCGCTGCGCACCTTCTTCCGCTGGATCCAGCTGATGAACGCCTCCTTGAAGGAGTGCGTGTTGCGCTTCAGGAAGTTCTTCGACACGCGGTCGACGATGATCGACGGCGTCGTGGCGGAGGTCATGGCGAGGGTGTCGGGCATCACAGGTCCTGGGCGAAGGTGCGCTCGAAGCGGCGGAAGACGAACTGGCCGATGGTGAGCGCGAGGGCGCAGACCACGAGCGCGGCGATGAGATAGACCTCGAAGTGCGGGGGGAAGCCCGGCGAGGCGTTCTCGGCGTCGGAGGAGACCGTCGACTCCCAGAAGGCGAAGTGGAAGAGCTCGACGGCCACCGTCAGCGGGTTCATCATGTAGACGTAGAGCACCCAGCCGTGCATCCGCTCGGCCACGAGCGTCCAGGTGTAGAGCACGGGCGACGCCCACGTCGACACCATGCGGATGACCTCGACGAAGTTCTGCGCGTCCCGGTACCGCACGTTGATGCCCGCGAAGAACAGCCCCAGGCCCAGCGCCATGCTGCCGACGATGAAGACGCCCACCAGCGCGGCGCCGATCCCGACGAACGACGGGACCCAGCCGTAGATGAAGACGGCGACGATCAGGAGGATGGCCACCTGCGGCAGGAAGTGGATGAACGCGACGATGATGGCCGAGATCGGGAAGAGCTCGCGCGGCAGGTAGATCTTCTGCACGAGCGACCGGTTGTCGACGATGGCGTTCGTGGCGTTGCCGAAGCCCTCGTTGAAGAAGTTCACGACGACGATGCCCGCGAAGAGGTAGAGCGGGAAGTTCTCGGTGCGCCCGCCCATCCCGAGGATGATGCCCATCACGAGGAAGTACACGAGGTACTGGATGCCGGGCTTGACGTAGGACCACGTCCAGCCGAGCACCGAGTTGCGGTAGCGCGTGGCCGTGCCCTTGCGCACGAGCAGCCGGAGGAGATAGCTCCAGTGGAAGACGTCGAGGATGCCGCGACCGCGGCCCGGGACGTCGTACTGCGACAGGTCGATCGATGTCACTGCGGAGCGTCCTGCCTCGTCATCCCGGGAAATGCCACTTCCAGATCCTATCGCCGCGCCGCGTGCGCGCCTGGACGCGCGCTCGATGCGCGCTCGCGACGTCCTCACAGCTCCGCGTGGAGCTGCCAGACCATCTCCGCGGCGCCGTGCCAGGAGAACGCCCGCGCCCGGTCGAGTGCGAGGACGCGCATCCGCTCCTCCTCGCCGTCCAGGGCCGCGACGAGCGCATCGCCCATATCGTCCGCCCCGACGACCGCGCCGCCGTCGAACACGACCTCCCGGTGGCCGTCCGAGTCGACCGCGACGACCGGCGTGCCGAGGCTCATCGCCTCGACCGCCCGCCAGGGCCACGCGGCGCGCGCGGATCCCGCCACGAACGCGCCGGCGTGCCCCATGACCGCCGCCCGATCTCCGCGGTCGAGCGCGCCGCGGACGTGCACGCGATCGGCCGCGAGCCCCGTCGACGCCGCGATCTCGCGGACGGCACGCCCCTGGCCGTCCGGTGCGTCGAGGACGACGACGTCGCGGTCCGCCGCCCGCGCGGCGGCGAAGGCCGTCGCGAGGCCGTCCGACGGCGCCGCGCCCCCGGACGTCGCGACGAAGCGCTCGGGCAGCGCGAGATCGCGCCGACGCGCCTCCGCGTCCGTCGGCAGGGAGAAGCCCTCCGGCGGAGCCCCGGGGATCACCCTCACCCGCGCACCCAGGTCCGCACGCTCGGCGAGCCGGACAGCGATCGCATGCGAGGGGACGACGAGCGCGTCCGCGTGACGCTGCGCGCGCTTCAGCAGCGCGTGCTGCAGCCCGGCGGCCCCCTTCGGCAGCTCGCCCTGCGCCTCCCAGGCGCGCAGATCCCACAGCGTCACGACGGTCTGGGCGGCGTCGTTCGCCCTGTCGTGGCGCACGAGCGGCGCGAGCAGGGTCGGCGAGTGGACGAGCCCGCCGTCCGCCCCCGCGGCGACGCCCATCCGCCAGGCCGCGACGAGCTCGCGACGTCCGATCGAGAGCCGCTTCTCGCTGCGGATGCCCGGTACCGCCAGCGGCTCTCCCGCGGGCGCGATGGCGTCGACGACGCATCCGCCGGGTGCCGACTCGACGAGCATCCGCGCGAGGTCTCGCGATGCCGCCTGCAGATCGGGGTCGGTCGGTGCCGCGAGCTGATCGAGGACGACCCGCAGCCGCACGGTCACTGCGCGGACTCCTCGGGGTGGAGCACGCCCTGCAGGTACGCGTGGATGGCGTCGTAGTCGGGGTCCTCCTGGTTCACCGCGAGCTCGCTCTCGGGCGTGAGCTCCACCGACGTCATGGGCTGGTCCTTCGCGAGGACCGCGAGGTCGAGGAACGTCGGCAGCAGCGACTGCGGGATGTCGGTCTCCACGATCGCGGTGCCGGCCTTGGCGACCTCCTGGAAGCGGGTGAGCACGTTCTCCGGCGTGAACTGCGCGAGGATGGCCTCCTGCAGCTCGCGCTGGCGGCGCATCCGGTCCCAGTCGCTCGTCGTGTAGCGGGAGCGGGCGTACCACTGCGCGGTCTCGCCGTCCATGTGCTGCTGTCCGACCTCGATCCATCCGGTCGCCCAGTCCTCGGCCGGCTGCCCCTCGTACTGCGGGCCCCCGCCCTCGGGGAGCCGCTCGACGACGTCGATGTCGACGCCGCCGAGCGCGTCGATGAGCGACGCGAAGCCGTTCATGTCGATGAAGGCGTAGTACGGGATCTCGAGCCCGGTCACGCCCTCGGCCGCGTCCTTCGTCGCCTCGACGCCGGGCGACGAGCCCTGCGACTCGGCGTCGGGGTAGAGCGAGACGCCCTGGTCGTCGCGGCAGACCTCCGCCGCCTGGCGGATGTGGTTCATCCAGTCGTCCCAGCCGCAGGACGCGTCGGCGTGCCCCTCGAAGCCGTCCGGGTAGAGCGACAGCATGGGGCTGCCCTCGCTGAACGGCGCGCCGCCGAGCTCGCGGGGGATCCCCGTGATCGTCACCGCGCCGGTCTCGGCGTTGACCGAGACGACCGAGATGCTGTCGAACCGCATCGAGTCGCGGCCGTCTCCCGAGTCCGCCCCGAGGAGGAGGATGTTGTAGTACCCGTCGCTCGGCGGCACGACGGGGGCGCTCGCGCCGAAGATCGAGCCGAGGGCGTTGGAGGCGGCGACGACGCGCGGGACGGCGTACGCCACCCCTCCTCCGGTCACGACCATGAGGACGATCGCGAGCGCGGCGATCCCGAAGCGCGCCGGGCTCTTCGTCTTCACCAGGCGCACGAGCCGCAGCGTGTCGATCGACAGGACGATCCAGAGCACGCCGTAGCCGAGGAGCAGCGCGGCGAGCACGATGAGCACGAACGGGTTGAGCAGGACGTTCATCGTGCCGTCGCGCCAGAGCAGGAGCCCGAGCGCCCCCACGGCGACGAGCGTCCACGCCGCGAGCGTCGTCCCGAGGGCGAAGCGCCCGAGCCTGCGGCCCCCCGCGAGCACCTGCGCGGAGCCCGGGATGAGCCAGCCCAGGATCACGAGCCACCATCCGCGCCGCGTCATGAGCGCCGCGTCCGCCGCATCGGGGTGCCGCATCGGACGCGTCTCGACGAGAGCGCCGGAAGACGTCCGCGTCCGAGGACGCTCCGCGGCGATCGCCGTCACAGAGAGCCCTTCAGCCGTGCGTTCTTCTCCTCGACCTGACGCTCCAGGTCGCGGGCGTACTGCTCGACGCGGTCGGCGATGTCGCCGTCCGCCGTGCCGAGGATGCGCGCCGCCAGGAGGCCGGCGTTCCTCGCGCCGTCGATCGACACCGTCGCGACGGGGATGCCGGCGGGCATCTGCACGATCGAGAGCAGCGAGTCGAGGCCGTCGAGGGACTTCAGCCGCACGGGGACGCCGATGACGGGAAGCGCCGTGACGGATGCGAGCATGCCGGGCAGGTGCGCCGCGCCGCCGGCTCCGGCGACGATCGCCTTCAGCCCTCGGCCGCGCGCCTCGCGCCCGTAGCGGACGAGCTTGTCGACCGTGCGGTGCGCCGAGACGACCTCGACCTCGTGCGGGACGCCCAGCTCGGTGAGGGCGTCGGAGGCGTCGACCATGATGCGCCAGTCGGAGTCGGACCCCATGACGACGCCGACGAGGGGCGCTTCGGACGAGTGCAGCACCCGACAAGGGTAGGCCGTGAGCCTGGAGATCGCCGGGAGCGACATCTGAACACGTCGGCGCCGGCCCGGGCTCGGGGCGGATGGCGGGCTAGGGTCGGTGCGTGGACTGGGAGCGGACGCGCGCGGCGTCGGGCAGGGTGATCGAGCTCGCTCGGACGGGATCGACCAACGCCGACCTCGTGCGGGCGATCGGCGCGGGCGAGGAGTGGCCGCACCTCGGCGTGCTGCTCACGCGCGATCAGACGGCCGGGCGGGGGCGCCTGGACAGGCGATGGGTCGCCCCTCCGGGCTCGGCGCTGGCGGTGTCGGTCGTCGTGCAGGTGCCGCGGCTGCCGGCCGCCGCGCGGGGATGGATCCCGCTGGTCGCCGGGGTCGCGATGCGCCAGGCGATCGCCGCGCAGGCGGACGGCCACGAGGCCGGGCTGAAATGGCCCAACGACGTGCTGGTGCGCGATGACGAGGGGACGGCTCGGAAGATCTGCGGCGTCCTCGCGGAGGCGACGGCCGCGCCCGACGCCGTCGTGATCGGCACGGGCGTCAACACGCGGCTCGAGCCCGGCGATCTGCCGGTGCCCACCGCGACCTCGTTCCCGGCGCTGGGGATCGTGTGCGACGAGGACGCCCTCGTCGCGACGTACCTCTCCGAGCTCGACCGGCTGCTCGTGGCCCTCGCGTCGGCGGACGGCGACGCCGTCGCGTCCGGCGTGCACCGCGAGGCGTCGGCGATGTGCCTCACGCTCGGCCGCGAGGTGAGCGTCTCCCTCCCCGACGGGTCGGCGCTCCGCGGGCGCGCGGCGTCGCTCGCGCCGGACGGCCGCCTCGTCGTCGAGTCCGCGGACGGCCCCGTCGCCGTGTCCGCGGGCGACGTCGTGCACGTGCGCTGAGCATCCACGCCACGGCGGCCCCCTGCACGACGCAGGAATCCTCGCGCCGCTCGGCCGCGCCACACGGCGTGTCGACCCTCGCGGGCGCCGTTCTTCCTGCGTCGTGTCCGACGACCCGCGCCGCCTGCCGGCGCGCCGCCTGCCGGCGCGGCGGCGCCCGCGCGGCGGCCGCGGGCCGACAATGGAGGGGTGAGCATGCCCTCCTATCCCGCGGGTCGCCCCGCCACGCCGCCGGCGGCACCCTCGCCGGAGCTGCTCGTGGCGCGCGTGCGCGGACACGCGAGGCGGCTGGTGTGGTCCGCCGTGCTGCTGATCGCGGTCGCCGGCGCCACGGGGTACCTCTACGGCGGTCTCCCGGCCCCGTTCGAGGACTGGATGCTCCTCGCGGCGGCGGGCGCGATCGTGCTCGTCGGCTCGGTCGTCCCGTTCGTCGTGTGGCTCACCCGCACCTACACGATCACGACGCGGCGCGTCATCGCGAAGCGGGGTCTCCTCGCGCGCAGTCACACGGAGCTCTCGCACACGCGCGGCTACGGCATCCGGCTGCGGCGCGGCGTCCTGCAGCGGCTCTGGGGGGCCGGGACCCTCACCCTCTCGGACGGCGTCTCGGCGCCCCTCGTGCTGCGGAACGTGCCCGACGCGCGTCTCGTCCACGAGGTGCTCGCCGACCAGGTGGAGATGAGCCAGATCCAGGCGCATCGGGATTCCCAGGGCTTCTCCTTCGGGCACCAGCTCCCCGCGACGCAGGCCTGATCCGCGGCGGCGCGTCCCTCGATGCGTCAGACTGTGAGACATGACGTTGCGCGTGGGTGTGATCGGCGGCGGCCAGCTGGCCCGGATGATGATCGCTCCCGCGGTCGAGCTCGGCGTCGAGCTGAGCGTGCTCGCCGAGGGCGAGGGGATGTCCGCGGCCCTCGCGGCGACGGCCGTCGGCGACTACCGGGACGCCGGGACGGTGCTCGCCTTCGCCGAGCGCGTCGACGTCGTCACGTTCGACCACGAGCACGTCCCGCAGCCGGTGCTCCGGGCGCTCGTCGAGGCCGGCGTCGCCGTCCATCCCGGCCCCGACGCCCTGCGCTTCGCCCAGGACAAGCTCGTCATGCGACGCCGGCTGGCCGAGCTCGGCGCACCGCAGCCCGACTGGGCCGCGGTGTCGGACACGTCCGAGCTGCGGGCGTTCCTCGACGACCACGGCGGCCGCGCGGTCGTCAAGACCCCCCGCGGCGGCTACGACGGCAAGGGCGTGAAGGTCGTCTCGCGCCCCGAGGAGGTCGCCGACTGGTTCGCGGACTTCGGCGGCGAGGCGCTCCTCGCCGAGGAGCTCGTCGTCTTCCGCAGGGAGCTCGCCCAGCAGGTCGCGCGGCGTCCGAGCGGCGGGATGGCCGCCTATCCCGTCGTCGAGACGGTGCAGCGCGACGGCGTGTGCGCCGAGGTGCTCGCGCCCGCGCCGGGCGCCTCGGAGAAGCTCGTCGAGGTCGCTGCCCGTCTCGGCATGTCGATCGCGGACGGCCTGGGCGTCACCGGGATGCTCGCCGTCGAGCTGTTCGAGACGGAGGACGACCGCATCCTCGTCAACGAGCTCGCGATGCGCCCCCACAACAGCGGCCACTGGACCCAGGACGGCGCCGTCACGAGCCAGTTCGAGCAGCATCTGCGCGCCGTCCTCGACCTCCCGTTGGGTGCGACGGACCCCACCGCCGACGCCGCCGTCATGGTCAACATCCTGGGCGGACCGCAGGGCGAGGAGATCACCGGCCGCTTCGCGGCCGCCATGGACGCCCATCCGCTCGCCAGGATCCACACCTACGGCAAGGCGCCGCGGCCGGGCCGCAAGGTCGGGCACGTCAACGTCACGGGCGACGACATCGACGAGGCGGTCTACGAGGCGCGCGCGGCCGCCGCCTTCTTCGACTGACGCTCCTCGCCTCCCCGGAGACCGGCGAGCGGATGCGTCCAGCGGGCGTGCGGAGCCTCGAGGGAGGGCGAGACCTCGTCGGCCGCGCACACAGGTTCGCGCACGGCGTTGTGTGTGCCCGCCAAGGCGATGACCGTGCCCGCGGCTAGGGTGGAACGCGTGACCGAACCCGACATGTCCACGACCCAGGGCAAGATCGCCGACCTGCGCGCCCGCTACGACGAGGCCGTCCTCCAGGCCGAGGCGAGGGCGCAGGAGAAGCAGCACGCCAAGGACAAGCTCACCGCGCGGGAGCGCATCGGCCTCCTCGTCGATCAGGGCTCGTTCGTCGAGTTCGACGAGTACGTGCGCCACCGCACGACGGCGTTCGGGATGGAGAGGGCGCGCCCCTACGGCGACTCGGTCGTCACGGGCACCGGCACCATCCACGGCCGCACGGTCGCCGTGTATGCGCAGGACTTCTCCACCTTCGGCGGCTCGCTCGGCGAGGTCGCGGGCGAGAAGATCGTCAAGATCATGGAGTTCGCCCTGCGCGGGGGCATGCCGATCATCGGCATCCTCGACTCGGGCGGGGCGCGCATCCAGGAGGGCGTCGTCGCCCTCGGCAAGTACGGCGAGATCTTCCGCCTGAACACCGCGGCCTCCGGCGTCATCCCGCAGATCTCCCTCATCATGGGGCCGGCAGCGGGCGGCGCGGTCTACTCCCCCGCGCTCACCGACTTCGTCATCATGGTCGACAAGACGAGCCAGATGTTCGTCACGGGCCCCGACGTCATCAAGACCGTCACGGGCGAGGACGTCGGCATGGAGGAGCTGGGCGGCGCGCGCACGCACAACACCCGCTCGGGGGTGGCGCACTACCTCGCGGAGGACGAGGACGACGCGCTCGACTACGCCCGCACGCTCCTGAGCTTCCTGCCCGACAACAACATGGCCGACGCGCCGGCCTACGAGTCGGCGTTCGAGTTCGAGACGACCGACTCCGACCGGCAGCTCAACGCCCTCGTCCCCGACTCCGCGAACCAGCCGTACGACGTCCACGAGGTCATCGCGCGCACGGTCGACGACGGCGACTTCCTCGAGGTCCAGCCCCTGTTCGCGCCGAACATCGTCGTCGGCTTCGGGCGGGTCGAGGGCCGCACGGTCGGCATCATCGCCAACCAGCCCTCGCAGATGGCCGGCACGCTCAACATCGAGGCGGGAGAGAAGGCCTCGCGCTTCGTCCGCTTCTGCGACGCGTTCTCGATCCCGATCGTCACCCTCGTCGACGTGCCCGGCTACCTCCCGGGAACAGACCAGGAGTGGACGGGCGTCATCCGCCGCGGCGCGAAGCTCCTCTACGCCTACGCCGAGGCCACGGTCCCGCTCGTCACCGTGATCCTCCGCAAGGCGTACGGCGGCGCGTACATCGTCATGGGGTCGAAGCAGCTCGGCGCCGACGTCAACCTCGCCTGGCCGACCGCCGAGATCGCGGTGATGGGCGGGCAGGGCGCCGTGAACATCCTCTACCGCGGCGAGCTCCGCAAGGCCGAGGAGGCGGGCGAGGACGTCGCCGCCGTGCGCACCCGCCTCGCCAACGAGTACACCTACAACGTCGCGAGCCCCTTCCTCGCCGCGGAGCGCGGGGAGCTCGACGGGGTCATCGAGCCCGCCGCGACACGCGTGGCGATCGCGAAGGCGCTGCGGTCGCTGCGCGGCAAGCGGGCCGAGCTGCCGCCGAAGAAGCACGGCAACATCCCGCTCTAGGGGGCCTCATGACCGACCAGAACGACATCCCCCGCGTCGACGTCGTGCGCGGAACGCCCACGGCGGAGGAGCTCGCCGCGCTCATCGCCGTCGTCTCGGAGGCGTACTCCGTCGAGACGGCCACCGCCGTCGTCGAGGACCCTCCGGCCACGGCGGACTGGGCGCGCTCGCGACGGCTGCGGCGCCCGCTCGCGCGCGGCGCGTGGGGGCGCTTCCGCGGGTGACACGCCCGAGGTCCTTGTCCCCCGAAATACCTACAGACACGGAGGGCGCGGTCTTTCTACACTCGATATGGAAACGCTTGTGCGTTGGCCGCACATCCACTCCAGGGTAGGTGGATGGTCTGGCGGCTCACGTGGACGGTTTTCGGGTAACCGTCCACACCGGCCGGGGGTGAGACATCACCCCCGGCCCTTTCCTCGCCCTCACGCCGTCGGCCGCGGGATCTCGTGCCAGAGCGCGACCGCGTCCTCGTCGGGCAGCCCCGTGCCGGCCGCCGAACGGCCCACGACCGTCACCGCGACGCCGGGCTGGGCCGCGGTGCGGACGATGAGCCGCGGCGCGGCGGTCGAGCGCAGCGTCGTCGCGAGCTCGGCGCGGACGATCGCGAGGGCGTCCTCGTCGAGATCGTCCACGCCGCCCTCGTCGAGCACGGTCACGCTCGCACCGCCCTCGCGGAGCGCCGCGATCGCCCTCCGCACGTCGTCGTCGAGGAGCCGTGCTCCCCGCAGCTCGTCGCGCAGCGTGCCCTCGGCGCGCCGGGCCCGCGCGCGGTCCGCCTCCGTGAGCGCACCGTGCGAGGCGATCACCTGGGTCAGCACGGGCGCGGCGACCTGCAACGCGTACTGCACGCGCTCGCGGCGTTCGCGGCGCCGGACGGTCTGCGTCGACTGCCACGCGGCCGACGCCTGCTGGAGGCTCGCGAGCTTCACCGTGTCGTCGTACGCCCTGTCGGTGAAGAGCTGCATGAGCTGGCCGACGCCCACCCAGACCGTGGAGCCGACCAGGCCCAGCGCCAGCGCGCCGGGCACGCCGAGGAGGACGGACGAGCAGACGGCGAGGACGACGATCCCCGTCCACGCCCACGCGGCGCGGCGGCGCACCGCGACGATCGTCATGAGCGAGCCCACGGCCCCGATGTACCAGGTGACGTGGGGCGCGCCGTCCTCGGCCGGGCTCGTCGACGCCGAGACGATCCACGGCAGCGCCGCGGACACCGCCACGGCGACGATCGCGGCCCAGGCCGGCAGGGGCGCACCGCGACGCCCGTCGGCCGCCGGAGGGGGAACGGCGAGGACGAGCGCGGTGGCCGCGAGGGAGAGCGCCACCCCGAGGGCGAGCACGAGCGGCCGCTCGACCGGCTCCGCGGGGAACGCGCCCCGCGCGGCGAGGTAGCAGGAGAACGCCACCGCGACGAGGGTCAGGACCGCACGGACCTTCATCCCCGGCCCTCTCCGCCGGGGAAGGCGCGGAGAGCCTCCTCGCCGGAGGCCGGCCAGGTCAGCGTCACGACGGTGCCGGACCCGTCGGCGTCGACGTGCGCGCTGCCGCCGACGGCGGCGACACGGGCGAAGATCGATGCGCGGATGCCGAGCCGGTCGGGCGGGATCGCCGCGAGGTCGACCCCGTCGCCCTCGTCGGAGATCACGACCTCGACGCCGGGACCGCTCGCGGCGACGCGCACGGCGAGCCCGGCTCCGCCGGCGTGCTGGATCGCGTTGGCGACGGCCTGCGTGGCGGCGAGGACGAGAGCGCGTGCGGCCCGGCCCGGGATGTCCTGCACGACGGGGCCGCGCCCGTCGACGGCGAGCGCCGTGCCGAGCGCGCGGGCCTGCGCCCGCACCTCCGAGCGGATCCACTCCGATGTGACGGGCTCGTCGCTTCCCCACGGCTCGTCGGTCTCCGCGTTGGCGAGCCGGGTGAGCGCCTCGCGTGCCATCGAGACGGCGAGCTGCCGTTCCCGCTCGGAGTGCGCTCGCCCCGCCGCGAGGAGGGCGGCGAGCACGCTGTCGTGCATGAGGGCGGCGACCTCGACGCGCTCCTGCTCGGACGCCTCCGCCGAGGCGGCCCGCGAGTACTCGGAGATCGCCGCGTCGCGCGCGGCGTCCACGCCCGCGGCGAGGCTGCGGAACGTCCAGATGAGCACGATCACGATGACGCCCAGGATGAGCGCGAGCGAGATGTCGTACAGCGAGGCGAGCAGATCCGACGCCGTGTGGCCGTCGCGGGTGAGCCTGACGAGCCCGAAGATCAGCGGGACGCCGATCGCCCAGACGATCTGCCACGCCAGCGGGAAGACCATCGTCGCCGCGGCGGGCGCGACGTTGATGAGGGTGAGCGTCCACGGACCGCCCGTCGGCACGTGCCGCGGCTCCGGCAGCGGCCACAGGAGCAGGAGCGCGACCGGGAACGTCACCGCGAACACGGCGCATCCGACGCGCACGGCCCGTCCGAGCGTGCAGAGCACGATCATCGCCGCCAGCGAGGCGAAGACGACCATCGTCAGCACGGCCCGCACGGGCGGCTGGAGGTCCGACGCCGTCGCCGTCAGGAACGACTGGACTCCCACGAGCAGCGACGCCAGCGCGAGGGCGACCTGGAGGATCCGCTCCACGCGCGCCGCGGCGAACCCGCGTCCGAGGGCCGCCGGCACCCCCGACCGTGGGAGGACGTGCCTCCACGCCTCCGCGACGGCCTCCTGTCCGGCGAGGAACGGGGCGGAGTCGCGCGCTGCGGCCGGCATGCGCCTATCCGTCCGATGGCGACTCGACGATGCCGTCCTCGATCGCGCGGCGCAGCAGGTCGATCTTGGTCGGCGCGGGGCGCCCGACGTCGGTGTACTTGACGCGGATGCGCGTGATGTTCTCCTTGGCGGTGGAGTAGGCGATCCCGAGCCGCTCGGCCACGGCCTTCAACGGCAGCCCGGCGGCGTAGAGCCGCAGCACCTCTCGCTCGCGCACCGCGAGCTGCGCGTCCGCGAACTCCCTGTCGCTCTCCACGGCGCTCGCCCACTCGACGTTGTTGAGCGGCTCCCCGTCGGCGACGGTGCGGACCGCCGCGAGCACCTCCTCGAGCGGCGACGACTTGCTCACCACTCCCGCCGCGCCGGCGGCCAGGGCCTCCCGGACGGCCGCCGGCCGGTCGGCGACGGAGTGGATGATCACGGACGACTCGTACGTGAGGCGGATGACGTTCTCGGCGACGGTCGAGCCGTCGCCGAGCGTGAGGTCGAGCAGCACGACGTCGACGGGGGCCGGGCCGTGCGCGGCGCGCCAGCTCAGGTAGGCCGACACGGATGCTCCGCTGAACGCGGTGTCGTATCCCTCGCGCTCGAGCACCGCCTCCAGGCCGAGCCTGACCGACTCGTGATCGTCGATCAGCGCCACGCGTGTCATGCCGAGAAGCCTAACGGGACGCGGCACGGCGTCACGCGCGCCGGAGCACCGCGATCGCCTCGGAGTGATGCGAGTTCGGGAAGAGGTCGAACGCCCTGACGCGGTCGGTCGTGTAGCCGTGGGCGCGGAAGAGCCCCACGTCGCGCGCGAGGGCGACCGGGTCGCACGCGACGTAGACGACGGCCTCCGGGCCGAGCTCGGCGACCCCGTCGACGACCTCGCGTCCCGCTCCCGCCCGAGGCGGATCGAGCAGCGTGACGCCGCGGCGGATGGCGGCCCTGTCGGCCGCGTCGGCGTGCGCGGCGACGCCGGCGAGCCATCGTTCCGCGCGAGCCGTCACCGCCTCCGCACGGGGATGGCGCTCGAGGTTCTCCTGCGCGTGGCGGGTCGCCCGCGCCGACGACTCGACCGTGGTGACGCGGACGTCGCCGTCCGCCGACGAGGCGATGGCGTCGGCGAAGAGCCCCACCCCGCCGTAGAGGTCGAGGTGCCAGGCGTCTGCGGCGACTCCCCCCGGCGCGATGTCGCGAAGGCGCTCGCGCACGGCCCGGTGCAGCACGCCCGCGGCGAGCCGGTGCACCTGCCAGAAGCCCTCGGCGTCCACGCGGAAGGCGCGGTCGCCGACCCTCTCGATCACCGGCTCGGGCTCGGGCCGCGCCGGCGGGCGGAGACGACCGCGGCGCAGGCGCTCGGGCCGCCTGATGACGCGGACCTCTCCGTCGGAGGGCTGCACGAGATCGATGCGCCCCTCCCGCTCACGGCCCAGCGCCAGAGCAGCGGCCTCGATGGACGCCGTGGCGAGCGGATGCGAGCCGACGTCGACGACCCGGTGACTGCGCGCGGCGAACGGGCCGACGCGTCCCTCGTCGTCGACGTGTAGGCCCACGCGCGTGCGCCAGCGGGTGCCGTCGCCGGTCTCGAGCTCGCCGTCGAGCGCCGGGGCCTCGATCGATGCCTCGACCCCGCCGCCGGCGAAGCGCTCGAACGCCTCCTCCAGCACCCGGAGCTTGAGCGCGCGCTGATGGGAGAGCTCGATGTGCCCCAGGTCGGCGCCTCCGACGCGGTCCGCGGGCGCGCGCTCGATGTCCGCCTCGCGCCAGACGTGCGCCCGCCGGTGCGGCGACGCGTCGAGGACGTCGAGCGCCTCGGCGCGCGCGAAGCTCTTCTTCACCTCCACGACCCTGGCGCGGATGCGTTCGCCGGGGACCGCGTCGGGGACGAAGACGACCCGCCCCTCGTGCCGCGCCACGAACACGCCGCCGTGCGCGATCCCTGTCACCTCGAGCTCGAGGACGTCTTCGCTCTGCATCCCTCCATCGTCCCATCCCATCCCGTCGGATCGCCTAGCGTGGAGTCATGCAGGTCTGCCTCGCCTCGACGTCCCCCGCACGCCTCATGCTTCTCCGGCAGGCGGGGGTCGAGCCGCACGTCCTCGCGCCCGAGGTCGACGAGGACGCCGTGATCGCCGAGGAGGAGCGGCGCGAGGGGCGCGTCCTCCCGCCGCATGAGCACGTGCGTCTCCTCGCCCGGCGCAAGGCGTCGGACGTCGCGGAGCGGGTGGGCGCCGAGCATCCCGGCTTCGACGGCGTCGTCGTCGGCGGCGACTCGATGTTCGCGCTCGACGGCGAGATCTTCGGCAAGCCGCACACCGCGGAGGCCGCGACCGCCCGCTGGCGGGACATGCGCGGACGGACGGGCGTGCTCCACTCGGGCCACAGCGTCTTCCGCGTGCGCGAGGGATGGCCGCCCGTCGAGGCGCACGCCACGGCCGAGGCCTCGGTCTCCTTCGCCGCCGACGTCTCCGAGGCGGAGATCGCCGCGTACGTCGCGACCGGCGAGCCGCTGCTGGTGGCGGGCGCGTTCACCGTCGACAGCCTGGGAGGCGCGTTCATCGAGCGCATCGAGGGCGACCCGTCGACGGTCGTCGGCATGTCGCTCTCGACGCTGCGACGCCTCGTGCGCGAGCTCGGCGTGCCCTGGCCCTCGCTGTGGAACCGCATCCCGGACTGAATCGTGCGCCGCAGGCGCAGCGGACGACTCGTAGACATCAGTGCATGTTCCTCGACGCAGTTTGTGAGGGTCACGCAAAAGCCAGCCCGCCCTCCTGACTAGTCTGGAAGCCATGCCTGCCATCGCCAAGGTGCTCATCGCGAACCGCGGCGAGATCGCCGTCCGCATCGCCCGCGCAGCCCGCGACTCCGGGATCGCCTCCGTCGCCGTCTACGCGGACCAGGATCGAGACGCCCTCCACACCCGCCTCGCCGACGAGGCGTACGCGCTCGAAGGGTCCACGAGCGCCGAGACCTACCTGCACATCGAGAAGATCCTCTCCGTCGCCCGCCGCGCCGGAGCCGACGCCGTCCATCCCGGCTACGGGTTCCTCGCCGAGAACGCCGGCTTCGCCCGCGCCGTCCAGGAGGCGGGACTCGTCTGGATCGGGCCGTCGCCCGAGGCGATCGAGGCACTCGGCGACAAGGTCACGGCGCGCCACGTCGCCGAGAAGGTCGGCGCTCCCCTCGCGCCCGGCACCCCCGGCCCCGTCGACACGGCGGAGGAGGTCGTCGCGTTCGCCGAGACGGCCGGGCTCCCCATCGCGATCAAGGCCGCCTACGGCGGAGGAGGACGCGGGCTGAAGGTGGCCCGCACCGTCGACGAGATCCCCGAGATGTTCGACTCGGCCACGCGCGAGGCGATCGCGGCGTTCGGCCGCGGCGAGTGCTTCGTCGAGAAGTACCTCGACAGGCCCCGGCACGTCGAGACCCAGTGCCTCGCCGATGCGGAGGGCAACGTCGTCGTCGTGTCCACGCGCGACTGCTCGCTCCAGCGTCGCCACCAGAAGCTCGTCGAGGAGGCCCCGGCGCCGTTCCTCACCGACGCGCAGAACGCCGTCCTGTACAGCGCGTCGAAGGCCATCCTGCGCGAGGTCGGCTACACGGGCGCCGGAACCTGCGAGTTCCTCATCGGCGCGGACGGCACGATCTCGTTCCTCGAGGTGAACACGCGCCTGCAGGTCGAGCACCCCGTCTCCGAGGAGGTGACGGGCATCGACCTCGTGCGCGAGCAGTTCCGCATCGCCGCGGGCGGCACGCTGGGGTACGACGACCCGCAGCCGCAGGGGCACTCGTTCGAGTTCCGCATCAACGGCGAGGACCCCGGCCGCGGATTCCTGCCCCAGCCCGGCCCGATCAACGTCTTCAAGACCTTCGGCGGCCCCGGCATCCGCCTCGACTCCGGCGTGACCGCCGGCGACGAGGTGTCCGGCGCCTTCGACTCGCTGCTGGCGAAGATCGTCGTCACGGGCCGCACGCGCGAGGAGGCGCTGGAGCGGTCGCGCCGCGCGCTCGACGAGTTCGAGGTCGCCGGCATGCCCACCGTGCTGCCGTTCCATCGCAAGGTCGTCCGCGACCCGGCGTTCACGGCCGGAGACGGCGTGTTCGGCGTGTACACCCGCTGGATCGAGACGGAGTTCGACAACGACATCCCGCCGTGGGACGGCGAGCTGGCGGCCCCCCGCCCCGAGCAGCCGCGCCACACGGTCGTCGTCGAGGTGAACGGCAAGCGGCTCGAGGTGAGCATCCCCGACCGCGTCACCGCGCCCGAGGGCGCGGCCGGCCGTCCGGCGGCCGTGCCGCCGTCGCGCCGCAGCCACGCGCCCGGCGCCGCCACCGCGGGAGCCTCGGGCGATGCGCTGACCTCTCCCATGCAGGCGACCGTCGTGAAGGTGGCCGTCGAGGAGGGTCAGCAGGTCGTCAAGGGCGACCTCGTCGTCGTGCTCGAGGCGATGAAGATGGAGCAGCCGCTGCACGCGCACAAGGACGGGCGCATCGGCGGGATCGACGCGTCACCCGGCGCCACCGTGGGCGCAGGCCACCGGCTCCTGCTGATCGCCTGACCGCCTCCCGCGTCAGCCGCGGGGGTCGACGTGGTGCAACGCGCGGGCCGCGTCCGTGATCGAGCCCGCGAGCGAGGGGTAGGCCGCGAACACGCGCGCGACCTGGTCGACCGTGAGCCGGCGCTCGACGGCGATCGAGATCGGGTAGATGAGCTCCGACGCCTTGGGGGCGACGATCACGCCGCCGACGATCGTCCCCGAGCCCTCGTGGGCGAACAGCTTGACGAAGCCGTCCCTGATCCCCATCATCTTGGCGCGCGCGTTCGAGGCCAGGGGGAGCTTGTAGACCTCGGCGTGCACCGATCCGTCGTCGACCGAGGGCTGCGTCCATCCGACGGTCGCGATCTCGGGGCTCGTGAAGATGTTCGAGGCGATCTTGTGGGGGTCGAACGGGATGGCGACGTCGCCCATCGCATGGAACACCGCGGTGCGGCCGAGCATGGAGGCGACGGAGGCGAGCGGCATCATCGTCGTGCAGTCGCCGACCGCGTAGACGTTCGGCACGGAGGTGCGGCCCACCTTGTTGACGCGGATGTTCCCGGCGTCGGTCATCTGCACGCCCGCCGCCTCGAGGCCGATGCCCGACGTGTTGGCGACGGATCCGACCGCCATCAGGCAATGGGAGCCCTCCACGACGCGCCCGTCCGACAGCGTGACCGTCACGCGGTCTCCCGTGTTCTCGACCTTCGCGGCCCGCGCCTTCGCGAGCACGGTCATCCCGCCGCGGGTGAAGACGTTCTCGAGCACCTCGGCGGCGTCCTGGTCCTCGCCGGGGAGCACCTGGTCGCGGCTCGAGACGAGCGTCACCTTCGCGCCGAGGTTCATGTACGCCGACGCGAACTCCGCTCCCGTGACGCCCGAGCCGACGACGACCAGGTGCTCGGGGACCGCGTCGATGTCGTAGAGCTGCTTCCACGTGAGGATGCGCTTCCCGTCGGGCTTCGCCGCCGGGAGCTCACGGGGCGACGCGCCGACCGAGACGACGATCGTGTCCGCCTCGACGCGGTCGAACTCCGTGCCGCCGGGGCCCGTCGAGACGACGATGGCCTCGTCGCCCTCGAGACGGCCGTGACCGGAGATGATCTTGACGCCGGCCTCGATGAGCTGCGCGCGCATGTCCTCCGACTGCTGTCCGGCCAGGGCCAGCAGCCGCTTGTTGATCGCCAGGAGGTTGATCGCCACCTCCGGCTTGAGCGGCTTGCCGTCGCCGCCCTTGGCGTAGAACTGCACGCCCAGCTCCCCGGCGTCGGCGATCGACTGCGCCGCGTCCGCGGTCGCGATGAGGGTCTTCGAGGGGACCACGTCGGTGAGGACGGCGGAGCCCCCGACGCCCGTGCTCTCCACGAGGGTCACGTCGGCGCCGAGCTGGGCGCCTGCGAACGCCGCCTCGTAGCCGCCGGGGCCGCCTCCCAGAATGGCGATGCGCTGGGTCCGCTCGAAGTCAAAGGCCATGCGCCCATTCTCCCCCAGCGGCGCACGACCGTCTGACAGGGGCCGGTCGTTATGCTCGTGCCATGACTCTGGAAGGCGCCCACCCGCTCGATCCGCCCGCCGATCCCTTCGAGGTCGCCGCCCGCGCCGCCGCGGACATCGCGCGGCTCACCGGCGTCGAGCGGCACGACGTCGCCGTCACCCTCGGCAGCGGCTGGGGCAAGGCGGCCGAGCTCATCGGCGAGACGATCGCGTCCGTCCCCGCCACCGAGGTCACGGGCTTCTCGAGGCCGGCGCTCGAGGGCCACGTCGGGACCCTGCGCAGCGTCCGCACGCCGGCGGGCGCGCACGTGCTCGTCATCGGCGCGCGCACCCACTACTACGAGGGGCACGGCGTCCGCCGCGTCGTGCACAGCGTGCGCACGGCCGCCGCGGCCGGGGCGGAGGTCATGGTCCTCACCAACGGCGCCGGCGGGATCAGGGACACCTGGCGCGCCGGGCAGCCCGTGCTCATCAGCGACCACATCAACCTCACGGCCGACTCGCCGCTCGAGGGCGCGACCTTCGTCGACCTCACCGATCTGTACTCCCGGCGCCTGCGCGATGTCGCGCTGTCGGTCGACGCCTCGCTCGACAGCGGCGTGTACTGCCAGTTCCGCGGACCCCACTACGAGACGCCGGCCGAGGTGCGGATGGCCCGCGCCATCGGCGGCGACATCGTGGGGATGTCGACGGCCCTCGAGGCCATCGCCGCCCGCGAGGCGGGGATGGAGGTGCTCGGCTTCTCCCTCATCACGAACCTCGCCGCCGGCATCTCGCCCGACCCGCTCAGCCACGCCGAGGTCATCGAGGCGGGGCGTGCCGCGGAGGGCCGCATCTCGGCCCTCCTCGCCGAGGTCGTCGGGAGGCTCTGATGGACGTCATCGCGCAGGCGAGGGACTGGATCGCCCAGGACCCGGATCCGGTGACGCGGGAGGAGCTCTCGACGATCGTCGACGCGGCCGCAGGGGGCGACGCGCGGGCCGCAGCCGACCTCGCCGCCCGCTTCGCCGGCCGGCTCGCGTTCGGCACGGCCGGTCTCCGCGGCGAGCTCGGCGCCGGGCCGCTGCGCATGAACCGCGTGCTCGTCGCGCAGGCGGCGGCGGGCTTCGCGGCGTACCTCTCCGCGAGAGCGGCGGACGGCGTGCGGCCCACGGTCGTCGTCGGGTACGACGGACGCCGCAACTCCGAGGCGTTCGCCCGCGACTCCGCCGAGCTCTTCGCCGGCGCCGGGCTGCGCGCCGTGCTGCTCCCCCGCCTCCTGCCGACGCCCGTGCTGGCGTTCGCGGTGCGCCATCTCGGCGCCGACGCGGGGGTCATGGTCACGGCGAGCCACAACCCGCCGAACGACAACGGCTACAAGGTCTACCTCGGCGGGGCCGACGAGGGGGCGCAGATCGTCTCGCCTGCCGACGGGGAGATCGCCGCGCACATCCGGCGGGTGGCCGACGCGCGGCGCGTTCCCGACCTGCCGCGGTCGGACGCCTACGAGATCGGCGACGAGGGGATCGTCGACGCCTACCTCGCCGCGACGACGGTCGTGGCCCCCGCCCCCGCGTCCGCGGAGGGACTGCGGTGGGTCTACACGGCCATGCACGGCGTGGGCTGGGAGACGTTCTCGCGCATCGTCGAGCGGGCGGGCTATCCCGCGCCGACCCCCGTGATCGAGCAGATCGACCCCGATCCGGCGTTCCCCACGGTCGCCTTCCCGAACCCCGAGGAGCCCGGGGCGATGGACCTGTCCTTCGCGACGGCGCGCGCGTCCGGCGCGGAGCTCGTCCTCGCGAACGACCCCGACGCCGACCGTCTCGCGGTGGGCGTGCCGGCGCCGGACGGATGGCGCCGCCTGACGGGGAACGAGATCGGGCTGCTCCTCGGCTGGCGCGCCGCGCAGGCGGCTCGGGGCGTCCCCGGCGCCGCGCTCGCCTGCTCCCTCGTCTCCTCGCCGGGTCTCGGCGTCATCGCCGAGCGGCACGGCCTGGAGCTGCGCACCACGCTCACGGGCTTCAAGTGGATCGCGCGCGCCCCGGGCATCGTCTACGGCTTCGAGGAGGCCCTCGGGTACCTCGTGAACCCGGACACCGTGCGCGACAAGGATGGCATCTCCGCCGCGGTGGCCGTGCTCGGCCTCGCCGCCGAGGCGCGAGGGCGCGGCACGACGCTCCTCGGACTGCTGGAGGAGCTCGCGGCCGAGATCGGCCACTTCGCGAGCGGGCAGGTCTCCATCCGCGTGGACGACCTCTCGGTCATCGGCCGGATCACGGGCGCCCTGCGCGCACAGCCTCCGGAGAGGTTCGGCGGGCGAGCCGTGGACCGCGCGGAGGATCTGCTGCGCCCCGCGGACCGCGGCCCGTCGGGCGACATCCTGCGCTACACGCTCGACGACGGCTCGCGCGTCATCGTGCGCCCGAGCGGCACCGAGCCGAAGCTGAAGACGTACCTCGACGTGCGCGGCGAGTCGGCGGAGGACGCGGCGGCGCGGCTGTCGGCGCTCGACGCCGCCGTCCGCGACCTCGTCGACCGGCTGTGACGGCGGGACGCCGCGTCGTCGTCGCCGCGCCGCTCGGTCTCCACGCGCGTCCCGCCGCCGACATCGCGAAGCGCGTGCGGGACTCCTCCTCGCGCCTGACGATCGTGTCGGAGGACGGGCGGCGGGCCGACGCCGCCAGCGTGATCGCGCTCATGACCCTCGACGTGCGCCGAGGAGACACCGTCCGCCTGGAGCCCCCGGACGATCCGCTGCTCGACGCCGTCGAGCGCATCCTCACCGGCGGCTGAGCGCGCCTCCTCCCGTTTGTGGGGGGAAAGTGTCGTTTTCCCGGTCGGGAAAGCGGCGTTTCCCCCCACGGACGGGCGGCGAGCCGGCCGCTCAGCCCCCCGTCTGCCGGCGCAGCGCGCGGCCGATGCGCACGGCCGCCTCGCGCAGGACGTCCTCGTCCTTGTCCCCGAAGGCGAACCGCAGTCGCCGGCCGGCGTCCGTGCCCGGTCCCGAGGGGAAGAACGAGCCGCGCTGGTACTCGATCCCCTCGGCGCTCGCGTCGGTCGCGAGCCGGTCGGCGTCGACGGCGTCGTCGCGCAGGCGCGGCCAGAGGAACAGGCCTCCCTCGGGCGCATCGATCTCGAACGCCCCCGGCGCCTCCTGCTCGAGGGCCGCGGCGAAGACGTCGGACCGGCTGCGGTACAACGCCCTGGCGCGGTCGAGCGTCGTGTCGAAGAGACCGGGATCGGAGGTCAGCAGCTCGGCGACGACGGCCTGCACGAGCGTCGAGCTGTGGGAGTCCTGCCGCGTGCGCAGGGCGAGGACGTCGGGGGCGAGCTCCTCCGGCAGCACGAGCCATCCGAGCCGCAGTCCCGGGCCCAGCGTCTTGGTGAACGTGTTCACGTGCAGGACGTGGCTCGAGGTGTTGAAGGGCTCCGCGCTCACCGGCTCGCCGCGGAAGCGCAGCTCGCGGTAGGGGTTGTCGGCGAGGACGACGAACCCGTAGCGCTCGGCGAGGCGGACCAGCTCGACGCGGGCGTCGAGGGGCAGCGTCCCCTGCGAGGGGTTGTGGAAGTCGGGGACGGTGTAGAGGGCCGCCGGGCGCTCGCCCGCGCGCAGCAGGTCGCCGAGGTGCTCGACGTCGAGGCCGTGCCGTCCGACCGGGACGGGGAGGATCCGCGCGTCCGCGAGCTCCGCTCCGCGGAGGAGGAGCGGGAAGACGGGGTTGTCGACGGCGATGAGCGCGCCGCGCTCCACGAACGCCTGGATGCCGAGCGAGAGGCCGTGGAACCCGCCGTTCGTGACGAGGACCCGGGAGGAGGGGACGCCCTCGCGCGCCGCGATCCACTCGCGCAGCGCGGGGATCCCCGGCGTGCGCGAGTACTGCAGCGCGGGGACGCCGGGCTCGGAGAGCACGCGCACGGTCGCCGCGGCGATCTCCTCGGCGGGGAGCACAGCGGGGTCGGGGATGCCCCCGAGCAGCTCGATCGCGTCGGGACGCCTGTCGCGCAGCGTCTGGTCGCCGAACCCCTTCGGCTCGGAGAGCGCCTCGACGAGGGCGGGCCGCGTGCGCGGGCGGTCGACGAGCGTCTGGTCGTTGGTCATGATGCTCCTTCTTCTGTCGTGCGGACCGATGCGGATCAGCCGGCGTCGATCAGGGTGCGGGCGTGGGCCGCGGGGTCGGGGATGGCCTCGATGAGGGCGCGCGTGTACGGCTGCTCCGGAGACGTGAGCACACGGTCCACCGGGCCGTGCTCGACGATCCGGCCGCGTTGCAGCACCGACACCGTGTCGGCGACCTGCCGGACGAGCGCGAGGTCGTGCGAGACGAAGAGGTACGTCAGGCCGCGCTCGACCTGCAGCCGGACGAGCACGTCGAGGATCTCGGCCTGCACGCTGACGTCGAGCGCCGAGGTCGGCTCGTCGAGCACGATGACGTCGGGCCGCAGCACGAGAGCGCGCGCGATCGCGACGCGCTGACGCTGGCCGCCCGAGAGGTCGGACGGCCGACGGCGCAGCAGACGGTCGGCCAGCCCGACGGAGGCGAGCGCCTCGCGCACCGCCCTCTCGCGCTCCCTCCGGTCGCCGACGCGGTAGCGGTCGAGGGGCTCGCCCACGATCCGGTCGACGCGCCAGGTGGGGTCGAGCGACGTGAACGGGTTCTGGTACACGAGCTGCAGGTGGCGTCGAGGCGTCCGCAGCTCGGACCCGCTTCGGGCGTCGACGCGCTCCCCCGCCACGACGATCTCCCCCGCGTCCGGCTGGTCGAGTCCGAGCAGCAGCCGCACGGTCGTCGTCTTCCCCGAGCCCGACTCCCCGACGAGAGCGTGCGTCGTGCCGGCGGCGACCGAGAACGAGACGTCGTCGACGGCGGTGAAGGGAGCGCCGTCGACGACGAACGTCTTCGTCGCCCCGCGCACCGCGATGCGCTCGACGTCCTCGCCGCGACGCCGAGCGCGCGCCTCGCGGTAGCGGTCGGGGTTGAGCGCGGGCACATCGGCCTGCAGCGCGCGGGCGTAGTCCGAGCTCGGCGCGGCGAAGACCTCCGAGGCGCGTCCCGCCTCCTGCACGACGCCGTCCTTGAGCACGACGAGCGCGTCCGCCCGCTCCGCCGCGATCGCGAGATCGTGCGTGATGAGCAGCAGACCGATGCCGAGGGACGACTGCAGCTCGGACAGCAGGTCGAGGATGCGCTTCTGGATGGTCACGTCGAGCGCGCTCGTCGGCTCGTCGGCCACGATGAGGGCCGGCTCCGGGAGCACGGCCAGCCCGATGAGGACGCGCTGCAGCATGCCGCCGGAGAGCTGGTGCGGATAGGAGCGGAGGACGCGCTCGGGGTCGTCGAGCCCCACCCGCTCGAAGGTGTCGAGGATGCGCCGGCGCCGTTCGGACGCATCGAGCCCCCCGGCGAGCGACGCCGCCTCGTTCGCCTGCGATCCGATGGTGCGGACGGCGTTCAGCGCGTTGGCCGGGTCCTGGGGCACGAAGCCGAGCGATCGGCCGCGCAGCGGCCGGAACCGCCGTTCGGGGAGCGCGAGGACGTCCCGTCCCTCGAACTCGACGCGTCCCCTCGCACGGCCCGTGGCCGCCGGCAGAAGCCGCAGCACGGATCTCGCGATGGTCGACTTGCCGGAGCCGGACTCGCCGATGAGCGCGAGGCTCTCGCCGCGCTCGAGGGAGAACCCGACGTCGGAGACGACCTCCGTCCGGCCGTACGACACGGACAGCCCGTCGACGCGCAGCAGCGGCGCGGATGCCGTTCCCGTCATGAGCGGATTCCCGTCCTCTCGGTTGTGGCGTGCATGACCGTTCAGCCCGTCTTCCTCAGCCAGCGGCTGACGCGGTTCACCGACAGCACCGTCGCGACGATCACGAGCGCCGGGGCGTAGACGAGCCACGGGCTGGAGACCAGATAGTCCTTGCCCGAGGCGACGAGGAGTCCCCAGTCCGAGGCGGGAGGCGGATCTCCGTAGCCGAGGAAGGCCAGGCCCGCGATGACGAGGATCGACGTGCCGAACTGGAGCACGCCCAGGGCCAGCACCGACCGCGACGCGTTCGGCAGGACGTGCCGGGCGAGGATGTGCCACGAGGATCCGCCCTGCAGGGCGGAGGCCTCCACGAACACCGCGCGGCGGACCTTGAGCACCTCCGCGCGCATCACCCTCGCGAAGACGGCGACGGCCGACACCCCCGTGGCGATCGCGGCGTTGATGGTCTGGAAGCCGAGGGAGCTGACGATCACGACGGCGAGGAGGAAGCCGGGTATCGCCAGGAGCACGTCGACGATGCGGGCCAGCACGACGTCGACCCAGCCGCCGAGGAAGCCCGCGAGCAGCCCGATCAGGCCGCCGACGACGACGCCGATCGTCACGGCGACGAGCGCGCTGGTGACCGAGGAGGAGGTTCCGTACACGATGCGGGCGAAGACGTCGCGTCCGAGGTGGTCCGTGCCGAGCCAGTGCGCGCCGCCGGGAGCGAGGAACTTCTCCGAGGTGTCGCCGTTGACGGGGTCGTAGGAGGTGAAGAGCGCCGGCGCGAAGGACCAGGCGACGACGACCAGCAGGACGAGAAGCGACAGGGCGACGGTGGGCGGGAGGCCGCGGATCCGGCTCAGCTCGAAACGGCGCCGCGCGCGAGGGCCGGCCGCGGGGAGGCCGTCGGGCAGTGCGGCGATCGTGGCGGTCATGACGCGCTCACCTGCTCCTTCGCGAGGGGGCCGGATGCCTGCGGGGGCCCGTCCGCGGTGCGGCGTCGGCGACGTGCGACGTGCGGGGACGAGGGCACGATGCTCACGCGGGGGTCGAGCAGCGGATAGACGAGGTCGGCGATGAGGTTGACGACGACGAAGACGGCTGCGGCGAGCGAGACGACGGCCTGCAGGACGGGGAGGTCCTGCGAGGCCACCGCGCTCTGGACGACGCTGCCGACACCGGCCCGGCCGAACACCGCCTCGGTGATGAGCGCACCGCCCAGCAGCTCTCCGACGGTGAGGGCGACGACCGTGACGACGGGCAGCGAGGAGGGCTTGAGCAGGTGGGCGAAGAACAGCCTCGTCCGCCCGAGCCCCCGCGAGCGCGCGACGGAGGCGTACTCCTGCTCCGCCTCGTGGTCGAGACCTGTGATGAGCACCTCGGCGATCTGGGCCGAGACGGGGATGCCCAGTGCCACGGCGGCGAAGAAGGTCGCCCACCCGCTGTTGGGGTCGATCACCGAGAACAGGCCGAGCTGGAACGCGAAGACGTTCAGCAGGAGCAGGCCGATGACGAAGTTCGGGACCGACAGGAAGAGCGCGGGGAAGGAGCGCAGCAGTCCCTGCCCGTAGCGGACCGGGACCCGCTGCGTGCCGTACGCGACGGCGAAGGCGAGCACGATCGCGACGACGAGCGCGGTGCCGGCGAGCGCAAGGGTCGATGGCAGCGCATCGGCGATCGTCCCTGACACGGGAAGGCTCGAGCGCAGCGAGATGCCGAAGTCGCCGACGACGAACCTGCTGAGCGACTCCCACAGCTGCACGTAGACGGGCCGGTCGAGACCGTAGTAGGCCACGATCTGCGCGATCTGCTCCTCCGTGAAGCCGTTCTCGGGATTGCGGAGCGTGCTGGAGACGGGGTCTCCCGGCAGCACGCTGATCACGACGAACGTGAACACGTAGGCGAGAAGGACGACGACGACGGCCTGCGCCAGGCGCCGTAGGGCGTATATCGGGTACGTCGGGTTCATGTCGTCCGTTCCGCCTCCGTGCCCGGCGGCCTGCCGCCGGGCACGGAGCGCGTCAGTCTTCGAGGTAGGCCGTGTAGTAGTTCGCGTAGGCGACGCCGTTGTACGTGACGCCCTGCAGATCGGGGCTCTGCACGTAGATGCGCTGCACGATCTGGGTGACCGGGATGAACAGGCCCTGCTCGAGCACGTATGTCTGCAGCTCGTCGACCGCCTCGGCGCGGAGGTCGGTGTCCGTGGCCTGGGCGATGCGGTCGCGCAGGTCGTTCAGCGTCTCGTCGCTCTCGCCGAGCCCGAACCAGTCCTCTCCGTTGTTCGCGCTGGTCAGGATGCTCGCGACGGTGCCGACGTCGATGAACGAGCGGGTCGTCTCGTACAGCGGGGTGTTCTCGTCGTTCGAGACCTTCTCGGCGTACGTGGAGACGTCGTACTCCTGGACGGAGACGTCCCAGCCGAGCGCGGCGAGCTGCTGCGACACGAGCTCGTCGATCGCGCTCGACGTCGTCAGGTACGGGTTCGGGTAGAGCGTGACCGAGAGCGTCTCGCCGTCCTTCGTGCGTACGCCGTCCGGTCCGAGCTCCCAGCCGGCCTCGTCGAGCAGCTCGGCGGCCTGCTCCGCGTCGTAGGCGAACTCGTCCGAGTGATCGGACGCCTCCGGGACGTTGCTCTGGACGATGCCCTCGGCGGCCTGCCAGTCCTCCGTGTAGACGGTGTCGAGGATCTCCTGGCGGTCGATCGCGTGCTGGAACGACTGCCGCACGAGTGCGTCGTCGAACGGCTCGGCGTTGACGTTCACCCGGTACCCGTTGGTGAACCCGAGGTACCGCGGGATGCCGATCGTGTAGCCCTGGTCGGCGAGGCCGTCGAGCTCGCTCGGCTGGATGTTGTAGATGACCTGCGCCTGTCCAGAGGTCAGCGCACCGATGCGCGTGCTCGCCTCCGACACGAGCTTGTAGGTGATCGAGTCGAGATAGGCGGCATCGGTCCGCCCGAGCGCCTCGGGCCCCCACGCGTAGTCGTCGCGCTTGCTCAGCACGACGTTGTCGCCGTCCGCCCACGACTCGACGACGAAGGGCCCCGAGCCGGAGAAGTTCGACAGATCGGCCTGCTCCTCCTTGGACAGCGCGAGCGTCTCCGGCGAGACGAGGATCGAGCCGTGGTAGCCGAGCGTGGGGATGAACCCGAGCGTGGAGGCGTCGAACGACACCTTCACCGTGGTGTCGTCGACGGCTTCGGCGCCGACGTACGTCTTGGGGAACAGCCCGATCGGGATGATCCCCTTCTCCTCGTCGCCGAACGCCCAGTAGTCGAGGTTCGCCACGACCGCCTCGGCGTCGAGGGCCGTGCCGTCGGAGAAGGTGACGCCCTCCTTCAGATGCAACGTGAACTCGGTCGCATCGTCGTTCTGCTCCCAGCTCTCGGCGACCCAGGGGCTGACGGCGCCCTCTTCGTCGACGTAGACGAGCTTGTCGGTGATCTGGCCCCAGATGTTTCCCTCGTAGCTCGACACCGAGCTCTCGTTGGGCACCCAGCTCGTCCCGAGCGAGTTGATGAGGAAGACGATGTCACCGCCCTCCCTCGAGTCCTCGCCCGAGGCCGACGACGCCTCGTCGGCCTGGCCGGCGCAGCCGGCGACGAGGGCGATGCTCGCCGCGATGCCGAGGGCTGCGGCGAGTGCGCGGCGGGTGCGTCGGTGAGTCATGTGAGGTCTCCTCCGGGGTGGGGGGTGGTGCGGGAACGGTTCAGTAGGCCTTGCCGGGGTTGAGCAGACCCTGGGGGTCCAGGGCGTCCTTCACCGCGCGGTGCGCGTCGATCACCCGATCGGACAGCTCGAGGGCGGCCAGCTCGCGCTTGACGCTGCCGATGCCGTGCTCCCCGGTGACCGTGCCGCCGAGGGAGAGCGCGAGACGGGCGATGTCCTCGAGGGCCTCGTGCAGCGCGGGGTCGGGGTGGGCGGGGTCGCCGCCCTCGGGGATCGTCCGCGTCACGGAGGGATGGAGGTTCCCGTCGCCGGCATGGGCGACGGCGGCGATGCGCACGTCGTGCCGGCGCGCGATCCCGGCGAACGCGGCGTAGACCTCCGGCAGGCGCGACTTCGGCACCGCGACGTCTCCGCCGAGGAACCACTCCCCCTCGTCGATCCCGCGACCGCTGCGGCGCAGCTCCCAGAGGACGGCGCCGTCGGCGTCGCTCTCCGTCCGCACCGCGCCTCCCGCGGCGATCAGCGCCTCCGAGAGCTCCGCGGTCTGCTCGTCGATCCCGAAGCCGTCGAGCTCGACGAGGACGAGCGAGGCCCCCCGCGCGCGCAGGCTCGTCCCGCTGTGACGGTCGATGGAGTCGAGACTGGGCTCGTCGAGGAACTCGACCACGGACGGCCGCACGCGCGTGCGCGTGATGGCGCCGAGAGCCTCCGCGCCCTCCGCGGTGCTCGGGAAGAACGCGGTGACGGTGCGCCGCGCGACGGGGAGCGGGCGCACGCGCACGGTCGCCGCCACGACGATGCCCAGCGTCCCCTCCGAGCCCACGAGGAGCGAGACGAGGTCGTACCCCGTGACGCCCTTGATGGATCGGTGCCCGACCGACACGAGACTGCCGTCGGCGAGCACGACGTCGAGCGCGAGGACGGACTCGCGCGTCACGCCGTACTTCGCGCAGCGCAGGCCGCCGGCGTTCGTGGCGATGTTGCCGCCGATCGAGGAGATCGCGTAGCTCGCCGGATCCGGAGCGTAGAAGAGGCCGTGAGGCGCGAGCACGGCGTTGAGGTCCGCGTTGACGACGCCCGGCTCCACGACGGCGACCTCGTCGCCGGGCGAGACCTCGATGACGCGCGTGAGGCGCTCGGTCGAGAGCACCAGCTGGGCCGCGTCGGCACGCGCGCCGCCCGACAGCCCCGAGCCCGCGCCGCGGGGGACGACGGCGACGCCCGCCGCCGCGGCCGCGCGGACGACCCGCTGCACCTGCTGCGCATCGGCCGGGAAGGCGACGGCCGGACCGGCGCCGACGATCTCGCGGCGGGTGCCCGCGTCGAGCGCGTACGCGGCCGTCTCGGCGCCGGGACGGCGCACCTCGATCTCGGGATGCGAGCCGGCGAGCGCGTCGACGAGCGCGTCGATGCGGGGGGCGGCGTCGACGAGGGGCGAGGCGGGCATACGGGGACCTCCATGCGAGCGGGCCGGGCGGTGCGGGTCGTCGCAACGATGCCGGTCGTGCTCGCCGCGAGTCGAATCGCGCTTAACACGGGCTTCTCATGGAGAAACACGGCGTAATCCCGCCGGGCGGCGGGGCGCGTCGGTTCAGCTGCCGATGATGGCGACGAGCTCGTCGAGGAAGCCGGCGAAGTCTGTGCCCCGGCGGATGATGCGCTGCGCGTTCTCGCGCTCCCCGAACACCTCCACGAACTGCTCGAACACGGTCTGGAACGCCTCGCGGTCGCTCTCGCTGAAGGCCGCCAGCGCGACGACCTGCACGCGGGAGTCGCCCCACGGCACCGGCGAATCGGCGATGCCGATCGCGATCGCGGTGCGCGTGGCCGTCATCCGCAGCGCATGCGGGACGGCGAGCGCGTCGGTGAACGCCGTCGACGACATCCGCTCCCGCTCGATCGCGCCCTCGACGTACGCGTCGTCGATCACGCCGCGCTCGACGAGCATCCCGCCGAGCCGGCGGATGACGCCCTCCTCGCCGTCCGCGCCGTCCAGCCCGCGCGCGAACGCGCCGGCGTCGAAGTAGCGCTCGAGCTCGGCCCGCAGTCGCGAGAGGCGCCTCGCGCGGCGGATGCGCGCGGCCTCCTGGGTGACGCGTTCGACGTCGCCGTCCGTGAGGAAGGGGCGGATGCGCACGATGCGGTCGGAGGGCGTGGGCGGCTCGATCGTGGTGAGCACGAGGTCGGTGGCGATCGCCTTCCAGTCGGGGTCGATGCGGGTGACCACCTCCGTCACCTCCACGGCCTGTCCCAGCGATCGCGTGATGCTCGAGCGCAGCAGCTCGTGCAGCTCGTAGTAGCCCGGGCAGACGATGGTCGCCGTGAGGCGGGTCTCCTCCCGTCTGCCGCGTTCGAGCTCGCCGCCGACGTGCATGGCGATGTAGGCGATCTCGTCGTCGCGGATCGACATGCCCAGCCGCTCGGACAGCTCCCCCGCGATCGACACGGCGACCTCGAAGATCATCGGATACGTCGCCTTGAGGGAGCGCGTGAGCGGATTGCGCGACCATGCCTGCTCCCGAGCCCGGTGCGCGAGGTTCTGCACGTGCAGCGACAGCCGCTCGACGAACTCCTCGCGCTCGAGCGCCACGAGGTACGCGTGCGAGACCCGTGTGACGGCGGCGCGCACGGCCGCGTCGATCACGGGATCGACGCGGCTCGTGCCGAGCGTGCCCGCGCCGGGCACGACGACGCGGGTGAGGAGGAGGGAGGCCAGGTGCATGCGATCGCCCCGGCCCAGGGCGACGCCGAGATCGCTCTCCGCCAGACGGCCGACGACCTCGGCGAACCGCTCCTGCTCGGCGGACGGCTCGTCGTGCACGGTCTCCAACGCCCGACCCTGCCGCGCCCTGTCGACCGCGATCGACACGTGCAGCGTGACGTCCGCGGCGGCGAACTCGTTGACGAAGTACCCGAGACCGCCGAGCTCCGCCGCGAGGTCGGCCTTGAAGCGGCCGAAGGCGTCGCCCGAGACCGACGTCGACCCCGCGACCCGGCGCAGCACCTCGACGTCGAAGGAGCCGTCCTCCATCTCGTCGTGCGCGAGCGAGCTGAGCAGGCGCCGGCGCGCGAGCTCCGATCCGGCGAGCGCGACGCGCGGCCCATGACGCTCGAGGGCGAGCTCGCCCCCCTCGCGCACGAGCGCGCGCACGCGCGCGAGGTCGGACTCGAGGGTCGCATCGCTGACGTGGAGCGCGTCGGCCGTCTCGTGCACGTCGACCCCGTCGTCCGCGTCGATGAGGGCGTGGATGAGACGGTGCAGCCGATCGCGCGGCGACGCCGTCTGCGGCTCGCCGCTCTCCTTCAGGAGCGCGGCTCCGGTCGGATGGACGCGATAGCCTGCGGGCCCCGAGGCGATGACCGGGCGATCGGGGAGGCGCGCGTTGACCGCGGTGACGTACGAGCGGATGCTGCGCGTCGTGACGCCCAAGAGGTCCGACAGGGCGGCCGCCGTCATCCATCCGCCGTCGCGGAGGAGGACCGCGACGAGACGATCCTGGCGCTGACGCGACATCCGCACCTCCTCCGCACGCGCTCACGACAGTCAATCACGGCTGCGATCGCCGGGTTCCCAGCCGCTTTCCGCCCGGGCGGAAGAAAGAGTGGTTGTGAGCGCTCGCCGAGGTCGGAAGGATGAGTAACCAGGAGGCGTCGGTCGATGAGGATCTTGGTGGTGTGCGGTGCGGGTGCATCGAGCACGTTCGTGGCGCATCGCGTCAACCGTGCCGCCGGTGCCGCCGGCCTCGCCTACACGGCCTTCGCGGGCACGCAGCTCTCGCTGCCGATCGATCTCGACTCGGCGGACATCGTGCTCGTGGGGCCGCACCTCACGACATCGCTCGACGCGATCCGCGCTGCGGCGACGCCGCGCGGCGTCGCCGTCGTGCCGTTGCCGGACGACGTCTTCACCGACACGGACGGCACGCGCGTGCTCGCGCTCGTGCGCGCCGTCCCCACCCCGGGTGCGCCCGCATCCGAATGATCCACAAGGAGTCCCCATGCCCGCTGTCACCCGTACCGTGAAGATCGCGTCGTCGCACGGCCTGCACGCACGCCCCGCCAAGCTCTTCGCCGAGGCCGCGAAGAACTCGGGTCTCCCGGTCACGATCGCCAAGGGCGACGGCAAGCCGGTCAACGCCGCGAGCATCCTCGGCGTCATCTCGCTCGGGGCCAACTCCGGCGACGAGGTCACGCTCTCGGTCGAAGGAGACGGCGCGGAGGGCGTGCTCGACGCTCTCGTGACGCAGCTCGAGACCGACACGGACGCCGCGTGATCCTGATGAGCGAGCTCCGCGGCGTCGGCATCGGACAGGGCGTCGCGCACGGCCCGATCGCGCGCATGGCGGCGCGGCTCGAGCCCCCGCGCGACGAGAAGAGCACGAAGACCCCCGATGACGAGAAGGCCGCCGTGGCCGAGGCGGTCGCCGCCGTCGCCGCGGAGCTCAACGCACGCGGCGAGCGCGCCGGCGGCGCCGCTCGCGACGTGCTCGAGGCGCAGGCCATGATGGCCGAGGACCCCACGCTGGAAGAGGGCGTCCACGCCCGCATCGACGCCGGCAGCACGGGAGAGTGGGCCGTGCACGCGGCCTTCGCCGAGTTCGCCGAGACGCTGCAGGCCATGGGCGGCTACCTGGGCGAGCGCGCGGCCGACCTCGCGGACGTCGCGCAGCGCGTCATCGCGCATCTGCGCGGCGTCTCGGCACCCGGCGTCCCCGACCCGGGGCATCCGTTCGTGCTCGTCGCGCCCGACCTCGCCCCCGCCGACACCGTGCTCCTGGACCTCGACAAGGTGCTCGCGGTCGTCACGACCGAGGGCGGCCCGACGTCGCACACGGCGATCCTCGCCGGCGACAAGGGCATCGTCGCGGTCGTGGGAACGGGCGAGACGGACGAGCTCGTCGACGGCGCGACGGTCATCGTCGACGCGGCGTCGGGAGTCGTCACGGTCGACCCGTCGGACGAGCAGCTCGCCGAGGCGGCGGAGCGCGCCGCCGCCCGTGAGGCCGCGGCCTCCGCCCCCGTCACGCCGGGTGCGCTCGCCGACGGCACGCCGGTGCCGCTCCTCGCCAACCTCGGCAATCCCGACGGCGCCGCGGAGGCCGTGGCGCTCGGAGCGGAGGGCGTGGGCCTGTTCCGCACGGAGTTCCTCTTCCTCAGCTCGGAGGAGGCGCCCACGGTGGAGTCGCAGACCGCGTCGTACACGAGGCTGCTCGAGGCGTTCCCGGGGAAGAAGGTCGTCGTGCGCGCCCTCGACGCGGGCGCCGACAAGCCCCTGAAGTTCCTCACCGACGCGGGCGAGGAGAACCCGGCGCTCGGCCGCCGGGGTCTGCGCGCGCTGCGTCACCACGAGGAGGTGCTGCGCGACCAGCTGACGGCGCTCGCGAACGCGGAGGCCGCGACCGACGCGGACCTGTGGGTCATGGCGCCGATGGTCGCGACGGTCGAGGAGGCCGACTACTTCACGCGCATCGCGCGCGAGCACGGCATCAAGACGGCGGGCGTCATGATCGAGGTGCCGTCCGTGGCGCTGCTCGCCGACGCCGTGTTCGAGGTCACCGACTTCGGCTCCGTCGGGACGAACGACCTCGTGCAGTACACGATGGCCGCCGATCGCATGCTCGGCTCCGTCTCGTCGTACCAGGACCCGTGGCACCCGGCCGTGCTCCGCCTCATCGCGGAGATCGGACGCGCGGGGACCCGCCGGGGCAAGCCCGTCGGCATCTGCGGTCAGGCCGCCGCCGATCCGCTGCTGGCGGTCGTGCTCGTCGGGCTCGGCGCGACGACGCTCTCGATGTCGCCGCCCGCTCTCGTCGACGTGCGCGCCGAGCTCAAGAAGCACACCCTCGACGATGCCCGGCGCATCGCCGAGGCGGCCGTCGCGGCCAGCGACGCCGCATCCGCCCGGGCCGCGGCCCAGGCCGCGGCATCCGCCTGATCCCACCGCTCCTTCACAGCAGAAAGAGTCATCACCATGACCGACGCAGCAGCCGGGACGAAGTCGCCCGGCACCCTCCGCGTGGGCGTGCAGAAGTTCGGCACGTTCCTCTCTGGCATGATCATGCCCAACATCTCCGCCTTCATCGCCTGGGGGCTCCTGACGGCGCTCTTCATCGACACCGGCTGGCTCGGGCAGGACGGGCCGATCGTCGCCTGGCAGTGGGCCGACTCCCGCATCCTCGGCGGAGGGATCACTCCTGACGGACAGGAGTGGCTGGGCCTCGTCTCGCCCATCATCACCTATCTCCTGCCGCTGCTGATCGCATTCACGGGCGGACGCATGGTCTACGAGCACCGAGGAGGCGTCGTCGGCGCCGTCGCGGCGTTCGGCGTCATCGTCGGCGCCTCGGGCACCGTCATGTTCCTCGGCGCGATGATCGCGGGTCCCCTCGCCGCGTACATCCTGAAGGTCGTCGAGAAGCCGTGGCAAGGAAGGATCAAAGCCGGCTTCGAGATGCTCGTCGACAACTTCTCGGCGGGCTTCGTGGCCTTCTTCACCGCCCTGGCGGCGTTCTTCTGGCTGGCACCCGTCATGCGCTGGGTCACCGACATCCTCGGCGCGGTCGTGGGCTGGCTCGTCGAGACGGGCCTCCTCCCGCTCGCGAGCATCATCGTCGAGCCGGCGAAGGTACTCTTCCTCAACAACGCCATCAACCACGGCGTCTTCACCCCGATCGGGAGTGAGCAGGCGACCGAGACCGGCCGAAGCCTGCTCTTCCTCGTGGAGGCGAACCCCGGCCCCGGCGCCGGCATGCTGCTCGCGCTGCTCCTCTTCGGCGTCGGCGCCGCGAGGGCCACGGCGCCCGGCGCGCTGGTCATCCAGTTCCTCGGCGGCATCCACGAGGTGTACTTCCCCTACGTGCTCGCGAAGCCCATCCTCATCGTCGGCCTCATCGCCGGCGGCGCGACGGGCGTGCTCACGAACATGATCTTCCAGTCGGGCCTCGTGGCGCCGGCCTCCCCCGGCTCGATCTTCGCGGTGCTCATCCAGACCGCGCCGGGAAGCCACATCGGCGTGATCCTCTCCGTCCTCCTCTCGGCGGCGGTGAGCTTCACGGTGTGCGCGCTGCTGCTGCTCGCCAGCCGCAAGCGCGACCTCGCCGCCGAGGCGGCGGGCACGGACGGCTTCTCGGCCGCGGTCGCGCAGACCGAGGCGAACAAGGGCCGGAAGTCGAGCGTGCTCGGCGGCCTCGCCGGCACCACGGCGGTCGCCACCCGTCCGATCGAGAAGGTCGTCTTCGCATGCGACGCCGGCATGGGATCGTCCGCCATGGGCGCGAGCGTGCTGCGCAACAAGATCAAGCAGGCGGGCATCCAGGGCGTGACGGTCACCAACAAGGCGATCGCGGCGCTCGACGGGTCGGCCGACCTCGTCATCACGCAGGCGCAGCTCACCGACCGCGCGAAGCAGAGGGAGGGCGACGCGGTGCACGTGTCGGTCGACAACTTCATGAACTCGCCGCGGTACGACGAGGTCGTGCAGCTGCTCCTCGAGCAGTCCTCCCCCGCCGAGGACGCCCCGGCCGCCGCTCCTTCCGAGGAGCCCGCCGGCTCGTCCGACGACGGCGTGCTCACCGTCGGGAACGTGCGCATCCACGCCGGGTCCGCGACACGCGAGGAGGCGGTCAAGGAGGCCGCCGACATCCTCGAGAGCGCCGGCGCGGTGACGGGCGCGTACTTCGACGCCATGCTCGCCCGCGAGCAGACCGTGTCGACGTACATGGGCAACGAGCTGGCCATCCCCCACGGCACGAACGAGGCGAAGGACGCCATCCGCGGCTCGGCGCTCTCGGTCGTCCGCTACGACGGCGGCGTCGACTGGGACGGCGACGCGGTGACGTTCGTCGTCGGGATCGCCGGGCAGGGCGACGCCCATCTGACGATCCTGTCGAACGTGGCGGCGCTCTTCTCCGACGACGACCAGGTCGCGAGGCTGAAGGCGGCCTCGACGCCCGAGGAGCTCTTCTCGCTCTTCCAGACCGTCAACGAGGAGCAGGCATGAAGGCCGTCCACTTCGGCGCCGGCAACATCGGGCGCGGCTTCGTCGGGCTCCTGCTGCACGAGGGCGGGTACGAGGTCGTCTTCTCGGACGTCGCCGCTCCCCTCGTCGACGCGCTGAACGACGCCGACGAGTACACGGTGCGCGAGGTCGGGGAAGGCGGGGTCGACCACGTGGTCTCGGGCTTCCGAGCCGTGAACAGCGCGGAGGACCCGCAGGCCGTTGCGGACGAGGTCGCGACGGCGAACGTCGTGACGACCGCCGTCGGGCCGACCGTGCTGCGCTTCATCGCGCCGCACATCCTCTCGGGCCTCGCCCTGCGGGAGCCCGATGCGCCGCCGCTGCAGATCATGGCGTGCGAGAACGCGATCGGCGCGACCGATCAGCTGCGCGCGGAGATCCAGGAGCTCGCGGGCACGAGCTGGGACGCGCTCGTCGGCCGCGCCGTGTTCGCGAACACGGCCGTCGACCGCATCGTCCCCGGTCAGCCGGAGGACGGCGGGATCGACGTCACGGTCGAGCCGTTCTTCGAGTGGGCGATCGAGCGGACGCCGTTCGAGGGAGAGCTGCCGAGCGTCCCCGGCGCGCACTTCGTCGACGATCTCGCGCCGTACATCGAGCGCAAGCTCTTCACGGTGAACACGGGGCACGCGGCGACCGCGTACCACGGCGCCCGCGCGGGGATCGAGAAGATCGCCGACGCCCTCGCCGACGCCTCGGTCGCGGCGTCCGTCGAGGCCGCGCTCGAGGAGACGTCGGCGCTGCTCGCGGCGAAGCACGGCTTCCCCGCCGAGGAGCTCGCCGCCTACCGCGCGACCATCCTCGCCCGGTTCCGGAACCCGGCGCTGCCCGACACCGTGCACCGCGTCGGCCGGCAGCCGCTGCGGAAGCTCTCACGCCACGAGCGCTTCGTCGGGCCCGCCGCAGAGGCGCTCGAGCACGGCCTCGGCGCCTCGGCGCTCGTGTCGGCGATCGCCGCGGCGCTGTGGTTCGACGACGCCGGCGACGAGCAGGCGATCGAGCTGCAGCAGATGCTCGCGGCCCTCGACGCCGAGACGTTCACGGAGCGGGTCACGGGACTGGATGCCGCGCACCCGCTGTTCGCGGCCGTCCGCACGGCCGTCGCCGACCGTCAGGCAGCCGTCGCCGCCTGACCCGCTCGCCGAGAACGCCCCGCCTCCGTCCGCACAGCGCGGGAGGCGGGGCGTTCTCGCGTCCGGACCCGCCCCCTAGGCTGGGCGGCATGGCAGAGCGACTGCGCGACGCCGTGAGCCCGTACCTCGCGGCACACGCCGACAATCCCGTGGACTGGTGGCCGTGGGGGGAGGAGGCGTTCGCCGAGGCCGCGCGCCGCGACGTGCCGGTCCTCGTGTCGATCGGATACGCCACGTGCCACTGGTGCCACGTCATGGCGCGCGAGTCGTTCTCGGATCCCGCCCTCGCCCGCGAGCTGAACGCGCGCTTCGTCCCGATCAAGGTCGATCGGGAGGAGCATCCCGACGTCGACGACGCCTTCATCGCGGCGGCGAGCGCGTTCACGCAGCAGCTCGGCTGGCCGCTGACGGCCTTCGCGACGGCGGGGGCACGGGTGTTCTACGCGGGGACGTACTATCCGCCGCAGCCCGTCCGCGACGTTCCGTCGTTCCGGCAGATCCTCGATGCGGTGACCGAGGCGTGGACGCGGCGCCGGGACGAGGTGGAGGCGACCGGGGCGGCGATCGCGCAGGCCCTCGCCGCACGTCCGGAGCCCGACGCCCGCGCGCTGCCGTCGGAGACGGACCTCGCCGAGGCGGTCGCGGCGATCGCGGCGCTCGAGGACGCTCGGCACGGCGGGCTCGGCACGGGGCCCAAGTTCCCGAACGCCCCCGTCATCGCGTTCCTCGCCGAGCGGGGCCGCCACGGCGACGCGGCCGCCGACGCTCTGGGGCGTCGGCTCCATGCGGCCGCGCAGGCGCTGCGGGATCCTGTCGAGGGCGGCTTCTTCCGTTACGCCGTGCGCCGCGACTGGACCGAGCCGCACTACGAGCGGATGCTGTCGGACAACGCCCAGATGCTGGATCTCGCGGTCGGCTTCGGCGACGTCGACGCCGCCGACGCCGTCGCGGGCTTCCTGCTCGACGTGCTGCGGCGTCCCGACGGCTCGTTCGCCTCGGCCCAGGACTCGGAGAGCCTCGTCGACGGCCGGCGCAGCGAGGGGGGCTACTACGCCCTCGACGCCGCGGGGCGTGCCCGGCAGCCGCGCCCCGCGGTCGACGCGAAGGTGCTGACGGGCCTCAACGGCATCGCCGTCGGCGCTCTGTCCGACGCGGGCCTGCGGTTCGGCCGGGCGGACTGGGTCCGCGCCGCCCGGGAGGCGGCCGGCACGGTGATCGAGACGCTCGTCGACCGCGCGCCGGAGGGCCTGCGCCTGCGGCGGGCGCGACGGGACGGACGGACGTCCGACGCCGTCGCGACCCTGGAGGACTACGGCGGGCTGGCCGGCGGGCTGCTGCGGCTCGCCCTCGCCTCGGGCGACGCGGAGTACGCGGTCCTGGCGCGCGAGCTCGTCATGGCGTGCGCGGCGGGCGACGACGTGCTGCCGCCCGGGCGCGCCGATCCCGTGCTCGCGCGGAGCGGCATCCGGCGCGCCGAGGGCGGAAGCGACGGGGCATCGCCCTCCGGCACCGTGCTCGTCGCCGACGCCGCGGCACTGCTCGCCGCCCTCACCGGCGACGCGGGTCACGAGAGGATCGCCGAGAGCGCTCTGCGCCCCGTCCTGCCTGCGGCGCTGCCCGCGCCGATCGCGTACGGCGCGGCGCTCGCCGTCGCCTCGCGGGTCGCGGCAGGGCCCGCGGAACAGCTTGTGATCGTCGTCCCGGACGGGCAGGACGCCAGCGTCTCACCGCTCGCGGCCCGAGCCCGGGAACGGGCCGCTCCGGGGCGCACGCTCTCGATCCTCGCCGAGACGCAGGCGCGACGGTTCGCGGACGCGGGGTTCGCCCTCTTCGCCGAGCGCACGCCGATCGGCGGCGACCCCGCCGCCTACCTGTGCGAGGGCTTCGCGTGCCGCCTGCCGACGACGGACCCGGGCGTGCTGGACGCGCTGCTCCGCGGACGCCGCTGACGCCCGCCCCGGCTACCGGGCGAATCCCTCGGCGATGAGGTCGATGAGCTCCTCGCGCTGCTCGACGGGGAGGAACGCCGCCGCGGCCGCGTTGAGCTGGAACCGCTCGATGTCGTCGAGGTCGTAGCCGAACGCCGTCACCAGGACGGCCAGCTCGCGGGTGAGCGAGGTGCGGCTCATGAGCCGGTTGTCGGTGTTGACCGTGACGCAGAAGCCCAGCTGGTAGAGCAGGTCGAACGGATGGTCCTCGATCTGCGAGCCCCAGTGCGCGATCGCGCCGGTCTGCAGGTTCGACGTGGGCGACAGCTCGAGCGGGATCTCACGGTCGCGCACCCACCGCGCCAGATCGCCGAACTGCACGAGGACCTCCTCGCCCTCCCGGGAGACGACGTCGACGTCGCGCGCGATCGCGACGCCGTGGCCCAGGCGGAGCGCCCGGCCGTCGAGCAGCGCCGACCGGATCGACGAGACGCCCGCCGCCTCACCCGCGTGCACCGTCACGGGGAAGAACTCCCCCGCGAGGTAGTCGAACGCGGCCCGGTGCCGCGACGGCGGGAAGCCGTCCTCCGGGCCCGCGATGTCGAAGCCGGCCACGCCGTCCTGGCGGAACGCGACGGCGAGCTCGGCGATCTCCCGGACGCGATCGCCCTGGCGCATCGCCGAGAGGATCTGCCCGACGCGGATGCTCCTGCCGGCGTCCTCGGCGACGTCCTCCCCCTGCTCGATGCCCTCCTGCACCGCCTCCACGGCCTCTTCCAGGGACAGTCCGCCGTCGAGGTGCTGCTCGGGCGCCCACCGGACCTCGCCGTACACGACGCCGTCGTCCGCGAGGTCCTCGACGAACTCGCGCGCCACGCGTGTGAGCGCCTCGCGCGTCTGCATGACGCCGGTCGTGATCTCGAAGGTCGTGAGGTACTCCACGAGCGACCCCGACTCGCTCTGATCGGCGAACCACGCGCCGAGTGCCGCCGGGTCCGAGGCGGGGAGCGCCACCTCCGTCCCCTCGGCGAGCTCGACGATCGTCTCGGGGCGCAGCCCGCCGTCGAGGTGGTCGTGCAGCGACACCTTCGGCAGGTCGCGCAGCTTCACGCCCTGCACGCGGGGTTCGGCGGTCGGTTCGGGCGCCATGTCGGCCTCCAGGATGGTCGTGCGCGGGTGGATGGTCCGATGTCGAGCGTAGGCCCCGAAGCCGCGTGCTCGACGGGACGAAGGGCGGCCGCTCAGGCCGTGATGCGCTCGCGCACGATCGGCGGCCGCTCGGGAGCGGTGTCCCCGATCTCGTACGCCCCGTCGAGCGCGGCGAGCGCGCGGTCGAACCGTGCGGCGTCGTCCGCGCTGAGCGTGAAGAGCGGCTGCCCCTCGGAGACGATGTCTCCGGGCTTCGCGAGGAGGTCGATGCCCGCGGCGTGCACGACGGGATCCTGCGCGCGCGCCCGGCCCGCTCCCAGGCGCCACGCCGCGACGCCGAAGTCGAACGCGTCCATGCGCGTCACGACGCCCGAACGGCTCGCCGCGACCGTGTGCGTCTCCCGCGGCGTCGGGAGGGGCGCGTCGGGGTCGCCGTCCTGCGCGCGGATCATCCGCCGCCACGTGTCCATGGCGCGGCCGTCGGCGAGCGCGCCCTCGACATCGGCGTCGGGTCGCCCGGCGAGAGCGAGCATCTCGCGCGCGAGGGCGACGGTGAGCTCGACGACGTCGGCGGGGCCGGCGCCGGCGAGCACCTCCACCGACTCGCGCACCTCGTTGGCGTTGCCGATGGCGCGGCCGAGCGGCGCGTTCATGTCGGTCAGGAGGGCGGAGGTCTTCACGCCGGAGTCGGAGCCGAGCGCGACCATCGTCTCCGCGAGCTCGCGCGCGCGGGCATGGTCCTTCATGAACGCGCCCGAGCCGAACTTCACGTCGAGCACGAGCGCGTCCGTGCCCTCCGCGATCTTCTTCGACATGATGCTCGACGCGATGAGCGGGATGGCCTCGACCGTCCCGGTCACGTCGCGCAGCGCGTACAGCTTCTTGTCGGCGGGCGCGAGCCCTGCCCCGGCGGCGCAGATCACCGCGCCGACGTCGCCGAGCTGCGCGAACAGCTCCTCGTTCGACAGGGCGGCGCGCCACCCGGGGATCGACTCGAGCTTGTCGAGGGTCCCGCCCGTGTGCCCGAGCCCGCGGCCCGACAGCTGCGGCACGGCCACGCCGAACGTCGCCACGAGCGGCGCGAGCGGCAGCGTGATCTTGTCGCCCACGCCGCCGGTGGAGTGCTTGTCCGCCGTCGGCCTGCCGAGCGAGGCGAACGACATCCGCTCGCCCGACGCGATCATGGCGTCCGTCATCACGCGGATCTCGTCGCGCTCCATCCCGTTGAGGAGGATCGCCATCGTGAACGCCGACATCTGCGCGTCCGCGACGTATCCGCGCGTATAGGCGTCGATCATCCAGCGCAGCGCGTCCTCGGGGACGCGCCCGCCGTCGCGCTTGGCGCGGATGACGTCGACGGCGTCGAAGGGCTCGGGCGCGGTCATCGCTCCTCCAGGTCTCGGGGTCCGAACGCGTCGGGCAGCACCTCTTCGATGCTCCGGATGCCCGACACCGTCTCGAGCAGCATCCCGGGGAGGGCGTGCTCGAACAGCAGCTGGCGGCAGCGCCCGCAGGGCATGAGGGTGCGGCCCTCGCGATCGACGCACACGAACGCGACGAGCCTGCCGCCGCCCGTCATGGCGAGGTTCGAGACGAGCCCGCACTCCGCGCACAGGCCCACGCCGTAGGAGGCGTTCTCGGTGTTGCAGCCGGCGACGACGCGGCCGTCGGTCACGAGCGCGGCCGCCCCGACGGGGAACCCGGAGTACGGCGCGTACGCCTTCGTCATGGCGTCGGTCGCGACGACGCGCAGCGCGTCCCAGTCGATGTCGGTCATCTCAGCCCTTGATGTACGGCTTGCCGGAGGCCGCGGGCCCGCGCGACTGGCCGACGAAGCCGGCCACCGCGAGGATCGTCACGACGTACGGCAGCATGAGCATGAACTGGCTCGGGATGGGGGTGCCCAGCACCGAGAGCAGGTTCTGCAGGTTGGTCGCGAAGCCGAACAGCAGCGCGGCGAGCGTCGCGCGGACGGGGTCCCACCGGCCGAAGATCACCGCGGCGAGCGCGATGTACCCGAGTCCGCCCGTCATCTCCTCGTTGAACTGCGGCACCGACACGAGCGTGAAGTAGGCCCCGCCCGCGCCCGCGAGGGCCCCGGCGAGGTTCACGTTCCAGAAGCGCGTGGGGTTGACCCTGATGCCGACGGTGTCGGCGGCCTGCGGGTGCTCTCCGACCGCCCGCACGCGCAGGCCCCAGCGCGTGCGATAGAGGCCCCAGGCGACGATCGCGACCGCGACGTACATGAAGTAGACGAGGAAGGTCTGGTTGAACAGCACCGGCCCGATGACGGGGATCTCCACGAGGCCCGGGATCGGCAGCCGGTCGAACGTCGCCGGCCGGTTGAGCTCCAGCTCGTTCGGGACGAGCAGGATGCCGAAGAGGAAGCCCGTGAGACCCGTCACGAGGACGTTGAGGACGACGCTCACGATGACCTGCTCGACGAGGTACTTGATCGAGAAGACCGCCAGGACGAGCGAGACGAGGACGCCGCCGACCATGGCGCCGAGGAGACCCACGAACGGGCTCCCGGTGATGCTCGACAGCAGGGCGGCGCTGAACGCGCCCAGGAGCAGCTGCCCCTCGATCGCGACGTTCACGACGCCGACGCGCTCGCCGATGACGCCGCCGAGCGCCCCGAAGACGATGGGGACGGAGATCGACAGCGCGCCGGAGAGCAGGCTCACGACGGGCACGAGGCCGCCCGATCCGGCCCACGTGAGGAAGCCGAAGAGCGCGAGGACGCCGTATGCGATCGAGAGCCAGGCGCTCGTCCGCCGGTAGGCCCAGGCGTCGGCGATCGCCCAGGCGGTGAGGGCCGCGAGCACCGCGAGGACGCCCCAGGTGAACGGAGCGGTCGGGATGCTCACCTCGCCGATCGGGATGAGCGCGTCGGCGGTGCTCAGACGATAGGTCGTCCAGCCGTCGCGCGGGGCGAGGAGGAACAGCGCGCCCAGCAGCACGGTGACGATCCCGAGCGTGACGGAGGCCTTCAGGTGCCGCACGCGGACGACGACGGGGGCGAGCGCCTCTCCCGCCGCAGGAGCTGCGATCCCGCTCATCACGCCACCGCCTTCCGTGCGGCCCTGGCTCGCGCCCTGGCGCTCTTCTCGGACTCGTCCTTCGGCAGGAAGAACATCGTGCGGATGAGCGGGGGCGCCGCGACGAACAGCACGACGAGCGCCTGCACGACGAGCACGATGTCGACGGGGATGCCCTCGGACGCCTGCATGGTGTAGCTGCCCGCCTTGAGCGCGCCGAACAGGATGCCCGCGACGAACGTGCCCCAGGCACGGCTGCGGCCGAGGAGCGCTACGGTGATCGCGTCGAAGCCGAACCCGGCGTCGATGTGGCTGTCGAAGCCGCTCGTGACGGCGCCCTGGACCTGGTTCATGGCCGCGAGCCCTGCGAGACCGCCGGCGAAGAGCATCGCGTAGACGTAGATGCGCGGGACGGAGATGCCGGCCGCGCGTGCCGCGTGGGGGTTCTCCCCGACCGCGCGCATCCGCAGGCCGAGGCTCGAGCGCTCCATGAGCCACCACACGAACACGGTCGCCACGATGACGACGAGGAAGCCGACGTCCAGATTGGGGAACTGCGGGCCGAAGAGATCGGGGAACCGGCCGGAGACGGGGGTCGCCTCGGAGATCGGCTGGTTCGATCCCGCCTTCTGCAGCACGCCCGCGGTGCTCACCATCCAGTCCACGAGGTAGACCGCGATGTAGTTGAGCATGATCGTGAGGATGACCTCGTGCGCGCCCGTCCGCGCCTTGAGGAGCCCCGCGATGCCGGCCCAGATGGCGCCGCCGACGATTCCCGCCACGAGCGTGAGGGGAAGCTGCAGCCCGATCGGCAGGTCGAGGCGGAAGGTCAGCAGTGCGGAGAACGCGGCGCCGAAGAGGATCTGGCCCTGCGCGCCGATGTTGAACATGCCGACACGGAAGGCGAGGGCGACGCCGAGCCCGGCCGCGATGAGCGGCGCGGCGTTGCCGAGCGTGTTCGTCAGGGGCCGGAGGCCCGTGAGGAGGTCGTCGGCGCGCGAGTTGTAGATCGCGCCGCGGAAGAGGGCCTCGTAGCCGCCGTAGACGGCGTTCCCGATCGCCGCGACCGTGTCGCCCGGCCGAGCGAAGAGGTATCCGGCCGCCGCGCGCACCTCCTCGTCCGTGACCGCGATGAGGACGCCGCCGATGAGGAGCGCGACCACGAGCGCGAGGAACGATGTGACGACGCTGCCGCGCAGGATCTCGCGGAGCACCCGGTTCGAGCGCGGCGCATCCGTCTCGGGGGCGACGGTGCGGGGCTGGGGCGTCTGAGGCGCGGGGACGGTCTCGCTCATGCGGCCGCCTCCTGGGCGCCGGCCATCATGAGGCCGAGGACGTCGCGCGGGGTGTCGTTCGGCACGATCCCGACGACCCTGCCGCGGTACATCACCGCGATGCGGTCGGCGAGCGCGACCACCTCGTCGAGCTCGGTGGAGACGACGACGACGGCCACGCCCGCGTCGCGCGCCTCGACGATGCGGTTGTGGATGAACTCGACGGAGCCGACGTCGACGCCGCGGGTGGGCTGCGCCGCGAGGAGCAGCTTGAGGTCGCGGCTCATCTCCCGCGCGACGACGACCTTCTGCTGGTTGCCGCCGGAGAGGGTGCCCGCCGGTGTGAGCGGCCCCTGTGCGCGGATGTCGAACTCCTCGATGCGGTCACGGGCGAAGTCGTCGAGCGCACCGCGGCGCAGCGTGCCGGCGCGGACGAACTCCGGCGCGTCCGAGCGGTCGAGCACGAGGTTCTCCGCGATCGACATGCCCGCGACGAGGCCGTCCACCTTCCGGTCCTCCGGGACGAAGCCGACGCCCGCGTCGAGGATCCGGCGGACGGACGCGCCCAGGAGCTCCGTGCCGTCGAGCGTGATCGATCCCGTCACGTGGCCCTCGAGCCCCACGAGCGCCTCGGCGAGCTCCGTCTGGCCGTTGCCCTGCACGCCCGCGATCGCGAGGATCTCCCCCGGTCGGACCTCGAAGCTCACGTCGTCGACGACGACGACGCCCTCGTCGGTGCGCACGCGCAGGTTCTCGACGACGAGCCCGCCGTCCCGGGGCACGGCCGGCGTCTTCTGCACCGTCAGCTCGACGGCGCGCCCGACCATGAGCGAGGCGAGCTCGGCGTTGGTGGAGGTGGGCGAGGCCTCGCCGACGACGCGGCCCCGGCGGATGACGGTGATGCGGTCGGCCACCTCGCGCACCTCCCGCAGCTTGTGGGTGATGAAGACGATGCCCGTCCCCTCGTCGCGCAGCTGCCGCATCATGGACATCAGCTCGTCGGTCTCCTGCGGGGTGAGGACGGCGGTCGGCTCGTCGAAGACGAGCACGCGGGCGTCCCGGGCGAGCGCCTTGATGATCTCGACGCGCTGCTGCACGCCGACCGGCAGCTCCTCGACGATCGCGTCGGGATCGACGTGGAAGCCGAACCGGTCGGCGACGGCGCGCACCTGCGCGCGCGCTGCGCCGAGGTCGAGGGCGCCGGAGCGGCGCACCTTCTCGTGACCGAGGGCGACGTTCTCGGCGACCGTGAACACGGGGACGAGCATGAAGTGCTGGTGCACCATCCCGATGCCCGCCGCCATCGCGTCGCCCGGGCCCCGGAAGCGCTGCGGCACGTCGTCGAGCAGGATCTCGCCCTCGTCGGCCTGGTACAGGCCGTAGAGGACGTTCATGAGGGTCGACTTCCCCGCGCCGTTCTCGCCGAGGAGCGCGTGGATCTCGCCGGGCCGGACGGCGAGGTCGATGTGGTCGTTGGCGACGAGGCTGCCGAATCGCTTGGTGATTCCGCGGAGCTCGAGCTTCATGTGGGCACCCTACCGTGCACGGATGGTCGAGGACAGACGAGGCGGGAGCGCGCATCGGGGCGACCGGGCCCGGGCCCGGTCGCCCCGATGCGCACGTCTCGCGCTACGGCGAGTTGGGGGACTCGACGACGATGTCGCCGGCGACGATCTGCTCCTGCAGCGCCGCGATCTCGTCCACGAGCCCCTCGGGCAGCTGCGACTCGAAGTCGTGGAAGCTCGAGAGCCCGACGCCGTCGTTCTCCAGCGTGCCGATGTACGGCGTCACGTCGTAGTCCCCCGCCGCGGCGGTGGTCGTGGCGTCGTAGACGGCCTGGTCGATCGCCTTCAGCACCGACACGTAGGTGATGCCGGCGAGGTCGGGGTCCTTCACCGCGAGGTCGCTGTCGACGCCGAGCAGCAGGACGTCGTCGCCGCCGTCCTGGATGGCCGCCGCGGCGCTCGTGTAGATGGGGCCGCCCACGGGCAGGATCACGTCGACGCCCTGGTCGAGCACGCCCTGCGCGGTCTGGCGCGCGACGTCGTTCGCCTCGAAGCCGCCCGTGAACGAGCCGGTCTGCGACTCGATGTCCCAGCCGACGAGCTCCACCGAGGCGCCCTTGTCCTCGTTGTACTTCTCGACGCCGAGCTGGTAGCCGTCCATGAACACCGCCACCGACGGGATCTGCATGCCGCCGAAGGTCCCGACCTTGTTCACGCCCGACTCGGCGGACCACGCCGCTGCCGCGTAGCCGCCGAGGTAGGCGGCCTGCGCCGCGTCGAAGACGAGCGGCTTGATGTTCGGCGCGTCCGTCTCGCCGTCGAAGTCGTTGTCGGCCCAGTCGTCGATGATGGCGTAGTCGATGTCGGGGTTCGCCAGCGCGGACTCGACGGTGGCCGCCGAGAGGTTGAAGCCGACCGAGATGATGAGCGAGCAGCCTTCCGAGACGAGCGTCTCGAGGTTCGGGGCGTAGTCGTTCGCGCTCGTCGACTCCATCTCGGTGGGCTCGATGCCGAGCTCCTCGGCGGCGCGGTCCATGCCCTCCTTGGCCGACTGGTTGAACGACCGGTCGTTCCACCCGCCCTCGTCGGAGATGAGGCAGGGCAGGAAGTCGTCCTCGACGACGTCGCTCCCGGTGGTCTCCTCCGGGGCCGAGCCGCAGGCGGCCAGCAGGACGGCCGATGCGGTGAGCGCGAGTCCGCTGAGCGCAGCCTTCTTGGTGTTCTTCACACTGTCCTCCAGAGTGTGCGGGCCCCGAACCGGCGCGGAGCCAATGTGCTCACGCTAGTCGGCGCGCACAGCGCGAAACGACGATTCCCGGCTCCCGAAACGGGATAGTTACAAAACGTCACACGGTGCATCCCGCTGGCCGTCGTCCTCGTCGTCGCCGCGTCGGTCTTCCCGCGCCGCGTGGTCGACACCGGCTGGGAGCCCGGCCGCCGGCGCGGGGAGTACCTCGCCGCGCGGAAGGAGACCGCGACGACGGAGCGCCGCGCACGCGAGAGGGCCCCGGGAGGTCTCCCGGGGCCCTCTCGCGTCGGACCGGGCCCGAGCTCAGCGACCGCCCCGGAGGACGGCCTGCTTGACCTCGGCGATGGCCTTGGTGACCTCGATGCCGCGCGGGCACGCCTCGGTGCAGTTGAAGGTCGTGCGGCACCGCCACACGCCCTCCTTGTCGTTGAGGATGTCGAGGCGCACCTGGGCCTCGTCGTCGCGCGAGTCGAAGATGAATCGGTGCGCGTTGACGATCGCGGCGGGGCCGAAGTACTGCCCGTCCGTCCAGAACACGGGGCACGACGAGGTGCACGCGGCGCAGAGGATGCACTTCGTGGTGTCGTCGAAGCGCTCGCGGTCGGCGATCGTCTGCAGGCGCTCCTTCCCGGGCGTCGGCGCGCTCGACGACTGCAGGAAGGGCTGCACGTCGCGGTAGGCCGCGAAGAACGGGTCCATGTCGACGACGAGGTCCTTCTCGAGCGGCAGGCCCTTGATCGCCTCGACGTAGATCGGCTTCGAGATGTCGAGGTCCTTGATGAGCGTCTTGCAGGCGAGCCGGTTGCGCCCGTTGATGCGCATGGCGTCGGAGCCGCAGATCCCGTGGGCGCACGAGCGACGGAACGTCAACGAGCCGTCCACCTCCCACTTGATCTTGTGGAGCGCGTCGAGCACGCGGTCGGTGGGGTACATCTCCACGTCGTAGTCCACCCAGCGCGGCTCGTCGTCGACCTCGGGATCGAAGCGACGCAGGATGAAGGTGACGAGATACGACTGGATGGCGGCCTCGGGAGCCTGGGGAGCATCGGCGACGATCGACATCAGTACTTCCTCTCCAACGGCGGATAGGTGAGCTCGCCCTGCGCGTTCTTCGTGAACACGACGGGCTTCCAGTCCAGCTTGATGTGGTCCTCGGGATCGGGCGAGTGGGGGTCGCCCGTGAGGTAGGCCATCGTGTGCTGCATGTAGTTCTCGTCGTCGCGGTCCGGGTAGTCCTCGCGCATGTGGCCGCCGCGGCTCTCCTTGCGGTTGCGTGCCGCGTACGCGACGATCTCCGCGAGGTCGAGCAGGAACCCGAGCTCGACGGCCTCGAGCAGGTCGGTGTTGAACCGCTTGCCCTTGTCGTCGACGTAGATGTTCTTGTAGCGCTCGCGCAGGTCGTGGATGGTGCCCATGACGTTCGTCAGGGTCTCCTCCGTGCGGAACACCTGCGCGTTGGCGTCCATCTCCTCCTGCAGCGTGCGCCGGATGTCGGCGATGCGCTCGGTGCCCTGGGCGGTGCGGATGCCCTCGAGGAGCTCCCGCACCTCCTTCGCCGGGTCCTCGGGGAGCGGCACGAAGTCCGCCGTCTTGACGTACTCGACCGCGTTGCGGCCGCTTCTCTTGCCGAACACGTTGATGTCGAGCAGCGAGTTCGTGCCGAGGCGGTTCGCGCCGTGCACGGAGACGCACGCGCACTCGCCCGCGGCGTACAGGCCGGGCACCACCGTGGTGTTGTCGGCCAGCACCTCGCCGTCGTTGTTCGTCGGGATGCCGCCCATCGCGTAGTGCGCGGTCGGCATGACCGGCACCGGCTCGACCACGGGGTCGACGCCGAGGTAGGTGCGCGCGAACTCGGTGATGTCGGGGAGCTTGGTCTCGAGCACCTCGGCGCCCAGGTGGGTGCAGTCGAGGTAGACGTAGTCCTTGTTCGGGCCGGCTCCTCTGCCCTCCAGGACCTCCTTGACCATGCAGCGGGCGACGATGTCGCGCGGCGCGAGGTCCTTGATGGTCGGCGCGTAGCGCTCCATGAAGCGCTCGCCCGACGCGTTGCGCAGGATGGCGCCCTCGCCTCGTGCGCCCTCGGTGAGGAGGATGCCGAGCCCCGCGAGGCCCGTCGGATGGAACTGGAAGAACTCGATGTCCTCGAGCGGCAGCCCCTTGCGCCAGATGATGCCGACGCCGTCCCCCGTGAGGGTGTGGGCGTTGGAGGTGGTCTTGAAGACCTTCCCGAAGCCGCCCGTGGCGAAGACGACGGCCTTCGAGTGGAAGACGTGCAGATCGCCCGTGGCGAGCTCGTACGCGACGACGCCCGCGATCTTCGTCGTGCCGTCGTCGTCCTTCACCGTGATGAGGTCGAGCGCGTAGTACTCGTTGAAGAAGTTGATGCCCAGCTTGACGCAGTTCTGGAACAGCGTCTGCAGGATCATGTGGCCGGTGCGGTCTGCCGCGTAGCAGGCGCGGCGGACCGGCGTCTTGCCGTGCTCGGCGGTGTGACCGCCGAACCGGCGCTGGTCGATCTTGCCCTCCGGCGTGCGGTTGAACGGAAGGCCCATGTTCTCGAGGTCGATGACGGCCTCGATCGCCTCCTTGGCGAGGATCTCCGCCGCGTCCTGGTCGACGAGGTAGTCCCCGCCCTTGACGGTGTCGAAGGTGTGCCACTCCCACGAGTCCTCTTCGACGTTCGCGAGCGCCGCGGCCATCCCGCCCTGCGCCGCGCCCGTGTGCGAGCGCGTCGGGTACAGCTTGGTGATGACGGCGGTCCTCGCGCCGGGGCCCGCCTCGATCGCCGCGCGCATTCCGGCGCCGCCGGCGCCCACGATGACGACGTCGAACTCGTGGTAGTAGACGCCGTCCTTGAGAACGGCCTCGGGGTGCTGTGTGCTCACGTCTCTTCCGTCATTCCCTCTCACTCGGCTGCGGCCCGGCAGACCTCGTACAGCACGCTGTCGGGGTTCTCGAACGCGCCGAACACGCCGGCGCACGGGTCGAAGGTGAAGACCACCAGCGTGCCGAGCACGATCATGAGCGCCGCGACGACGCCGATGACCCACACGAGCGCGGTGCGCACGGTCTTGCCCTGCACGTAGTCGTTGACGATCGTCCGCATGCCGTTGGCGCCGTGGATGAACGCGAGCCAGAGCATGAGCACGTCCCACCACTGCCAGAACGGCGAGGCGAACTTGCCCGCGACGAACGCGAAGTCGATCGCGTGCACGCCGCCCTCGGGCAGCATGAGGTTCACGAAGAGGTGGCCGAAGATGAGCACGATCAGCAGCACGCCCGAGACGCGCATGTAGAGCCAGCCCCACTTCTCGAGGTTCAGCCCCTTGTTCCGCGACGGCCGCTGCGGCGAGCGCGGCGCGGCGAGATCTGCGGTGGTCATCAGTGGCCTCCTGCCATCTCGCCGAACACGTTCATGAGGTGGCGCGGGGCGAAGCCGGCCATGGTCACGGCCCACAGCCCGAGCACGCCCCAGAAGAGCTGGCGCTGGTACTTCGCGCCCTTCGCCCAGAAGTCGACGAGGATGATGCGCAGGCCGTTGAAGGCGTGGAACACGATCGCGCCGACGAGAGCCACCTCGCCGAGGCCCATGATGGGCGTCTGGTAGGTGCCGATGACCGCGTCGTACGCCTCCGGCGAGACGCGGATGAGGGCCGTGTCGAGCACGTGCACCAGGAGGAAGAAGAAGATGGCGATGCCGGTGATGCGGTGGAGCACCCACGACCACATGCCCTCGCGGCCTCGATACAGCGTGCCCCTCGGCACTCTCGACGTCGTCTCCGACACCTGAGGTGTCGGTCGCGCTGTAGCAGACAAGATCGTCCTCCTGCTCTTCGGGCTGCGAGGCGGGCACACGGAACCGCCGCCGATCGTCTCTCACGGTACTCCCAGGGACGCGTCCCCCTCCAATGAGGGGAGCCTAAGTGTCTCGATGTCGAGAGACCCGCCTCGCCGGATCGGCCGCCGACGGCGCGGCCTGCCGGGCCTTGTAGCCTGGTGCGCATGGCTGAACCGATCCAGGACTTCTTCGCCGTCATCCCCGCCGGGGGCGTCGGCTCGCGGCTGTGGCCTCTCTCCCGGGCGGAGACGCCGAAGTTCCTCCACGACCTCACGGGTTCCGGCCGCTCGCTGCTGCAGGAGACGTGGGATCGCCTGCTCCCCCTCGCCGGACGCGAGCACATCGCGGTCGTCACCGGGCGCGCGCACGGGCCGAAAGTCGAGAACACGCTCCCCGACATCCCGGAGCGGAACGTCTTCGTCGAGGCCGATCCCCGCGAGTCGGCCGCGGCGATCGGCCTCGCGGCGGCCATCCTGCACCGCCGCTCGCCCGACGTGGTCATCGGGTCCTTCGCGGCCGACCACGTCATCAAGCGGCAGAGGGTGTTCGAGTTCACCGTGCGCCAGGCCGTCGCGGTCGCGCGCGAGGGCTACATCTGCACGATCGGCATCCAGCCCTCGGAGCCCGCCGTCGGCTTCGGGTACATCAAGACGGGCGCCGAGCTCGTCGTCGAGGGCGCCCCGCTGGCGGCGATGGTCGACGCCTTCGTCGAGAAGCCCGATCTCGAGACCGCGCGCCGGTACTACGCGGACCGGTCGTTCCTCTGGAACGCGGGCATGTTCATCTCCCGCGCCGATGTGCTGCTCGACGAGCTGAAGGCGAACGAGCCCGAGCTGCACGCCGGGCTCCTCGAGATCGCGGAGGCGTGGGACGACCCGGCACGCAGGGACGAGGCGGTCGCCCGCGTGTGGCCCGGGCTGAAGAAGATCGCGATCGACTACGCCGTCGCGGAGCCGGCGGCGGCCACGGGCCGGCTCGCCGTCGTGCCCGGCCAGTTCGACTGGGACGACGTGGGGGACTTCGCGAGCCTGTCGAACCTCATCTCGGACGGCGACACCGACCGGATGAGCGTGCTCGGCGCGAACGACAAGGTCATCGTCGACGAGTCGACGGGCCTCATCGTGTCGCAGACGAACCGCGTGATCGCGGTGATCGGCGTCGAGGACCTCATCGTCGTGGACACCGACGACGCACTGCTCGTCACGACCAACCAGCACGCGCAGCGCGTGAAGGGCGTCGTCGGAAGGCTGCACGAGGGCGGGCGCGACAGCGTGCTCTGACGTCGATGTCGGAGGCCGCCAGTAGGTTGGTGGGCATGTCTCGTACCCTCCGCATCGCCACCGTCAACGTCAACGGCATCCGCGCCGCGACCCGCAAGGGGCTCAATGCCTGGCTCGACGCCGCCGACGTCGACATCCTCACCCTCCAGGAGGTGCGCGGGGAGCGGGAGCACCTCGACGCCGCCCTCCCCGGCTGGCACATCCTCGAGGACAGGGCGCTGCAGAAGGGCCGCGCGGGCGTGGCCGTCGCGAGCCGGCTCGAGCCGACGGCCTGGCGTCTCGAGCTCGGCGACGACTCCGTCGAGTCGAACGGACGCTGGCTCGAGGCCGACTTCGAGATCGACGGCTCGACGCTCACGGTCGTCAGCGCCTACGTCTTCACGGGCGAGGCGGACACGCCCAAGCAGGAGCAGAAGTGGGCGTTCCTCGACGCGATGAGCGTGCGCCTGCCGGAGCTCGCCGCCGACGGGGCGCTCGCCGTCGTGACGGGCGACCTCAACGTCGGCCACCGCGAGCTCGACATCAAGAACTGGAAGGGCAACGTCAAGAAGGCGGGCTTCCTGCCGCGCGAACGGGCGTACTTCGACCGGTGGCTCACGCCGTCGGGGGAGCCGGTGGACTGCGCGGACGGCACGACGGGCTCCGGGCTCGGATGGGTCGACGTCGGGCGGCGTTTCCACGGCGACGTCCCGGGTCCCTACACCTGGTGGTCGCAGCGCGGGCAGGCGTTCGACAACGACACGGGATGGCGCATCGACTATCAGCTCGCCACTCCCCCGCTCGCCGAGCGCGTCAGCGCGTACCGCGTCGACCGTCACGCCTCGTACGCCGAGCGCTGGACCGACCACGCGCCCGTCGTCGTCGACTACGCGTTCTGAGCTCCGAGCACGACCGGAGGCGCCGGGGCTCCGTCCCGGCGCCTCCGGCGGGGCGACGGCACCCGCCCTGCGGGGAGGGTCAGCCGCGGAGCAGGCCGATGAGATCGGCCTTGTTCAGCCGCGAGTAGCCCGACTTGCCCGCCTGGCGGGCGCGGATGCGCAGCTGTGCGACGGTGAGCGTCGCGAGATCGTCGGCCCGCGCGCGGGACGGACGCGTCGCACGTCGCCGAGGCGCCGGCTTCGGCGCGGCGGCGATCTCCTCGACGACCTTCTCGATCGGTTCCGCGGCCTTTCGCTTCGCGTTCTCGGCCTTCTCCGCGGCCTTCTTCTCCGCCTTGCGCGCCGCCTTCTTCTCGGCCGCGGCCTTCTCCGCCTTCTCCTCGGCCTTGCGCGCCGCCTTGTCCGCCTTGCTCTTCGCCGCCGCCGCGGCCTCCAGAAGCACGTCCGTCGCCTTCTCGGCACGCCGCGTGACCTTCTTGGGCGACTTCGCGATCTTCTTCCTGGGCGTCTCCGCGACCTTCGCCGCCTCGGCGGCGAGGGCCTTGACCTCCTTGGCGGCCTTCTTCGGGAGTCTCTTCGCGGTCTTCTTGGCCGCCTTCGCGGCGGCCGCCGCCGCATCGAGCGATTCCTGCGCTGCGCGCTCTGCCTTCGTCGTCTTCGCCATGACTGCATGCTAAAGGCAGGCCGCGCCCCGGCGCAGCCCCGTTGCGCTCGGTGCGCATTCGTTCCGGCGCGTTCACCCCCCGTTCACCTCGGCAGCGCAGTCTCTTCACCACACGCTCCTAGCGTCCTCACGTGCCCCGCGACCCGGCGGGGCCGTCCCTGACACTGAACCGAATGAGGATCCACAGTGAAGATCACTCGTCTTTCGAGCCTGGCAGCCGTGAGTGCCGTCGCCGCCCTGACTCTCGCAGGCTGCGCCGCGAACGAGGGCGGAGACGCCGGCGCCGACGGAGACGCCGGCAGCGAGCTCAGCGGCACGATCGATGCGACCGGCGCCTCCTCGCAGGCGGCCGCGCAGGAGGCATGGGTCGCCGCGTTCCAGACCGCGAACGCCGATGTGACCGTCAACTACGAGCCGACCGGCTCCGGCGTCGGCCGCGACAACTTCCTCGAGGGCGCGAGCGCGTTCATCGGGTCCGATCGTGCGTTCGACGACGACGAGGTGGCGGCCGGCGGCTTCGGCGCATGCGCGTCCGACGCCATCGTCGAGGTGCCGCTGTACATCTCCCCCGTCGCCGTGGCGTTCAACCTCGACGGCATCGAGACCCTGAACCTCGACGCCGCGACGATCGCGGGCATCTTCGCGGGCACCATCACGACGTGGAACGACGAGGCGATCGCCGCCACGAACGAGGGCGTCGAGCTCCCCGACCTCGCCATCACGCCCGTGCACCGCTCCGACCCCTCCGGGACGCAGGAGACCTTCACGACCTACCTCTCCGCGACCGCCTCGGACGTCTGGACCTACGAGCCGTCGGACGAGTGGCCGATCAGCGGCGGCGAGGCCGCGCAGGGCACGTCGGGCGTCGTGCAGGCCATCTCCGGCGGCAACGGGACGATCGGCTTCGCCGACGCGTCGCAGGTCGGCGACCTCGGCCAGACGCACGTGGAGGTCGACGGGGAGTTCGTCCCGTACTCGTCGGAGGCCGCTTCGCTCCTCGTCGAGAACTCGCCGCTGGTGGAGGGCCGGGGCGAGGGCGACCTCGTCTTCGACGTCGATCCCGCCGCCGCGACGGGAGGCGCCTACCCCATCGCCCTCGTGAGCTACCTCATCGCCTGCGAGGAGTACGAGGACGGGAACACGGCAGCGCTCGTGAAGGCGTACCTGGAGTACGTCGCGAGCGCCGAGGCCCAGGACGCCGCTGCGGAGAACGCCGGCAGCGCTCCGATCTCCGACGGCCTGCGCGATCAGGTCCTCACGGCGATCGACCAGATCCAGGTCGGCTGAGAACGCCGAACAGCCCTCATGCCGGCTGATCGCTGAGCGACGGTGCCCTCGCGCCCTTGTCCCCGGAGGACTTCCCGGGAAAGGATGGCGCGAGGGCATCGTCGCGGTCGCGGACCGACCGGCCTCGCCTTGCAAGACCCCACGTTGACCCGAGGACTGGGAGCACATGAGCACCTCTGAGAAGACGGCGACCCCGCCGTCCGCCCCGCCGGAGACGCCGCCGCGCGGCGCACGCGTCAAGGCCAAACAGCGGCTCGGGGACCGGATCTTCTCCGGCACGGCGCTCGGCGCCGGCACGATCATCCTCGTGGTCCTCGCCGCGGTCGCGGTGTTCCTGGTCGTGCAGAGCCTCCCGGCGTTCCAGGCGGACACGAGCGGCAACCACATCCTGCGCGGTCAGTCGTTCTGGACGTACGTCGGGCCCCTCGTGTTCGGCACGGTCTGGTCCTCGCTCATCGCCCTGGTCGTGGCGGCGCCGATCGCCATCGGCATCGCCCTCTTCATCTCGCACTACGCGCCGCGCCGGCTGGCGGCCGTCCTCGGATACGTCATCGACCTTCTCGCCGCCGTCCCGTCGGTGGTCTTCGGCCTCTGGGGAGGCCTCGTCTTCGCCCCCCTCCTGGTTCCCCTCTTCGAGTGGCTCAACGCGAACCTCGGGTGGGTGCCCTTCTTCGCCGGGCAGGTCTCCCCCACCGGCCGCACCATCCTCACCGCGTCGCTCGTGCTCGCCGTCATGATCATCCCGATCATGACGGCGATCTGCCGCGAGGTCTTCCTGCAGACGCCGACGCTGCACGAGGAGGCGGCGCTCGCGCTCGGCGCCACGCGCTGGGAGATGGTGAGGATGGCGGTGCTCCCCTTCGCCCGCGGCGGGATGGTGTCCGCGGCGATGCTCGCCCTGGGCCGCGCGCTCGGCGAGACGATGGCCGTCACGATGGTGCTCTCGACGTCGGGCGCCGTGACGTTCGAGCTGCTCACCTCGACCAACCCCACGCCCATCCCCGCGAACATCGCGCTGCGCTTCCCCGAGGCCCACGGCGAGGGCGTCAACACGCTCATCGCGACCGGCCTCATCCTCTTCATCGTGACCTTCGCGGTCAACGCGTTCGCGCGCTGGATCGTCTCGCGCCGCGCCGAGTTCTCGGGGGCGAACTGACATGGCCACCATCACCGCTCCCGCTCGGCCCGCGCGCCTCACGTCCGGCCGGCTGCCGCGCTGGACCCCCTGGGCGCTCCTCGGCGCCGCACTCGTGGCGTCCTTCGTCGTCTTCGGGGTCGTCGCGGCCGGAGACGACCTCGCCGACGTCAACGTCGCGGGCGCCCTCGTCGTCGGGATGATCGTCTACATGGCGCTCATCTTCGTCGTCTCCTCGATCGTCGAGAGCCGCCGCAAGGCCGTCGACCGGCTCATGACCGCGCTCGTCTCGACGGCGTTCATCCTCGCGCTGCTCCCCCTCGTGTCGCTGCTCTGGACCGTCGTCGCCAACGGCGTGCAGCGCTTCGACGCGGAGTTCTTCACGTACTCGATGCGCAACGTCGTCGGCGACGGCGGAGGCATCGTCCACGCCATCTGGGGCACCGTGCTCGTCACCCTCATGGCCGCCGTCATCGCCGTCCCGATCGGCCTCATGACGTCGATCTACCTCGTGGAGTACGGCCGCGGGAAGCTCGCACGCGCCATCACGTTCCTCGTCGACGTCATGACGGGCATCCCGTCGATCGTCGCGGGCCTGTTCATCTACTCGGTGTTCGCCCTGCTCGTCCGGCCCGGGATCTCGATGGGCTTCATGGGATCGCTCGCGCTCGCCGTGCTCATGATCCCGGTCGTGGTGCGCGGCAGCGAGGAGCTGCTGCGCATCGTCCCGAACGAGCTGCGCGAGGCGTCGTATGCGCTCGGCGTGCCGAAGTGGCTCACGATCATGAAGGTGGTCCTCCCGACCTCGATCGCGGGCATCACGACGAGCATCATGCTCGCGATCGCCCGCGTCATCGGAGAGACCGCTCCCCTCCTGCTGACGGCCGGCTACACGCTCAGCCTCAACACGAACCTCTTCGACGGCCAGATGATGACGCTTCCCGTGTTCGCGTACAACCAGTACATGAACCAGGGCACGAACCCCGACGCCGCCATCGCGCGCGCCTGGGCGGCCGCGCTCACGCTCATCCTCATCGTCATGCTGCTGAACCTGCTTGCCCGACTCATCGCGAAGGTCTTCGCCCCGAAGATCTCGGGCCGGTAAGCCGCAGCACCTCTCCGACCAGACAAGGAACCGCAGTGTCCAAGAGCATCGAAGTCAACGACCTCAACGTCTATTACGGCGATTTCCTCGCCGTCGAGGGCGTCTCGATCGACATCCAGCCCCGCACCGTGACGGCGTTCATCGGCCCCTCCGGCTGCGGCAAGTCCACCTTCCTCCGGACGCTCAACCGCATGCACGAGGTCATCCCCGGCGCGCGCGTCGAGGGCCATGTCCTCGTCGACGGCCAGGACCTCTACAGCCCGGGCGTCGACCCCGTCCTCGTCCGCCGCCAGATCGGCATGGTGTTCCAGCGGCCCAACCCGTTCCCGACCATGTCGATCCGGGAGAACGTGCTGGCGGGCGTGAAGCTCAACAACAAGCGCATCTCGAAGAGCGATGCCGACGCCCTCGTCGAGGAGTCCCTCACGGGCGCGAACCTGTGGAACGAGGTGAAGGACCGTCTCGACAAGCCGGGATCCGGCCTCTCCGGCGGTCAGCAGCAGCGTCTGTGCATCGCGCGCGCGATCGCGGTCTCCCCCGACATCATCCTCATGGACGAGCCGTGCTCCGCCCTCGACCCGATCTCGACCTTCGCGATCGAGGAGCTCATCAGCGAGCTGAAGAACGAGTACACGGTCGTCATCGTGACGCACAACATGCAGCAGGCATCGCGCGTGAGCGACAGGACGGCGTTCTTCAACATCGCCGGCACCGGCAAGCCCGGCAAGCTGATCGAGTACGACGACACGACGAAGATCTTCACGACCCCGCAGATCAAGGCGACGGAGGACTACGTCTCGGGCCGCTTCGGCTGATCCGCGCCGGCCCGCGCCGCGCGTCTCCTCCCGCGGTCGTCCCATCGACCGTCCCCACCCGCGTCGACGCCCGGACGCCCGGGTGGATGGCGCATCCCCCGGACACCGCACGCCTTCGCTCCGGGAGGCCGCCATCCTCCCGGCGATGCGTCCACGGCGCGCCCGAGGGCGCCCCGCCTCCCGAGAACGTTCGGGAATACCCGGTGGAGGATGCCCGTTAGACTGTCATGGCCGGGCCGCAGTAACCCCGGGCTCCAAATTCTGCCGCTGCGAGCGGCCTTCCGCCGAGAGGCGTTTTCTGCGGTCCGGCTTCTCTCTGCCCGGCGATGCCCGCGCTACTCGAGCGCCTCGCGGCGCCAGAGCCGAGCCGCCGCGGCGAGGTCGGACGCGTACGTCGCGAGGCGCAGCGCCCTCGTCGTGAGCTCGGATGACCGATGCGGCTCCGTGGGCTCGTAGTCGTCCGCGACGTGCGTCGCGCCGGCCGCCTGCACGCGGCAGAAGGCGGCTGCGCGGTCGAGGGCGACGGCGAAGTCGCCCGTGAACGCGCCCCGCATGATCGTGTCGATGAGGGTGACGAGCTCCTGCGGTCCGGCCGGGATGGGAGCCCCCGCGACGATGGGATCGGCCGAGCGCAGCTCGGCCCGACCCCGCTCGTAGATCAGCGCGGCGGTGTGCGCGTCGTCGTGGATCGACAGCTGCACGAGGTAGAGCCGCCACAGGGAGCCCGGGAGCGAGCGCGCGGGCGACCGCGACCACAGCTCCGCGATGTCGTCGATCCCGTGGCGGTCCGTGAAGGTGATCAGCCGGTCGACGGCGTCGTCGTCCGCCTCGTCCCGCACGCGCGCGAGCAGCGCCGTCGCCGTCGCGTGGGCCGCGCGGGAGACCTCGGCCGGGTCGCTTCCCGCGAACAGCCGGTCGAACGTCTCCGAGGGCCGGCGCACCGGCTTGCTGAACTCCGCACTCATCCGCTCAAGGCTACGCCGCTTCGCCCGCAGGCGGACGAGAAGACCCCGCCCGCCGCGGCGACGGCCCGCGCTCCGCGGACGGCGTCCCGCGTCGGGTGGAGGGGTCTGAGGACGCCGGATCCGGCACGCGGACGATCTCGATCCCATCCGGTATCCGCCGGGCTCCGAACATGATTCGACGCCGCGGGAGAGTCGCGGCTCGAGAACACGGAGGTTGAGATGCTCAGCACCAAGAAGAAGATGACCGCAGCACTGACGCTCACGCTGGCGAGCGCGTTCGCACTGTCGGCATGCTCGATGGGAGGCACCACGACGGAGGAGGAGTCGGAGGCGCCGGAGACCTCGTCGGAGGCGACGCCCGAGGCGATGGAGACCATGGACCCCGCCGCGAACCTCGTCGGCGCGGGCTGCGGGGCGTACGCAGAGGAGGTCCCCGACGGAGCCGGATCGGTCGAGGGGATGTCGCTCGACCCCGTCGCCGTGGCCGCGTCCAACAACCCCCTCCTGACGATGCTCACCTCGGCGGTCAGCGGCGAGCTGAACCCCGACGTCGACCTCGTCGACACACTGAACGGCGGCGAGTTCACGGTGTTCGCGCCGGTCGACGACGCGTTCGCGAAGATCGACGCGGCGACCATCGACACGCTGAGCACCGACGCCGACATGCTGACGTCGATCCTCACGTACCACGTGGTCGAGGGCCAGATCGAGCCCGAGGACATCGCCGGGACCCACACGACCCTGCAGGGATCCGACCTCGAGGTGACCGGGAGCGGAGACGACCTGATGGTCAACGACGCCACGGTCATCTGCGGCGGCGTGCAGACCGCCAACGCGGTGGTCTACCTCGTGGACACGGTGCTGATGCCCCCGACCGAGTGACGCCGCGCCGAGCATGCCGCTCGGCGCCCGGATCGACCAGGCCGCCGGCGACCCCGTGTCGTCGGCGGCCTCGCCGTGCGCCGTAGACTTGTCGACGGGCCTATAGCTCAGTTGGCAGAGCATCGGACTTTTAATCCGCGGGTCGTGGGTTCGAGCCCCACTGGGCCCACCCAATGTTGGATGTTCAAACCCGCGACATCAGCGGGTTTAGCGTCCACGCCCTGCTGTACCACCGCCTCGTAGGTCAGTGCGTCGGCGTGCAGCGCCGGGTCGAACAGCATGTCGAACGGCTCGCCGTGGTCGGCGGCCACGGCGTCGATGTCCTCGACCTCGTAGACGTTGATGCGGTCGAAGAACGCTTGGTTGCAGATGCGGCGCAGCGAGTCGTCCAGGCTTATGTAGATGGCGTGGGCGTTGCCGGCCAGAGCCAGGCAATCCTCCAGGTGGGCCTTGGCCTGGTCGTACTCGACCTGGCCGGCGTCGATCCGCGAGTCGAGGAACGCGAGGCGCCGGGAGATGCGGTCCTGTTCCTCTTTCAGTAGATCGAGCGGCACGGCGCCCGCGTGGTGCGCGTGCAGGAGGCTGCGTCGTTCGTCACGGAGCTTGTCTCGCTCCGCGACCAGGGCGCGCCGTTCGCCTTTGCTCGCTGCATGGAGGTCATCGAACTGACGGGTGAGCATGTGCCGCAGCGCGGTCACGATGTGCTCGGGGATCTGCACCTGCCGGTAGTAGTCCTCGATCCTCTGCTCGATGTCGGCCACGGGCATCGCCTGTCGCTGGCAGCTCGTGCGCTTGGAGTGCCGACCTGCGCAGATGAAGTATGGGACACGATGCCCTTGCTGTTCTTCGCGTGCGTGACCATCAGTCGTGAACCGCAGTCGCCGCAGTAGATCGAGCCTTTCAGGTAGTGCTCGTGCGTCTGGGTCTTCTCTGCCGAGACCTGGTGTGCGGTGAGGACGTTCTGTACCCGGTACCACAGTTCGGGACTGACCAGCGGTTCGTGGAGGCCGTTATAGGAGGCGCCGCGGAAGATCACGTCGCCCTTGTAGTACGGGTTCGACAGCATTCGCTGGATCGTGGACAGGCCGGGGGCCTTCGCGGGTCGTTTCGGCGTGGGCACGGTGGGGAATGCTGATGGTTTGGTTGACTCGTTTCCTTATGCCGCCAGGTCGGCGGTGGTGTTCATGATTGCTTCGTATTCGATGGGGGTCAACTTCCCGAGTTGGCGTTGACGGCGGCGTCGGTGGTAGCGGGCTTCGATCCAGTGCACGATCGCGAGGCGCAGTTCGTCGCGGGTGGCCCAGTGCTGCTGGTTGAGGACGTTCTTCTGCAGCAGGCTGAACCAGTTCTCCATCGCGGCATTGTCGGCACAGGCCCCGACACGGCCCATCGAACCTCGCAGATGATGTCGACGCAGTGCTCGCCGGAAGCGTCGGCTACGAAACTGACTGCCCCTGTCCGAGTGCACGATCACTCCGGTCGGGTTTTCGCGCCGGTTGATCGCGTCCTCGAGCGCGTTCACGGCCAGCCAGGCCTTCATCCTCGAGTCGATGGAATACCCGACGATCCGGTTGCTGAACACGTCTTTGACCGCGCAGAGATACAGCTTCCCCTCGGCAGTTCGGTGTTCAGTGATGTCCGTGAGCCAGAGCTGGTTCGGAGACTGGGCAGTGAAGTCCCGTCTCACGTGATCGTCGTGGACGGCCGGACCCGGCCGACGGTGTTTGCGTTTGCCCTTGCGTCGATGCGCGGCCGAGAACATGCCCTCTTGCGAACACACCCGCCACACTCGCCGCTCCGACACCTGCCACCCGTCATCGACGAGCTCGTCGCAGATGAGCCGATACCCCTGGCACCGGTCCTCGTCCCACACATCCCGGGCCGCGTTGATCAAATGCGCCTCGTCCCAATCGCGGTCACTGACGGGCTTCGCGAGCCATTGGTAGTACGCCTGCTTGGAGAAGCCGAGGACCCTGCACGCCCCCGCGACCGACACCCGGGAAGGAGCGTCGGTCGCGGCCAGTTCACGGACGAGCGGGAACACTATTTTGGGCTAGCAGACCCGATCTTCAGGTTCGCCTGCGACAGATACGCCGCCGCCCGCCGGAGCACCTCGTTCTCCATCTCCAACTCGCGGATCCGTTTCAGCATCTTCGCCTGCTCACGCTGCATGTCCACGTTCCCGGTTGGGGCGGGCTCGATCCCGCGATCCCGCAGCTGCGCGCCGCGGACCCATGCCTGCAGCGCGGATTTCGAGATCCCCAGATCCGCACACACTTGCTTCTGCGACATCCCCTGGGTCACCACGAGCGCGACCGCGTCCCGCTTGAACTCATCCGAATATTTGACCGGCATGACTGCCATCCTTTCCCGCCCAAGCCCGCAAGCTCAAGCAGTCCTGGAGTCAACCAAATCATCAGCATTCCCAACAGGCACCTACCTGAGCACGGCTTTCGGGATGACCATCGGCGCTCCCGTCTCGGGATCGGGCACGATGCGGCACGGCAGCTCGTAGACCTCGTCGATCAGCTCGGCGGTGATGATCTCGGAGGGCGGGCCGGCGGTGACGATGTCACCGTCTTTCATCACGATCAGGTGGGAGGCGTAGCGGGCGGCCTGGTTCAGGTCGTGCAGCACGACCACGATCGTGCGTTCCAGCTCGCGTCGCAGGGTCTCGAACAGCTCCAGTAACCCGTACTGATGGGTGATGTCGAGGAACGTCGTGGGTTCATCCAGCAACAGCGTCGGGGTCTGCTGGGCCAGGACCATCGCCACCCAGACCCGCTGCCGCTGCCCGCCCGACAACTCATCGACCGGGCGCCCAGACAAGTCACTGATCCCTGTCGCGGCCATCGCTTCCACCACGATCTGCTCATCGGTCTTCGACCAGCGATCGAACATCCCCTGGTGGGGGTAACGGCCTCGGGCGACGAGATCGGCGACTCGGATACCCTCGGGCGACAGCGACGACTGCGGCAGAAGGCCAAGGCGGGTAGCGAGCTTCTTGGTCGGGATGCTGGAGATGTCCTGCCCGTCGAGCAGGATGCTGCCCACGGCGTGCGGCAGGATGCGAGCGACCGCGCGCAGCAGGGTCGACTTGCCGCAGGCGTTCGGGCCGATGATCGCCGTGTAACCACCAGCAGGGATGGTCAGGCTGACGTCCTCGCAGATGACGCGACGGTCGTAGCCGACACGCACACCCGCGACCTCGATCGCGTTCTGAGTGATCCTGTCCTGGGCGTCGACAGCAGCGGACGTGCGGGGGGCAGTGGTGGTCATGTTCTCCTCCGGTACTCGGCGGCCAGCAGCCAGGACAGGTAGCCACCACCGACGATGACGGTCAGCACACCCACCGGGAATCCGACCCGTTGGGCGATCACATCTGATGCCAGCAGCACGAACGCCCCCACCAACGCTGAGGGCACGAGTGCGAGTCCAGTGCCTCCGACGAGGCGTCGGGCGATCTGCGGGGCCGCGAGGGCGATGAACGAGATAGGACCGGCGGCAGCGGTCACCAGTGCGGTCAGTGACACAGCAGCAACGACCGCGACTGCTCGCACTCGGTTGGCGCGTACTCCGAGTGCGCGGGCGGCGTCGTCACCGAGTTCGAGCTGACGCACGCCCGGCGCAACGGTGGTCACGAGTACGAGCAGCACGGCAAGCATCGTGACCATCGGCCAAAGCTGCTCGTGGCCGAGCCCGTTGAGCGAGCCCGCGGCCCAGACGGCCGCGAGCAGGGCCGAGTCCACGTCGGTGGAGATCATCAGTGCGGAGTTGAGTGAGTTGAGCAGCGCGCCGACACCGATGCCCATGATGATCAGCCGGAAGCTTCCCACCGTGCCGCGGCGGATCGCCAGCAGATACACCACGGTGGCGGTGACCGCGCCGCCGATGAGTGCGCCAGCAGCGACATCGAGGTAGCGGCTGGAACCGATCCACAGCATCACGACAATCGCACCTGTGTAGGAACCTGCAGAGAAGCCGATGATGTCAGGGGAGCCCAACGGATTGCGGGTCAGAGACTGGAAGATGGCACCGGAGAGGGCGAGGGCGATGCCGCAGGCGATCGCGAACAGCACCCGCGGGAGCCGCCACTCGAACACCAGCAAGCGCGCCCGCGGATCGGCATCGAGGTAGATGAGTGCTTCGAGCACTTCACCCGGTGACAGCTCGTAGGTGCCCATGCCGAGCGAGACGATCCCGAGCGCCAGCGTCGCGAGCGCCAGAATCAGCCCGACGATGATGCCTCGAACGCCGAGAAGGTCAGAAACGCGGCCGGCGCGCGCCCTGACCGCTAGGTAGCCGTGATCAATAGCCGCCGGGGACGAACGCTGGATGGTGCTCACAGCTCGCTCACCGACTTACGGCGAGCGAGCAGGATCAGCACCGGCGCCCCGACGATCGCGGTGACGAGTCCGACACGAAGCTCCCCGCTGGGCAGGATGATCCGGCCAACGATGTCGGCGCTCAGCAGCAGGATGGGAGCCACGATGACGGTGAACGCGATGATCCACCGCTGATCCGGTCCGACGAACCAGCGCACCACGTGGGGCACCATCAGGCCCACGAACCCGATCGGACCTGCTAGAGCGGTCGCGGTGCCGGCCAGGAGCGTGACGGCCACGATCACCGCGATACGGATATGACCGATTCTCACCCCGAGCGAGGTCGCCAGCTCATCGCCGAGGGCCAGGGCGTTGAGGGGGCGGGCAACGAGAACGGCGATCAGGACACCGAGAGCGATGAGCGGTGCGAACATGAGCGCGACGCTGAGGTCGCGTCCGCCGATGGAGCCGACGCCCCAGAACCGCATCCGGTCGAGCGTCCCGATGTCGGAGAGCACGATCGCGCTGGTCAAGCCGCCGAGGACGGCGCTGAGCGCGACACCGGCGAGGGTGAGCTTCGCCGGTGTCGCGCGTGATCCGCCGATGGACCCGAGGAGGTAGACCAGGACGGTAACGCCTCCGGCACCGAGGAGCGCGAACCACACGTAACCCAGTGGCGCGGTGACGCCGAGCACTCCGACAGCCAAAGTGACGGCAAAGGCCGCTCCGGCATTGACGCCGAGGATGCCAGGGTCGGCCAGCGGGTTGCGTGTGAAGGCCTGGATGAGCGCGCCGCACAACCCGAGCGCCGGGGCGACGATCAGGCCGATAACCGTGCGAGGAACGCGCAACTCATGGATCGCCAAGTGCTCACTGTTGGCAACGTCATAGGACAACAGCGCGTCCCAGATCGTCGACGGTGCGATCGCGCGAGACCCTACCGCGATACTCAGCGCCGCGACCGCGACCAGAACAACCACAGCGACGGCGAGCGTCCACAGACGCACAGCGTTCGTGCGCGCGAGCCCCCGGCTCTCCTTCTCGGCCTCGTCTGCGGCCGCAGCGAGAGTCACCGTGGTCGTCACAAGCCGGCTGCCTCGTAGAGCTTCTGAACCTCATCAAGGACCTCATCGCCGTTACGATCGCTCGCGTGCAGCGCCTGGATACGAGCGCGGACGTTTTCGCCGAGCGCGTCGTAGCGGGCGCGCCATTCCTCCGCCTTGTCGGTCCAGTACCCGCGCCACGTGTACGACTCGTTGGAACGCCCAAGCTCCTGACGCAAATACGTGCGGATGTGGCGGGTCGCCTTCGTCTCGGCGGCAACCCACACGAAGGTCTCCTCATCCACGCCCCGCCGTCGTAGCATCCTGGCCAGCTCGCTGGGAGCACGACCGTTACCTGTGCCGCACAGCCAGGTGTACACAGCATCCGGCGCATCCGCGAACAACCGGTACTTCTCGCCGCGCACCTCCAACAGCAGATGCGTCTCCACATCCGCCGCTGTCAGCTCTGCTATCCGCAGAGCAGCCGGGAGTGCGGGCTCGTCCGCGATCAGCAGTTGCCGGCGCATATGTTCAGGCCTGTTGTAGATCGCTTTCGGTGGATTGAGAGCGACCTGCTGGCCCGGTCGAGCTTGCATCGCCCAGGCTGCAGCGACGCCCCCCTCGTGCTCCACAAAATCGATGTCAACCTCGCCCGGTCGGTGGCCGCGGATCGTATAGATGCGCGCCGGGGAAGGCTCTGCTCCGGGAGGATAGTCCCATCCACGATCAGTGAGGAACGGCGAAGGCGCCTCATAATCAGGGTGCTCGGGAAAGAACAACCGCACGAACTCATCCCCGATCCCGGTCGTGGGATAGTCGTCCATGTCCGCACCGCCGAGAACCACACGGATCATGCCGGGTCCGATTCGATGCACCGCCACCACCTCAGCGCGATGGATGCGCGGCGCGTACTCCTCGGGAAGATGAGGATACGCCTGTCTCGCACTCGTCAGGGGCATCGTCATCCCTCCGCGTTCTCAATGACCTCAGCGACAGCGTCCGCAAGCTGGGAAGCGCCCCATTCGATCGAGAGTGGCGTGGAGAAGGACATCGCCTGCGTCAACTGACGATCGGTGATCGCGAAGTAGTTTCCTGTGGCGAACGGCTCCCACGCGCCGAGAAGAGCATTGTCGAGGGTGAGGTCCAACGACTCCTCCCGATAGATGAACCCGATCCACAGATCCGCGTCCACCGTGTCGAGTTCTTCCAGGCTCACCTCGCCGGTGTATCCGCTCTCATTCTCCGCAAGCTCATCCGCTATTGACGCGTTCTCCAGTCCGAGCTGAGCCGCGTATTCGGTAAGGCGCGAAGCCGAGGTGTAGACGAGCATGCTCGTGTCGCCGTCCAGCAGACCTCGGCTCATGACAAATGTGTGGCCTTCGAGCTCAGGATGCGCGTCACGAACATCAGCGACGACAGCTTCAGTGGTTGCTACGATCTCCTCCGCCGCGGCCAGCTCGCCGACAGCCGCGCCGGTGTCGAGCATCTGCTCGCGCCATCCGTCTCGCCCGGAATCCACTGCGGGCGCCATGATCGTCGGTGCGATTTCGCTCAACCGCTCGTACACCGTCTCGTCATAGATCACCTCTGTCGCGAAGATGAGATCTGGCGCATAGGAAAGAACTTCCTCGTAGTCGATCTCGGCGGCGTTGAACGGGAATGTTGGGGGTATCTCGGCACCCAGTTCCTCGATTGCCTCGCGGGTCCAGGGGTTGTATCCGTCCTCATCTCCGGCCCAGGTGTCGGGCATTGTCACATCGGGAAGGACGCCCAGCGAGATGAGGTTGTCCGCCGACAGGGCGCTAAGGGCCACGATGGTTTCGGGCTTCTCGGTGATGATCGTCTCACCGAACTTGTGATCAATGGTCACGGGAAATACATCGGACGAGTTGCCGGAGTTACCAGTCGAATTGTCCTCGGCGTTGTTACTGGCACCGGTGCAACCGGTAGTGACGAGCGCGAGCGCTAGGACGGCGGCGGCGAGGAGCCGACGGCGGATGAGGGGCATATGCGGGCTTTCTGTAGGCTTGGATCCTGGTGAGGTAAGGCTCACCTATCCACTGTAGGGCGCTCTGCGCACTATAGGCTGCCAACCGTTTTCGTCAAACAGACAGGGGCCCGGTCGCGTCACAAGATGGCCGCAGCGGGTTCGCTCAGTTATCGACGGGGTGGAACTCGTGGGGAGGGCGGCCGAGTACGCGGTGGAAGGCAGTGCTGAAGGCGGCGATGGTCGAGTAGCCGACCCTGCGGGCGACCGTGCCGACGGGCATTCCCTCGCCGAGGTGTTCGATGGCTTGGGCCATGCGGGCGCAGGTGCGCCATTGGCTGAAGGTCATGCCGGTGGTGGAGCGGAATGCTCGGGCTAGAGTGCGGCTGCTGGTGGAGTGTTGCTGTGCCCACTCGTCAATGGATCGGTCGTCGGTCGGGTCGGCGAGGAGCCGACGGCAGATATCGGCGATCCGGGGGTCGTGTGGGATGGGAAGGTCGATCATGGGGCCTGGCTCGTCGGAGATGAGGTCCAGACAGACGTGTTGCGCCCGGACGCGCTGCTCTTTCGTGATTCCGGCGTACGCGATGTGAGTCAGAAGCTCGCGTAGCGCGGGGATCATGGTCATCGCTCTTACAGTGGCGCTTGTCTTCCCGGTCCAAGCGTTCGGCGTGATGTGCAGCGCCGCGAGGGTGGTGTCGTCTCGTGAGGCGCGGTGCGGGATGCCGGCGGGTACCCAGAGGCCGTGTCCGAGAGTGATACTGCGGCGTATGCCGTCAACTTCGAGGGTGGCGGAGCCACGCTCGGGCCAGAAGACCACATGCTCAGGGTGGGCATGAACTTGCGGTGAGCAGGCATTCTCCTCGTCGTGGTACTCGTAGCGCAGGAAGCGGGTGCGCAGGAGGTATCCGTCGGGCACAGCACCGCCGGTCAGCGGTGGAGCAGAGCTGTCGACCTGGGCGACCACCTCGTCAAGAGAGCTGCGGGACGCCTCAGTCATCGCAGGCCTCCTCTCGGCGGATCGTTCACGTCTCCTGGCTAAGCCTAGCCTTGACGCCTGTGTGCGGCTTGTCCGATCAGCGAAAGCAGTAGGCGACCCTGAACGTGCTCCGTCTCATAGCGTTGAGGATCATGACCTCCTCCTTCGCCGAACCTGTCGATACGACCGTGGGTTCGATGCTGCGCATCGCGCTGCTGCGTGCCCGACGGGGGTGGCGGCTGGCGGCGGCCACCCTGGGCCTGATGCTGCATCAGGCCGGTGAGGCGGCGGTGCCGGTGTTGATCGGGGTGGTGATCGATCAGGCGGTGGTGCGTCGAGACCCGATGGCTCTGGTTGTGTGGTTGGGGGTGCTGGCTGCCGTGTTCGTGGTGCTGTCGGTGAGCTACCAGCGAGCGATGCTCGGGATGGTGCGGGTGTACGGGCATGGGGAGCATGATCTGCGTCAGCTCGCCGCAGGCCGGGTGCTGCATCCGCGTGGCCGATCCGCCCACCGGGGTGTGGGCGAGGTGCTGTCGGTGACGACGAGCGACACCTTCCGTGTGGCGGGGGTGGCGTGGAGCATCTCCGAGCAGGCCGCGACGATGGCCGCACTGTTGGCGGCGAGCATCGCACTGGTGGTGATCTCGGTGCCACTGGGTCTCGGGGTGCTGGTCGGAGCGGTCCTGGTGCTGTGGGGGATGCAGGCGCTGGCGCGGCCGCTGGAGAAGCTGGGGATGATCGAGCAGTCCTCGGTCGCCGGCGCGAGTCAGGTGGCGACGGACACGATGGCGGGGTTGCGGATCGTACGAGGCCTGGGCGCGGAGGACGAGGTGGTGCGCCGGTACCGGATCGCGTCGGCTGCGTCATTGCGCGGGGCCGTGGCCACGGCGAGGAAGCTCATCACCTACGACACGGTCAGCCGTGCCGTCTCCGTCGTGTATCTGGGCGCGTTGGCGTTCGTGGCGGCGTGGATGGCCACTCGGGGCGAGATCACCGTGGGGCAGCTGGTCACGGTGGTGGCGCTGGCGCAGTTCTTGCAGGGCTCGCTCGCGCACATCGGGACGTTCGGGGCGAACTGGGCGCACAAGCGCGCTTCGGCCCGTCGTCTGCACGCCCTGGTCGCCGACCCGTTTGCCCTGCCCGCCGGCGAGCAGTCCGTGCACGGCGGCGGCCCGGCCCTGCTGACCTGGGTCACCGACGGTGGCGTGGTCGAGGCGAGACCTGGGCAGCTCATCGGTATCCGGGTCGAGGACGCCTCGACCGCTCGCGCCGTGGCCGCCCGCCTCGGCCTGCGAACACCGCCCACCCCCGGGGAGCTGTTCGTGCACGGGATCGACGTGCGGGATGCTGGACCCGAAGAGTACCGGGCCGTGGTGACCGCGCCGCCGCACGATGCGGCGGTGTTCACCGGCACGCTGCGAGAGAACGTCACCGGACAGGGTGCCGCGGCTACCCGGTGGGATGAACACGTGGTGCGGGCGGTGGCCTTGGATGACGTGATCGAGCACCTCGGCTCGGCGGATGCCCACATCGGTGAGAGCGGGCGCAGGCTCTCGGGTGGACAGCGTCAGCGGGTGCTGCTCGCACGGGCTCTGCACACCCCGGGCGAGGTGATCGTGCTGGACGAGCCGACCACCGCGCTGGACCCGCTCACCGAGCAGCACGTCGCCCACGGTTTGCGCGGCCTGGGCCGGACGATCATCGTCATCACCTCCAGCCCGCTGCTGCTGGATGCGTGCCACCAGGTCGTCGACCTCAGAACTGCACCACAACACGACACCGGGTCGCGCGAGGTCGCACCCGAGTACGTGACGGAGGCGCCACGATGAGCGCCACCAACGCCACAGACACCACGGACACGAGGCCCACGGGAAAGAGCAACACCGATGTTGGGACAGCAAGCGGTGATGCCGCCGACCAGGCTCGCCCCGGTGTTCCGGAGGATCGGAGGCTGCCAGTGGCCGATGCCCGGCAGAGCTGGCGGCACGCGGCCGGGCTGCTGCGGGCACGACGGTGGGCGCTGGGGGCGACCACGGCATTGCTGCTGGCGGGGTCGGCGGCGGCGCTGCTGATTCCGCCGGCGCTGGGTTGGATCGTCGATGCGGTCATCGATGGCGCCACCCTGGGCCGCCTCGCCGTGTACGCCGGTGTGGTGGTCGCTGCCGGGATCGTGTCAGCGCTGCTGCTGCGCACCGGCGGCCGAATGCTGGTCTCGACGCTGCAAGGTGCGCTCGCGGAGCTGCGCGAGGAGGTGTTCTCCGCTGCCGTGCGGCTCGATCAGGACGCCGTCGAGGACGCCGGCAGCTCCGATGTCGTCTCCCGTGTCACCGGAGATGTCGAGGCGATCACCGGGGCGGTCTCCGAGGTGCTGCCGCGGTTCGTGCAGGCCGGGTTCACGATCGTGCTCACCCTCGTCGGGCTGACTCTGCTCGATCCCTGGTTGGCCTTGGCGGCGTTGGCCGCGGTCCCCGTGCAGGTGTTTTCGACGGTGAGGTTCCTGCGCCGTTCGCGTCTGTTGTACCGGCGGTTGCGGCGTGAGGAGTCCGACCGCGGGCAGGCGATCATCGAGACCGTCCGCGGTGCCGACACCGTCATCGCCCACCGCGCCCAGCAGCACCATCTGGAACAGATCGCCGAGCGGAGCCTGACCGCGGTCGAGACCGCACGAGAAGCCACCCGAGCCCGCAACCGATTCAACGCCGGACTCAACACCGCGGAGTTCCTGGGGCTCGCCGCGATCCTTGCGGTCGGATACTGGCAGGCCACCACCGCCGGGCTCTCGGTCGGGGCGGTGACGGCGGCGGCGTTGTTCTTCCACCGCCTGTTCGGCCCCATCGGCGCGCTGCTGTCCAGCATCGACGACCTCCAAAGGGCTGCCGCGGGCCTCGGGCGCCTCGTGGGAGTGCTGCAGGCGCATCCGGCCCTCGTCCCGCGCCGCCAGATCGGCGACGCCTCGGTCAGCATCCGCTCTCTGTCCTACCGGTACGCCCCCGACACCCCCGACGCGCTCACGCACATCGACCTCGACATCCCCGAAGGAACCACCACCGTCCTCGTCGGCATCTCCGGGTCGGGGAAGTCCACCCTCGCCCAGCTCGTGGCCGGGGTGTTCGCGCCCACGACAGGCGAGGTGCTCATCGGCGGGGTGCCGGCGACCGAGGCCGGCCGCGACGGGCGACGCGCGGTGCTGCTGGTCACCCAGGACACCCACCTGTTCACCGGCACCCTGGCCGACAACCTCCGCCTGGCCGACCCGGATGCATCGGACACCGCGCTGCGGGGCGCGCTGGACGCCGTCGCGGCCGGCTGGGTCCACGACCTGCCCGACGGGCTGGACACGGTGCTGGAGCACGACCTCGACGACGCCCGCATCCAGCAGCTCGCCCTCGCCCGTGTGCTGCTGGCCGATCCGCCCGTGGTCGTGCTGGACGAGGCCACCGCCCACGGCGGCGCCGACGGCACCCTGGATGCGGCCGTTGCCGCCGCGGTGCAGGGACGCACGGCGATCATCGTCGCCCACAGGTTCGCCCAGGCGGCCACCGCCAACCGGATCGTGGTCCTGCAACGCGGCCGCATCCTCGAACAGGGCACCCACACCGAACTCCTGGCTCGCCCCGGCAGCGTCTACGCCCGACTGCGCGCCGCCGCAGACCAGACCGAGCACGTGCATACCGGGAGCACGGACTCGCTCCCGGGAAGGCACGACCGCGGTGCCCGATGATCCGCCGCAACCGCGCCCTCGGCTCCATGTGAGCACCAGGGACTGTCAGAAAAACGGTGTGTGAGGGTCCGGCCTTATCCGTAAGGAGATGGCCGTGGTTGACACGACCGATGTCGTCGTTGACGACGAGATGATTGATCCCGTGACCGGGGAGATCATCGATCAGAAGGAACTCGCAGAACGCTTGCTCGCGCAGGCGAAGGAGCAGGGCGTGAGCCTGACCGGGCCGGGTGGGCTGCTCGGCCAGCTCACGAAGAACGTGCTCGAGACCGCGCTGGAAGCGGAACTGACCGAGCACCTCGGTCACGAGCACGACGGAACCCCGATCGCGGAGAACATCCGCAACGGGACCCGGGTCAAGACGGTGCTCACCGAGATCGGGCCGGTGAAGATCGAGGTTCCTCGGGACCGTGACGGATCGTTCGAGCCCGTCATCGTGCCGAAGCGGAAACGGCGCTTGGACGGGGTCGACCAGATCGTGCTGTCGCTGACGGCGCGGGGGTTGACGACCGGGGAGATCGCCGCGCACTTCGACGAGGTCTACGGCGCGAAAGTCTCCAAAGACACGATCAGCCGGATCACGGAGAAGGTCACCGGGGAGCTCGCGGAATGGTCGTCTCGTCCGTTGGATCCGCTCTATCCGGTGATCTTCGTCGACGCGATCGTTGTGAAGGTCCGGGACGGGCAGGTGCGCAACACCCCGTTCTATGTCGTCATGGGCGTGACCGTGAACGGTGAGCGGGACATCCTGGGCATCTGGTCCGGCGATGGTGCGGAAGGAGCGAGGTTCTGGCTGCAGGTGTTCACCGAGCTGAAGAACCGTGGCGTCGAAGACGTGTTCATCGCTGTCTGCGACGGGCTCAAGGGTCTCCCGGAGGCGATCAACACGACGTGGGAGCAGACGGTGGTGCAGCAGTGCATCGTGCACCTGATCCGCAACTCGTTCCGTTACGCGGGTCGGCAGCATCGGGATGCGATCGTGAGAGTCTCTCAAGCCGGTCTATACGGCCCCGTCCGAGCAGGCGGCGAAGGACAGGTTCGAGGAGTTCGCGGCCGAGTGGGGTGAGAAATATCCGGCGATCGTGCAGCTCTGGCGCACCTCCTGGGCGGAGTTCGTGCCGTTCCTCGAGTACGACGTCGAGATCCGGCGGGTGATCTGCACAACCAACGCGATCGAGTCGATCAACGCCCGCTACCGAAGAGCGGTTCGCGCGCGTGGGCACTTCCCGAACGAGCAAGCCGCGATCAAGTGCTTGTACTTGGTGACGCGGTCGCTTTGTCGCGCGTCAGACTTGTTGGCAGGACTGTTGGTTGAGTTCTGAAGGAGCAGTTCTGACATGGGAAGACCACCTGTGATCCCGGTGGAGCAGAAGACGAGGATCGTGCTGAGCGTCCTCGCTGGCGAGGTCACGATCGCCGAGGCCGCGAGGCGTGAGAAGGTGTCCGAGCAGTCGATCGGCCGCTGGAAGTCTGACTTCCTCGAGGCGGGGAAGACGGGCCTGGCGGCGGGCAGGTCCGGTCCGTCGACGCGGGAGCAGCAGCTCGAAGCCGAGGTCGCGGAGCTGACCCAGGCGCTCGGGGAAGCGCATCTCGAAGTCCGCGTCTGGAAGAAGTCCGCCGAGGGCCGCTTGGGCCCTTCGAGGACCTCGAGGTGATCCGCGTCGAGGCGGGCATGCCGACTTCGAGGTGGTGCGAGAGGTTCGGCGTGCCCGAGCGGACCTGGCGGCGCTGGCAGGCCAAAGCGCGGCAGGACCGCCCGCCGAAGGGCCCGTGGCCGCAGCCCGCGCGGGACGCCGCCCGGCCGCTGGTGACGAAGCATGCGCTGGCGAAGCCGGAGTGGGGGCACCGGAAGATCTGGGCGATGACCCGTCACGACGGGCACCGGGTCTCGCAGGCGACCGTGCTGCGGCTCCTCCGCGACGACGGGCTGATCCTCCCGTCGGAGTACCAGAAGCAGCGCCGCGACCTCGCCCGGGCGCGCAAGGACGCGTTCGCGAGGACCCCGACGGGCCCGAACCAGGTGTGGCAGCTGGACTTCAGCGAGTTCGAGACCACCAGCGGCGGCACCTGGCGGCTGGCCGGATGCCGAGACTGGTATTCGAAGTACGAGCACCGGTTTCACACGTCGCCGACGGCGAATCAGTACGACGCGATCGCCGCCGTCGAACTCGCCCTCGAAGACTACGAGGCGATGTTCGGGCATCCGCTCATCGATGCCTGCGAGGTCGACCCCGACACCGGCGAGGTGACACCCGCGGTGACGATCGTGACGGACAACGGCGGCCCGTTCCGGTCGCTGAACTTCGAGCTGTTCATCACCCGCCACCCCGAGCTCACGCACGTCCGCACCCGAGTGAAGTCGCCGGGGCAGAACGGGTCACGCGAACGCGGGTTCGGGACGCTGAAGTATGAGCGGCTGTTCCTCGACGAGATCCCCGACGCCCTCACTCTCGTCGAGCGCGCCGAGGACTACCGGATCGAGTACAACACGATCCGCCCTCACGAGGCGATCGCCTGGAACCGGCCAGCCGAGGTCCACCTCGGCCACGCCGACCCCACCATCCCCAACTTCGAAAGAGAAGAAACCCTGCCAACTACTTGACGCGGGACAGCTTGACCCCACCGGCGGCGGGAGGGCACGTTGGGTGATGAGGTGGAAGCCCGCGCTCAACGCGTTCGCGATCACCTTCGCCGGACGGTTCGAGAAAACCACCCACTCATGAAAACCGCCGGACCCCACACACCATTCATCGGACAGACCCGGCCACGGTGATCGCTCGCGCCGAAGAGCTCGAGAAGGGCGAATGGGGCGCGGGCGCCGCCGCGGAGGCCGCCGCCCGCACGGTCACCGCGACCATGGTCGGCAGCGTCGTCGTCACGGCGGCCATCCTCCCCCGCGGCTGATCGCACCGCGACGTGTTCAGGGGGCGGCGGAGGCAGAGGTCGCGAAGACGGAGGCAGAGGTCGCGAAGACGGAGGCGGAAGGTGCGTCGAGCTCCCTCGCGATGGCGATGACGGCGGCACGGCCGGCGCGGTTGGCGCCGATGGTCGACTGGGAGGGGCCGAAGCCGATGAGGTGGAGGCGCGGCTCCCTGACCGCTCGCGTGCCCGAGACGGGGACGCCGCCGAGCTCGCCGCGCAGCTCAAGCGGTTCCAGGTGCGCGATCGCCGGCCGGAATCCGGTGGCCCACAGGATCACGTCGACCGGGGTGAAGCTTCCATCGGCCTCGCGGAGCCCTTCGGCCTCGATGGCGGTGAACATCGGGCGGTGCGCGAGCACACCGCGCGCCTTCGCCTTCAGCGCATACGACGTCCAGGCGAGCCCCGTGTACGAGACGACGCTGCGTCCGGGACGCCCAGCCTCCGCGTCCGCGGTGACCTTGGCGATGACGGCGCGGCCGGTGGTCTCCGGCATGAACTCGTCCTCGAGGAACACCGGGTCGCGGCGGGTGTACCAGAGGGTGGTGGCGTCGCGGGAGATCTCCTCGAGCAGTTGCAACGCGGAGATGCCGCCGCCGACGATGGCCACCCGCAGCCCCGCGAACTCGGCGGCGTCGCGGTAGTCGCGCGTATGCAGCTGCCGGCCGCGGAACAGTTCCTGGCCCGGGTAGTGCGGCGAGAGGGGGTTGTCCCAGGTGCCGGTGGCGTTGATGACGTGGCGTGCGACCCAGGTGCCGCGGTCGCTCTCGACGAGCAGCGGACCGTGCGGGTCCGCATCGGCACGGCGCACGGCCGTCACGCGTACGGGCCGGTGGACGGGGAGGGCGAAGTCGCGCTCGTACCCCGCGAAAGAGCGCGACACCGCCGTTCGGCTCGCCTCGGCGGGGTCGACCGGCGGCTGCGTCTGCCCGGGCAGGTCGAAGATGCCGTTCACGGTCGCCATCGTGAGCGTCTTCCATCGGTGCTGCCATGCCCCGCCGGGAGCAGAGTTCGCGTCGAGCACGACGAAGGTCCCGGGCATCGACGCCGGCTGCTCCGGCGCATCCGCGGCCGGAGAGACTCCCGCGGGCGTCCCGGCTCCTCGCACGCCTGTGAAGCCGCGGCGCTGCAGATGATACGCCGCCGACAGTCCCGCCTGCCCCGCGCCGATCACGACCACCGTCACCGTACGCAGCGCTTCGCCCATGCCGGACGAAACCTCGCGCCCCGTCCCGCTATTCCGCCCGTCCACGGATGACCGCGGGCTCATGACGGATGCCCGGTCGACCGGCCCAGCGACGCGAGTGAGCCCACGTGCCGGGCCGGTGGCCCCTGGGTGCCGCTTGCCGGCTCCGTCACGGCCTCATGATGCCGTGAACTCCGAGACGATCGCATAGATGCCAGGTCCCGGAGAGGCGATCGCGGCGGTGCGCGTGGCGTATTCGGCGGCGACCGGGTCGGCCTGGGTCGCTCTGACATCGTCCGCGCTGGCCCAGCGGGCGATGTTGACGACGCGCCTCTTGTCGGCGCTGGCGAGGATCGTCACCGAGATGAAGCCAGGGCGCGTGGAGATGACCCTCTCGGTGCCCTCGTTCAAGATGTCGATCACCTCCTGCTGCCTCGGCGGGTCGACGTCGATGACGTTGATGAACGTGACGGGATCGGACATGGCCGCTCTCCTTCTCTGACGGTTCTGCTCTTCATGTCAGCCGAGGCGGATCGCGGCGACGGCATCCGCCCTGCGGCGGGACAGGCGGGACGCCCGTCCAGAGAGGGAGACGTGAGAGCCCCTCGAAGTGTGATCGGCTTCGCGGGATCCCCGGCACGTCGCCCCGCGTCTTCCTCCCGGGCCTCACGCTTTCGCCGGCTGTCTCGTCTCATGGACGGGCATGTGATGCGATGAAGGCGGACAGCGGGATCTCCGACGAGGGAAGGAGGAGCGGTGGCGGACGACACGGCACGAACGCAGGAGGAACGGTCCGCGACAGGCGGCGCGATGCGTGATCGCGGTGTGCTGCTCGGGCTCTCATACCGGCTGCTGGGATCCCTGGTGGACGCCGAGGACGTGGTGCAGGAGACCTATCTCCGCTGGTACCGGTTGAGCGAAGACGAACGCAGCCGGATCTCCGCACCACGGGCATGGCTCATCACGACGGCGAGTCGGATCGGGCTCGATGTGCTCCGATCCGCGCGAGCACGCCGTGAGCACTATGTCGGCGAATGGCTGCCCGAGCCCATGCCTGCTCCCGGTCGGTGGGCCAGTCACCGGAACGAGCTCGGGCTGGTCGCCGGCGGATGCGGTCAGACGCTCGCCGTCATCGCCTTCGCCCACCTCGATGGCAGGGTCGCGCACGTCTGGGCGGTGCGCAACCCGGAGAAGCTCCACGCGTGGCGCCGAGCCCGACGGGCGAGGTTCGAGCAGACCGGAACGGCGCTCCGACAGCGAGCGTCCGCGGAGGCTATCCGAGGAACTCTCGAAGGGACATCGGCTTCGTCCCCGTGATCCACTCGACGGAGTCCGTGACGGCGGCGAGGTCGCCCCGCGCGATCGCCAGATAGGTGCCCACCCAGCCGGCGACGACGTGGTCGGGAGCGCCGAAGGACGCGCGTGAGGCGTACGCCTCCTCGATCGTCTCGTCATGGAAGCGCACGTCGGCGCCTCTCGCCTCGCCGATGGCGGAGGCGATCTCCGTCATCGTGAGCGCCTCGGGGCCGGTGACGTCGTAGGTGACGGATCGATGCCCCTCCGGCGCGATCAGCACCCCCGCCGCCGAGCGGGCCACGTCGGCGCGGGCGACGATCGACACCCTTCCCTCGCCGGCCGGCCCCCGGATCACGCCGTCCTCGCCGACGAAGTCCTCCATGATGTCGATGTAGAAGTTGTCGCGCAGGAAGGTCCACGAGAGCCCCGATGCCCTGATGTGCTCCTCGGTCGCGTGATGGTCGCGAGCGAAGGTGAACACCGCGTCCGGAGCCGCCGACATGAACGAGGTGTAGACGATGTGCCCCACCCCCGCCGAGGCCGCGGCGTCGATGAAGGCGACGTGCTTGGGCAGACGCTCGTGGTCGTTTCCGGAGACCATGAAGACCGTCTCGATGCCCTCGAGGGCTTCGATCGTCGCGATCGGGTCCGTGTAGTCGAAGCCTCTCGCCTCGCTGCCGGGCAGCTTCGGCGCCTTCGCCGGATCGCGGGCCAGGAGGCGCTGCGGCACGCCGTGCTCGGCGATGGCGCGCGCGACCATCCCTCCTACCGCTCCGGTCGCCCCGGTCACGGCGATGGTCGGTCTGATCGGCATGAGGTTCCTCCGATGCTCGGTGCGAGGGACTCGCCTCCCCGCGGCTGCTCGGCGTGCCGTCCCGCCCGCCGCCCGTCTGTTCACCTTGGGCCTCGGAGCGCGGTGAGCGCAAGCGCCTTCGGCGACGACCCGGTCAGCCAGCGGATCGGCGCACATGCGCCTCGATGCCGTCATACGTGGCAATCTGCGTGTCACGCGCGAAGGACGGCGACGATCGTGAGGACGTCGGCCGTCCCCGGTCGGCCATGTGCGCTGAACGAGACCCTCGATCAGCTGATCGCGTGGACGCGCGCGCTGGAGGGGGTACGCGCGTCCTGACGCGCGAGCCGATCGAGGCTCGAGCCTCCCGGAGCGGATGGCCCTCGCCGGGTCGGGCCCCTCAGGCGCCCGACGTCGCGAGCTCCGCGCCCGCGTGGGCGAGCTCCGCGAGCGCCGCCTCGGACGGCACGGCGGCGACCCCGGCGACGAGATCCGTGAGGATGCGCACGTGCTGGCCGTGTCCCACGGCGTCGAGAGCGGATGCCCGCACGCAGTGGTCGGTCGCGATGCCGACCACGTCGACCGAATCGATGCCGTGCTCCGCGAGCAGCTCGGCGACGGTGCCGCCGTCATCCGTCACGCCCTCGAAGAGAGAGTAGGCGGGCCTCCCCTGTCCCTTCTTCACGTGGTGCGTGACGGATGCCGTGTCGAACGCGGGATCGTATCCGGCGCCGGAGGTCTCCGCGACGCAGTGCACGGGCCAGGTGTCCACGAAGTCCGGCTCGCCCGCCGCGAAGTGCCCGCCGTTGTCGCCGTCCGCGTTGTGCCAGTCGCGCGACGCCACGACGAGCGCGTACTCCCCCGCATGAGCGGCGAGGTGCCGGGTGACGCCGGCCGCGACGGCGTGGCCGCCGGCCACTCCGAGCGCACCGCCCTCGGTGAAGTCGTTCTGCACGTCGACGATGAGAAGCGCCCTGCTCATGCTTCGAGCGTACGCCGCGTCACGCGGAACGTCAGCCCCCGAACGCCCCGGAGAACGGGGCGAGGGAGTCTCGGATGGCCGCGAGCCGATCGGCGTCGAGACCGACGCGCGCCATGATCTGCTCGGGGACGTCGAGCGCGCGCTCGCGCAGCGCGGCTCCCTCCTCGGTCAGGTCGATCGCGAGCCGCCTCTCGTCGTCGGATCGGCGCTCGCGGCGGACGAGCCCCTGTGCCTCCAGCCGCTTCACGAGCGGCGACGCCGTCGCCGGCTCCCACGCGAGCGCGGCGGCGAGGTCGCCGAGCGCCCGCGGCGACTCCTCCCACAGCGCGAGCATGACGAGGTACTGCGGATGGGTGAGACCGAGCGGCTCCAGCACCGGACGGTAGATCGAGACGACGTTGCGGGCAGCGGTGACGATCGCGAAGCAGAGCTGGTTGTCGAGGCGGAGCAGGTCGTCGCGGTTCGTCACCCGACGATCGTATCGCCCTCGAATCATTAGTACACTAATGAATATGACGGCATCAGGCGGGCGGAAGACATCGCTTCGCGCCCGGATCCGCGAGGCGGGTGGCTTCTACCAGTGGTTCAACACCACTCTCATCCGGCTCGCAGGACCTGCTCAGCTCGGAGAGGGCAGGGGCACGCCGTGCCATCGCTGCGGCGCCGACAAGGCAGACCACGTCCTCGTCGACGGGGAGCTGCACTGCCCCTCCGCGTGAGGGGGACGCGCGCACGCACTCCGGCGCCTCGTCGTCAACCCTCGGCGCGTGATGCCCGGGCACGGCATAATTGAGGCGACACGCCGTCCGACCCGAGGGCGCCGTGCGTCGAGAGACGGGATCCGGATGACCCTTGGCACCGACGCGAAGATCGCCGACGACACGAGCTCGCACGTGCTGCCCGACGGGTGGAGCGAGCAGGTGTCCTCGTTCGCGATCGTCGAGCTCGACGCCTCGGGACGCATCCGCTCCTGGAATCGCGGCGCGGAGATCATCAAGGGCTACACCGCCGAGGAGATCCTCGGACGCCACTTCTCGGTGTTCTACCGGCCCGAGGACATCGCCAGGCGGATCCCGGACCGACTCCTCTCGTCGGCCGCTCAGCGCGGATGGGCGGAGGACGTCGGATGGAGACTGCGCTCCGACGGAACCCTCTTCTGGGCCCATGTCACCGTCACTGCACTGCGTGAGGAGGACGGGAGCCCGGCGGGGTTCATCAAGATCGTGCGCGATCTCACGGCCATGAAGACGGCAATCGACGAGCGGGATGCGTGGCTGCGTTCGGTCGTGCATGATCTCCTCTCCCCCGCGACGGCTCTTCGAGGCTTCCTCGACCTGCTCGAGGACAGGCTGGGCGATCAGGACGATCTGCTGCAGAGCGCGTCGACGGCGAGCGACCACCTGGTCTCGATGATCGCGGACCTGAAGGCGGGCCTCAGCCGCCAGGTCGCTCACGCCGCCGAACGGCCTCCCGTCGCGGTCGACCTCGCATCCGTGGTCGAAGAGGCCGCGTCCATGGTCCTGCCGGGCGATCTGAACACGCGCCTGCGCCTGTCGCTCGAGAGACCCCTGCTGTTCCACGGAGACTCGGCCGCCATGCGCCGGGCGCTCGTGAACGTGATCGAGAACGCGGCCAAGTACTCCGACGGGACCATCCACGTCGAGCTGGCGCGATCGGAGTCGACGATCACCGTGCGGGTGAACGACGAAGGACGCGGCATCCACGCCGACGACCTGGCGACGATCTTCGACCTGGGGGAACGCGGACGACTCGCCGACCCGGCGGACGGCGGGAGCGGCATCGGCCTCGCGAGCGTCCGGCGCCTCATGGAGACCCTCGGGGGAACCGTCTCGATCGACAGCACGGCCGGAGGGGGCACGACGGTCGTGCTGGAGCTGCCCGCTCACGAAAGCCTCGGGAGCGCTCCGGCCGTCAGAGGCGCCTATCCCCTCTCGGAGGGGGACATCTTCTCCCTCACGGCAGGAGGCCCGTTCGGCACCGTGCGCCCGTGACGCACAGCTTCTCGGCGCCCGCCTCGTGAGCTCACGCGACGCCGTCAGCGCAGGGCTGCCAGCACGAGCTGCACGATGGTCGAGACGACTCCCAGCGACCCGAACGCGACGGCGCTCCAGCCCAGGAGGCGCGGAAGCGGAGAACGCTCGTGCAGGCGCGCGCTGCCGGGCCGCCCGGGTCTCGTGAAGAGGTCGAGCTCGTCCGCATCGTCGGCGGCCCGCCTGATCTCGGCTGTGAGGGGCGCCTCGCCGACGGCGTGACCGGCGCCGAACCAGCGCACGACCGGAGGGTCGGCGTCCTCGAGGAGGAAGCCGTGCACGGCGACCCACGTGCCGTCCGCCAGACGCGCGACGACGGCGGCGAGCCCGAACACGATCGCCCCGCCGAACCCGATCCACGAGAAGATCTCGGTGATCGCGCCGACCACGCGGCTCATGTCCATGGGACTCCGTCAGGTATCGCAGAAGGCGCGCCCCGCCGGAGCGCGCCTTCCCTCTGGAGCCACCTGTCGGAATCGAACCGACGACCTATTCATTACGAGTGAATCGCTCTGCCGACTGAGCTAAGGTGGCGATCTCGTACCGCGCGAGCGGCACGAGAATCAAGCATACCCGGTCGGACGGGGTGCCGCGAAACCGGCGTCGGCATCCGGGCGTTTCCTCGCGAGGCGCCTCGCGTCAGGAGCAGACGAGCCCGTCCTCGGGCACGATCTCGTCGGTGAAGAACGCCTCCACGGCCTCGTCGACGCACGTGCTCGCGCCGTTGTAGGCCGTGTGCCCCTCGCCCTCGTACGTCAGGAGGACGCCCGACGCGAGCTGATCCGCGAGCGCTTCGGCCCACTCGTACGGGGTGGCCGGGTCTCCCGTCGTCCCGATGACGAGGATGGGCGGAGCCCCCTCGGCGGCGATCTCCTCGCGGACGCCCGTGGGCTCGTACGGCCAGTACTCGCACACCGACGCGCCCGTCCAGTACGGTGCGATCGTGGGCGCCTCCTCGGCGATGCGCTGCTCGGTCTCCTCGATCGCCTGCTCGGACTCCGCCGGGTAGTCCATGCAGTTGTACGCGTTGAACGCCTCGGTCGAGTTGTCGACGTACTCGCCGCCCTCGCGTCCGTTGTAGGAGTCGGCCAGGAGGAACGCGATGGAGGAGTCACCCTCCAGCGCGCCGGCGAGCGCCTCCGTGAGATACGGCCAGTTCGCCTCGTTGTAGAGCGCCGCGATGACGCCCGTCATGAGGCTGTCCGCGCCGAGCAGACGGTCGTCCTGGCTCGACCGCAGCGGGTTGGCGTCGACCGCCGCGAGCAGCGCCGCGAGATCGCCCATGGCGTCGTCGACGGTGCCCGTGAACGGGCATCCTTCGCCCGTCCCGCCGTCGAGGCAGGCCTGCATGTACGTGCGCAGGGCGGCTTCGAAGCCGACGGCCTGCGTCACGCCCACGTCCTCGCCCGAGGTGGACGGATCGATCGCGCCGTCGAGCACGAGACGCCCCACGCGGCCGGGGAAGTTCTTCGCGTAGGTCGCGCCGAGGAACGTGCCGTACGAATAGCCCAGGTAGTCGAGCTCCGTCTCGCCGAGCACGCCGCGCAGCAGGTCGAGGTCGCGGGAGGACTGCTCCGTGGTGATGAACTCCAGGATGCCGTCGCTGTTCGCCTCGCACGCATCGGCGAAGCCCTCGGCCCGTGCCTCGAGCTCGGCCTCCCACTCCTCGGTGCCGCGCTCCGCCTCCGGGATGTCGTAGAGGAACGCGTCCATCTCCGCGGCGTCGAAGCACCGCACGGCGGTGGACTCGCCCACTCCCCGGGGGTCCCAGCCGACCACGTCGAAGGACTCCTGCAGCGCCTGGCCGACGGCGTAGTCGACGGAGTCCAGGATGAACGACACGCCGCTGCCGCCGGGGCCGCCGGGGTTGGTCAGCAGCGATCCCTGAGCCTGGCCCGACAGCGCCGGCTGGCGCACGACGGCGAGGTCGATCTCCCCCGCCTCCGGGTTCTCCCAGTCGAGCGGAGCCGTGACGGTGGTGCACTGGAACCCGTCGCCGCACGACCCCCATTCGAGCTGCTGGTCGTAGAACGGCAGCAGCTCCTCAGGCACCCCGTCGGTCGCGGGTTCGGCGCCCGTCGTCGGGGCCGCGCTCTCCGAGCCGGAGTCCTCCGCCGGGATCTGCGCGTACAGACATCCCGAGAGGGCGACGGAGACCGCCGCCGCGCCGGCGACGACCGCCGTGAGGCGTCGGAGGGTGCAGGATGCGATGGTCATGGCTTCCTTCCACTCACGACCGTGACGAGCAGGCTCTCGAGCGCGAGCGTGGGCTGCACGTTCTTCTCGAGGGCGTCGCGCGTCTCGGCGATGTGATCGAGCACGGTCAGGGTGCGCTGCGGCTTCCAGGCGGACGCGAGCGAGCGCAGGTCGTCGAGGAGCTCGAGGTTGATGAGCCCGTCCTCGCGTCCGAGCTGCAGCAGCACGACGTCGCGGTACAGCGACTGCAGGTCGGTGAGCACCCGGTCGATGCCGTCGCGCAGGCTCCGGGTCGCGCGCTTCTTCTGCTCGTCCTCCAGCGCGGAGATCTGCGAGCGCACGGCGGGCGGGATCCTCGCGCCGTCCGCGAACCCGATCGTCCGCAGGAGCGACGCGCGCTCGGCCTCGTCGCGCTCGGCAGTCAGCGCCTTGGCATCGTCGGTCGCGGCCTGCACGATGGAGCCGGCGACCTCGACGACGTCGCCGATGCCGCGCACACGCAGCACCGCGCGCAGGGTCTCGTCGCGGCGGGTGCGCGACGCCGCGTCGGTGGCGAGCCGCTGCGCCATCCCGATGTGCCGCTGGGCGTGACGCGCGGCCTGCTCGGCGACCGCCTCGTCGACGCCCGTCCGCGCGCGGATGAGGCTCGCGACATCCGCCACCTCCGGCTCGCGCAGCCGCAGCAGGCGCACGCGCGAGCGGATGGTCGGGAGCAGATCGGCGTCGCTCGGCGCGCACAGCACCCAGATCGTCTCGGGCGGCGGCTCCTCGAGCGCCTTCAGCAGGACATTCGACGTGCGCTCGGTCATCCGGTCGGCGTCCTCGACGACGATGACGCGATACCGGCCCGTCGACGGCGAGAAGTACGACCGCTCCACGAGCGAGCGCGCCTGCGCGATCGTGATGATGACGCCCTCGGTGCGCAGCGCCGAGAGGTCGGGATGGGTGCCGGCGAGCACCTGCCTCATCGCCTGGACGTCGTCGGGCCCGGATGAGATGAGCGCGGCCGCGAACGCGTATGCCAGCGTCGAGCGGCCGGAGCCGGGGGGGCCCGTGACGAGCCACGCGTGGGCGAGGGCTCCCGGATCGGATGCCGCGGAGCGCAGCGTGTCGACGGCCTCGTCCTGTCCCCACACGTCGCCCCACGGCAGCGCGGGAGCGGCCACCGAAGTCATACCGCCAGCCTAACCAGAGGCGCCGACATCGCCGCCGCGCTCAGAGCGTCGAGCCGACGCGAGCGCGGACGGCCTCGGCGAGCGCGGCGGGAGGGAGCGACGCGTCGAGGACGAGGAAGCGATCGGGATCCGCGTCCGCGAGGTCGAGGAAGGCCCCCCTCACGCGGCGGTGGAAGTCCTCCCTCTCGGCCTCGAGCCTGTCGAACGGCTTGTCGTCGGCGTCGAGCCGGGCTCGTGCGACGGCCGGGTCGAGATCGAGCAGCACCGTGACGTCGGGCAGCGCGTCCTCGGCGGCCCACAGCGACAGCGCGCGCACCTCGTGCGCGTCGAGCACCCGTCCGGCGCCCTGATAGGCGACCGACGAGTCGAGGTAGCGGTCCTGGATCACGACGTCCCCGCGCACGAGCGCCGGGCGGACGACGGTGCTGATGTGCTGAGCCCGGTCGGCGGCGTACAGCAGGGCCTCGGCGCGCGGGACGATGTCGCCGCGGTGGTGCAGCACGATGTCGCGGACGAGTCGCCCCACCTCGCTGCCGCCCGGCTCGCGCGTGCGCACGACCGTGCGCCCTTCGGCCTCGAGCCACTCCTGCAGCAGTCGCGCCTGCGTCGTCTTGCCGACGCCGTCCCCGCCCTCGAAGGTGATCCAGATGCCGTTCGCCACGGCCGCCGTCACTTCTTCTTCGCCGCGGGCTTACGGGCGGTCGTCGTCTTCCGGGTCGTCGTGCGCTTCTTCACGGGGCCCTTCGCGCGCTTGTCGGCGAGCAGCTGCTTGGCGCGCTCGAAGTCGACCTCCTCGACCGTCTCGCCGCGCGGGATGGTCGCGTTCGTCTCGCCGTCGGTGACGTACGGGCCGAACCGGCCGTCGCGCACGCGGATCGGCTTGCCGCTCACGGGGTCCGCGTCGAACTCCTTGAGCGCGCTCGACGCGCGCCGTGCACCGTACTTCGGCTGCGTGTACAGCTCCAGCGCCTGCTCGAGCGTCACGTCGAAGATCTGGCTCTCGCTCTCGAGCGACCGCGAGTCGGCTCCCTTCTTGAGGTAGGGGCCGAAGCGGCCGTTCTGCGCCGTGATCTGCTCGCCCGACTCGGGGTCCTCGCCGACGACGCGCGGGAGCGACAGGAGCTTGAGCGCCGTGTCGATGTCGACGGTCTCCGGCGACATGCTCTTGAACAGCGACGCCGTGCGCGGCTTGGGCGCCGTCTCCTTCTTGGCGCCGCGCTTCTTCGGAGCCGGAGCCTCGACGACCTCGCCCGTCGCGGCGTCGGCGTCGTCCGCGGCGGGGGCGTCCTGCTCCTGCACGTAGGGACCGAAGCGACCGTCCTTGACGACGACGATCTTGCCGTTCTCGGGGTTCTCGCCGAGGACGCGGTCGCCCGCGACGGGAGCGTCGATGAGCTCCTGGGCGCGCTCCCTCGTGAGCTCGTCGGGCGCGAGGTCCTCGGGCACGTTGACGATGCGCGGCTTCTCGTCCGGCTTCTCGGGGTCGGTGACCTCGAGGTAGGGGCCGTACTTGCCGACGCGCAGCGTGGCGGTGTCGGTGATCGGCGTGGAGTTGATCGCCCGCGCGTCGATCTCGCCGAGGTTGTCGACGATGTTCCGGAGGCCGGGATGCCCCTCGCCGCCGAAGTAGAACGACTTCAGCCAGTCGACGCGCCGCTGCTCTCCACGCGCGATGGCGTCGAGGTCGTCCTCCAGCTCGGCGGTGAAGTCGTAGTCGACGAGCTCCGCGAAGTGCTCCTCGAGCAGGCGGATGACGCTGAAGGCGATCCAGGTGGGGACGAGGGCCTGCCCGCGTTTGACGACGTAGCCGCGATCGAGGATGACGCCGATGATGGCCGCGAAGGTCGAGGGGCGGCCGATGCCGCGCTCCTCGAGCGCCTTGACGAGGCTCGCCTCCGTGTAGCGCGGCTTCGGGGTCGTCTCGTGCCCCTTCGCGACCGCGTCGGAGAGGACGAGCTCGTCGCCTTCGGCGACCTGCGGGAGCGACTGGTCCTTCGCCTCGTCGGCATCGCGGCGCTTCTCGTCGCGGCCCTCCTCATACGCCTCGAGGAAGCCCTTGAACGTGTAGACGGTGCCGGACGCCGTGAACTCGACGGTCTTGCCGTCGGCCTGCGTCTCGATCGTGACGGTCGTCGTCTCGAACTTCGCGTCGGACATCTGGCTCGCGACCGTGCGCTTCCAGATGAGGTCGTACATCCGCTGCTCGTCGCGGCCCAGCTGGCCGGCGACCTCCTTGGGCGTGCGGAAGCGGTCGCCCGAGGGCCGGATGGCCTCGTGCGCCTCCTGTGCGTTCTTGCTCTTGGACGCGTAGGAGCGGGGCTTGAGCGGCACCGCGTCCTTCCCGTAGAGCGCGACGGCCTGCTCGCGCGCGGCGCTGATCGCCTGCGCGCTGAGGTTGGTGGAGTCGGTGCGCATATAGGTGATGTACCCGCGCTCGTAGAGGCTCTGCGCGACCGACATCGTGATCTTGGCCGTCATGCCGAGCTTGCGGCCGGCCTCCTGCTGCAGCGTCGACGTCGTGAACGGCGCGTAGGGACGGCGGGTCCCCGGCTTCGCCTCGACCCTGGTGACGCGGCCGGTGCCGGCCGCCTCGATCGCGGCCGCGAGCGCGTTCGCGGCCTTCTCGTCGAGGACCACGACGGCGCGCTTGAGCTCGCCCTTGTCGTCGAAGTCGCGACCGACCGCGAGCGGCGCCCCGTCGACGCGCGCCACGCGCACGGAGAAGCCCGTCGCATCGCGCGCCGCGGTCGCCTCGATGCCCCAGTACGAGGCCGAGACGAAGGCCATCCGCTCGCGCTCGCGGTCGACGACCATCCGGGTCGCCGCGGACTGCACACGGCCCGCGCTCAGCGCGCTGCCCGAGCTGCCGCTGCCGATCTTGCGCCACAGCACGGGCGAGACGTCCCACCCGTAGAGGCGGTCGAGGATCCGACGGGTCTCCTGCGCGTCGACGAGCGCGATGTCGAGCTCGCGGGTCTTGTCGATGGCCGCGCGGATGGCGTCCTCGGTGATCTCGTGGAACACCATGCGCTTGACGGGGATCTTCGGCTTCAGCGTCTCGAGGAGGTGCCACGCGATGGCCTCGCCCTCGCGGTCCTCATCCGTGGCGAGCAGGAGCTGGTCGGCGTCCTTCAGGGCGCGCTTGAGCTCGGAGACGGTCTTCGTCTTCCGGTCGCTCACGACGTAGTACGGGTCGAAGTCGTGCTCGATGTCGATCGAGTACTTGCCGTACGCGGGACGATCCTTCTCGGGGATGTCGCGCTTGTCCGCGAGATCGCGGATGTGTCCGACCGAGCTGAGCACCTCGTAGCCGTCGCCGAGGTAGTTCTGGATCGAGCGCATCTTCGTCGGCGACTCGACGATGACCAGGGTCTTCCCCGTCGCCGTCTTTCCTGATGCCGTCTTGCCTGATGCCAAGGGGCGTCCTTTCCTCGAAGCACACCATACACATCGCGCACCGACCGGTCCCCGGGAACGGGGCATCGGGTTCAGCGCGGGGGCGGGCCCGCTCGGGCAGCGGCCGCCACCGGGAGACCGCCGTATTCGGAATGCACCGAGACGGTTGCGATGAGTCCCTCGACGATACAGGACTCCACTGACACCCCGCCCGCGGCGGCCACCTCATCGGCGAGGACGCACGGGTCGCCGACGACCGCACCGCTCACGGCATCGGCCGCGGCCAGCGCCGCCGCGTCGGCCACGCTCGCGACCCGCTGGCTCTCCGCAGCCGCTCCCCCGGCCGCGGCGAGCCCCACGACGAGCACGGCGGCGGCCGCCACGACTCCCGCCGCGATCGCCGATCCCGCCATCAGAGCCCTCCCGCGAGCGCGCAGCTCACGGCCTCCAGCGGCATCGAGATCGAGCCGATCGCGGCCTCGCCCGACGCCGTCGCGCACACGAGGTCGCCCCGGTGCGCGATGGCGAGCCGTCCGCCCGCGTCCGCCACCACGGCGGCCGCGCGTCCCTCGTCCTCGCCACGGGCGACGAGCCGGGCCGCATCGGCCGCGGCGTCCTGGAGCTGCACCTGCCGGGACGCGGCGCCGAGACCCGCGATCCCGAGAGCCGCGACGAGGACGACAGCGGGCAGCGCGACGGCGAGCTCCGCGGCGACGGAGCCGCGTTCGTCGCGGACGTCGTCAGGACGCCGTCGCGGCGATCCCGGCCGTCGCGCCGCCCCGGCCATCACGGCACCGTCAGCGCGCGGCGCACGAGATCGGTGAGGATCTGCTGCACCTCACCCGAACGCATGATCATGACCAGCAGCCCGGCGAACGCGACCGCTGCCATCGTGACGATCGCATACTCGGCGGTGGACGCGCCCGTGTCGTCCTCGAGCAGCTCGGCGAGCCGCGCGGAGGGGCGTGGGGATGGGGACATGTGCTCCTTCTTTCTCTCGGTGTTCTCGGTTCTCCCGGGGTCGGACGGTCGGCGCCTCACTCGGCGAGGACCGGCAGCGGCGTGGCCGTGATGACGCTGAGCATCATGGGCGCCACGCCGAGGCAGAGGAACGCGGGCAGCGTGCAGACGCCGAGCGGCAGCAGGATCCGCGCGCCCAGGCGTGCGGCCCGCATGCGCCCGCTCGTGCGGGCGTCGTGACGCTCGTGCGCGGCGGAGGCGCGCAGCAGCTCGACGGCGGGGACGCCCGCGGCCCGGGACAGCGCCAGCACCTGATCGACGTCCTCGGTGTCGCGCGGTCCGCCGGGCGCCTCGTGCACGAGGCCCAGCGCGCGATCGATCGAGACGCCGCCCGCGAGCGCGATCGCCATGAGCTCCGCCGTCATCCCGGGGGTGCTCGGCGGCGGCTGCGCAGCGCGCACGAGCCGTCCCGTCCACACGCGGGCGGTGACGAGGAGCGCGACCCCCGCGCCGAGACAGGCGAGCCCGAAGGGATCGGCGAAGAGGACCGAGACCGTGTCGAAGCCCAGCGCCCCGCCGATGAGGAGCCCGAACAGGGGAAGCCATCCCATCAGCCGAGCCGTCCCCGTCGGCTCGGCGAGCGCGACCCGGACGTCGTCTCCGCTCTCGTGCGCGTCGCGCAGCGCGTGCGACATCCCGCGCAGGCTGTCGGCGAGCGGCGCGCCCACGGCGGTCGACACCTCCCAGGCCGCGGCGACGTCGCGCCAGGCGCTCGCGAGCCGGGCCGCCTCGGGGTCGTTCCGGCGCCGGGCGCTCGCGCCCTGGGCCTCGATCGCCTCGACGAGCGGCGCGCCCTCCGCCGAACGCGCGAAGACCGCAGCGGCGTCCGCATCGCCCGACTCGCCCAGATGCCGCCACGCCGCCGCAGGCGCGGCGCCCGCCTGCAGCAGCACCGCGAGCCGCAGGACCGTCTCGGCGACGGCCGCCGCCCGCCCCTGGCGCCCCGAAGACCTCATTCCCACGGCGTCGCCTCCGTGATGCCGAGGCGACCCCCGGCATCCGTGAAGCGCCCCACGCGCGCCAGCCTGCGGCGCCCCGTCCTGTCGCGCTCGAGGTGCAGCACGAAGCCGATCGCGCTCGTGACCTGACGGGCGACGGCGTGATCGTCCATCCCCGCGAGCGCGCCGAGCGCCTCGAGACGGGCGGGCACGTCGTCGAGGCCCGAGGCGTGCAGGGTTCCCGCACCGCCGTCGTGGCCCGTGTTGAGAGCCGTGAGCAGCTCGCGCACCTCCTCGCCCCGGCACTCCCCCACCACGATGCGGTCGGGTCGCATGCGCAGCGACTCGCGGACGAGGCGCGCGAGGCCGATCGCGCCCGCGCCCTCCAGGTTCGGCTGACGCGCCTCGAGCGACACGTGATGCGGATGGGCGATGCGCAGCTCGGCGACGTCCTCGATCGTGACGATCCGCTCGTTCTCCGGCGTGTGCGCGAGCATCGCGGCGAGCAGAGTCGTCTTCCCCGTGCCCGCGGCGCCGGTCACCAGCACGTTCTCGCGTGCCAGCACGACGCGCGTGAGCCAGGCGCGCACGCCCTCGTCGAACGCGCCGCCGCGGCAGAGGTCGTCGAGGTTCGCACGCGCGAGGCGCGGAACGCGGATGGAGAGAGACGTCCCGCTCGTGGCAACGGGCGGCAGCACCGCGTGGATGCGCACGCCGCCGGCCAGCCGCACGTCGACGCACGGGGTCGCGTCGTCGATGTGCCGCCCGCCGCGGGCGATGAGCGCCGTGGCGATGTCGCGCACCTCCCGCTCCGACGCACGCCACGTCGGATCGTGCTCGGGTCCGGAGCCGCGGTCGACGAAGAGCCCCGACGTGCCGTTCACGAACACGTCGGTCACCGCGTCGTCGGAGAGGTACGGCGCGAGCGGCCCCAGGTCCGCCCGCGCCGTCATGGCCTCCCCGCGCTCCGCGCGCGTATCGCCCTCGCCCGCGCGGCGGGGGTTTCCGCGCGGCTGGACGATGAAGGGGACAGCCATGCTTCGACGCTACGAAGCGCGCGCTCCTCAGGGGGCGCGCGGAGGCCATCCGTGGAGAACAAGACGCCGACACGCCGCCTGGGGACGCGACGTGACGCTCCGTGACACCCCCGACTTTCGGCGGTATCCGCTTCTCCTCGCGCGGGCGTAGCGTCGTCTCACGTCGCCGCAACGCCGCGGCGGCCAGGACCCGCACGCGAAGGAGCGATCGAATGTCCAGTCAGATCGATCACCTGCTCAACGAGACACGTCGTTTCGCCCCCTCGGAGGAGTTCGCCGCCTCCGCCGTCGCCACGGCCGAGCTGTACGAGCAGGCCGAAGCCGATCGCGAGGGCTTCTGGGCCGAGCAGTCGCGAACCCTGCTGCACTGGGAGAAGCCGTTCACCGAGGTGCTCGACTGGTCGACGCCGCCGTTCGCGAAGTGGTTCGCCGACGGCGAGCTCAACGTCGCCTACAACTGCCTCGACCGTCACGTCGAGGCGGGCAACGGCGACCGCGTCGCGCTCCTGTGGGAGGGCGAGCCGGGAGACAGCCGCCGGGTCACGTATGCCGAGCTCACGGAGGAGGTCAAGCGCCTCGCCAACGTGCTCACGGGCCTCGGCATCGAGGCAGGGGACCGCGTCGCCGTCTACCTGCCGATGATCCCCGAGGCGATCGCCTCGATGCTCGCCGTCGCGCGCATCGGCGCCATCCACTCCGTCGTCTTCGGCGGGTTCAGCGCCGACAGCCTGCGCTCGCGCATCGACGACGCCGGCGCGAAGCTCGTCATCACCGCCGACGGCGGCTATCGCAAGGGCAAGGTCTCGCCGCTCAAGCCGGCCGTCGACCAGGCGCTCGCCGACCGGGGCGACGGCGAGCAGCTCACGGTCGAGCACGTGCTCGTCGTCCGCCGCGGCGAGAACGAGGTCGCCTGGACGGAGGGCCGCGACCTGTGGTGGCACGACGTCGTGCCCGCGGCGTCCGCGGAGCACACCGCGCAGGCGTTCCCCGCCGAGAACCCGCTGTTCATCCTCTACACGTCGGGGACGACGGGAAAGCCGAAGGGCATCCTCCACACCTCCGGCGGATATCTCACGCAGGCCGCGTTCACGCACCGCAACGTCTTCGACCTGCACCCCGAGAGCGACGTGTACTGGTGCACGGCCGACATCGGCTGGATAACCGGCCACACCTACGTCGCCTACGCACCGCTCGCGAACGGCGCCACGCAGGTGCTCTACGAGGGAACGCCCGAGTTCCCCCAGCCGGGACGCTGGTGGGAGGTCATCGAGAAGTACGGCGTGACGATCTTCTACACCGCACCCACCGCCATCCGCGGGTTCATGAAGCAGGGCCGCCAGATCCCCCAGCGGCGCGATCTGTCGAGCCTGCGCGTGCTCGGGTCGGTGGGCGAGCCCATCAACCCCGAGGCCTGGATCTGGTACCGCGAGATCATCGGCGCCGGCCGCACCCCGATCGTCGACACGTGGTGGCAGACCGAGACGGGCGCGATCATGGTCTCCGCGCTCCCGGGCGTCACGGAGACCAAGCCGGGATCGGCGCAGGTGGCGCTGCCGGGGATCTCGCTCGACGTCGTCGACGAGAAGGCCCGGCACGTCGGGCACGGCAACGGAGGGCTGCTCGTCGTCACCGAGCCGTGGCCGAGCATGCTGCGCGGCATCTGGGGCGATCCCGAGCGGTACAGGGAGACGTACTGGGACAGGTTCGCCGATCAGGGCCACTACTTCGCGGGGGATGGCGCACGCCTCGACGAGGACGGCGACATCTGGCTGCTCGGCCGGGTCGACGACGTCATGAACATCTCGGGCCACCGGCTGTCGACGGCCGAGATCGAGTCGGCGCTCGTCGCGCACGAGGCGACGGCCGAGGCCGCCGTCGTCGGGGCGTCGGACGAGACGACCGGCCAGGCGGTGGTCGCCTTCGTCATCCTCAAGGAGAGCTACCTGAAGCTGCACGGGCCGGACGGCCTCGCCCAGCAGCTGCGCGCGTGGGTGAGCGAGCAGATCGGGCCCATCGCCCGCCCGCGCGACGTGTACATCGTCGGCGAGCTGCCGAAGACCCGGTCGGGCAAGATCATGCGCCGCCTGCTGCGCGACGTCGCCGAGGGCCGCGAGGTCGGCGACACGACGACTCTCGCCGACACGGCGGTGATGAGCGTCATCTCGGCGCAGGTGCGGTGACGGGAACGATCAGCCCACGCTTGTGGGTGGAAAACGCCGTTTACCGAGAGGGGAAAGCGGCGTTTTCCGTCCACAAACGCGTCGGGACGAACCCGTGGAAGGGTTCGGCCCGACGCGCGTGCTCGACGCGCTACGCGAAGAGGAACGCGACCTCGACCTCGACGGGTGCATCCAGGGGCAGCTCGGCGACGCCCACGGCTGAGCGGGAATGACGGCCGGCCTCGCCGAAGATCTCGCCGAGCACCTCGCTCGTGCCGTTGATGACGCCGGGCTGGCCGGTGAAGCCGGGCGCGGATGCGACGAAGCCGGTCACCTTCAGGACGCCCGTGATCCGGTCGACGCCGCCGACGGCGTCCGCCGCCGCGGCGAGGGCGTTGAGCGCGCTCGTGCGGGCGAGCTCCTTCGCGTCCTCCGCCGGGACGAGTCCGTGCCCGTCGCCGACCTTGCCGGTCTGCGGCAGGGCACCTGCGACGAAGGGAAGCTGACCGGAGGTCTGCACGACGTCTCCATGGGCCTTGGCGGGGATGTACGCCGCGACGGGCGCCGCCACGGCGGGGAGCTCGATGCCGAGCTCGGCGAGACGTGCGGAGACGGTCACTGCGCTTCTCCCTCGAACTGCTTCGCGGCCTGGGCCGCGGCTCCGAGGCCCGCGTTCGCCGGGGCGGCATCGGCCACGGGCCGCTTCAGATAGGCGACGAGGCCGCCCTCCGGCCCCTGCACGATCTGCACGAGCTCCCATCCCTGCTTGCCCCAGTTGTTGAGGATGGCCGCGGTGTTGTGGATGAGAAGCGGCGTGGTGAGGTACTCCCACGTGGTCATGGAACTCCTGTCGTTCGTACGGGGGACGGCGCTGAGAATGCGGTCCGACTCGGCCGTCGAGGGCGGGATGTTCAGGGAACTCCCTTACCATCAAGCCTATGCCCGGAGCGAAAAGGACTGCGAGCGGTGTCCTCGGCGGTGTCCTCGGCCTTGCTGGCCTGAGCGCCATCGCCGGCGTGCTCGTCACCGCCACCGTCACCCCCACGGTCGCCGTCGCAGGAGCGGCCGCGTCCAGCGCGATCAAGATGTTCGACGAGCTGCCGTCGTACCTCGAGGTCGACACCCCCATGCAGCCGACGACGATCTACGCGCTCGACGAGAACGGCGACGACTTCGAGCTGACCTCGTTCTACGACCAGAACCGCATCCCGGTGTCTTACGACGATGTCTCGCAGACGCTGTACGACGCGCTCCTGTCGAGTGAGGACCCGCGGTACTACAGCCATGGCGGCATCGACATCATCGGCACGACGCGCGCTCTGCTCAACAACTTCCAGGGTGGCAGCACGCAGGGCGGATCGTCGATCAGCCAGCAGTATGTGAAGAACGTCCTCATCCAGAAGTGCGAGCAGGAGGCCGAGTACGGCTCCGACGAGCAGAAGGCCTGCTACTACGACGCCATCGAAGCGGAGGGCGTCGAGGGATACGAGCGCAAGCTGCAGGAGATGCGCTATGCCATCTCGGTCGAGCAGGAGTACTCGAAGGACGAAATCCTCATCGGCTACCTGAACATCGCGAACTTCGGCGGGTCGACCTACGGCATCGAGGCCGCGTCCGAGTACTACTTCAACACGACCGCCGCTGATCTGACCCTGAGCCAGGCGGCAACGCTCGCGGGCATGGTACAGAACCCGAACCGCTACCGCATCGATCTGCCCGACGGCACCTATACCAACGCGGATGGCGCCCTCGTCAACGGCGAGGCAGATGGGTACTCGGCGACCAAGACGCGTCGCGACTACGTTCTCGACCGGATGCTCGACGACGGCAAGATCACGCAGGAACAGCACGATTCGGCGAAGGCCGAGGAGATCGCGCCGAACATCAACCCCCGCGAGACCGGGTGCGGTGCCGCGGGCGGCTCTGCCTACTTCTGCAAGTACGTGCAGCAGACGATCCTCACCGACCCCGCGTTCGGCGAGACGGCCGAGGATCGCGCACTCACGTTGCGGCGCGGCGGTCTGAAGATCTACACGACGCTGGACTTCAACATCCAGATGCCCGCCGAGGCGACGATGACGGCGAACACTCCGTCGTACATCGACGGGATGGACTTCGGCGCGGCGGCCGTGACCGTCGAACCCAGCACCGGCCGCATCCTGGCGTTGGCGCAGAACACGCAGTTCAGCGAGGACCCGAGCGTCACAGATACGCAACCGGGGTATACCTCCCTGGTGTACGCGGCTGACAGTGCCCACGGTTCTGCGAACGGGTTCGAAGTGGGTTCGACGTACAAGCTCTTCACGCTCATCGACTGGCTGGAGAACGGCCGATCGGTGAACGAGGTCGTCAATGGGGTGAACCGGGTCTTCCAGGGGACTTGTGACGGTGTCACGATCCCGAACACACAGAAGATCGGCAACTACGGAAACGCCGGCGGGTATACAGGGACGGTTGCGAACTTCACCCGGGACTCGCTCAACTCCGGGTACCTTGCGATGGCGACCCAACTCGATGTCTGCGAGATCAATCGCGTCGCGGAACGGTTCGGCGTCACGTTGGGAAGCGGCGGGTCGGTGACGGAGAGCAATTTCCTCTACAACGTCCTCGGCGACAAGAACATCGCCCCGCTCTCCATGGCCTCTGCCTACGCGACGATCGCGAACAACGGCATCCGCTGCGAACCGCATGCGATCGACCGCTACATCGACGCGAACGGCAACGAGACGACTTTCGAGCCACAGTGCGAGACGGTCGTCGATTCCAACGTCGCCGCAACGGCTGCATACGCCCTCAAGACAGTCATGGCGTCAGGGGGGACGGGTGTCAACGCGAACCCGAACGACGGCACGGATCTCATCGGCAAGACCGGTACCCACCAGAGCAAGCAGACGATGATGATCGAGTCGTCGACGGCGGCGACGACGGCCGTCTGGGTCGGCAACTCCGACAGAGAAGTCGCACTGGAGCGCACGTACTACAACGGCACGACGCTCAACCAGCTGCGCTATCCGATCGCGCGGGACATCCAGGCGGCCGCGAACATCCATTACCCCGGTGCGGCGTTCCCTGAACCGGATGGAAACCTCATCCGCCGGGTCCTCGTCGACCTGCCCGATGTCACGGGGATGTCGGTCGACGAGGCGACGAGCACGCTGCAGAGCGCAGGCTTCAGCGTCACGGTCGGAGACTCCGTCGTCGGCGACCAGCCGGAGGGAATCATCCAGCGACAGGATCCCGGCGCCGGACAGGCCGCCGGCGGCTCGGTCGTCACGATCTACCCGAGCAACGGCGAGGGGTCGGAGGTCCCGGATGTGACAGGGCTCTCGGTGCAGGCTGCTTTCTCCGCGATCACCGGCGCCGGATTCTCGAACGTCGAGCGCGGCGACTGCTCGCAGAAGTCCAACGCGGGCAGCGGGAAGGCCACGGGCACGGATCCCGAGGCGGGCACCGTCGCCGACGCCGACACCGTCGTCCGTGTGAACTACGAGGCGAGGAGCTGCGGCAGCAGCAACAGCGGAGACGACGACTAGTGGGTTCCCGCCCGGGCCTCGCGGCCCTCGGCGCCCTCGCGGGCGCCGGGGCCGCGGCCGCCGTCTGGGGGATCGGCATCGAGCGCCACCTCTTCACCGTGCGCCACCACACGGTTCGCGTGCTCGACCCGGACGCCCTCCCCATCCGCATCCTGCACCTCTCCGACGCGCACATGGCGCCCTGGCAGCACCGCAAGCAGGAGTGGATCGCGAAGCTCGCCTCCCTCCGGCCCGATCTCATCGTCAACACGGGCGACAACCTCGGGCATCGCGAGGGGCTGGAAGGCATCCGCCGGGCGTTCGCGCCGTTCCGCGGCGTGCCGGGCATCTTCGTCCACGGGTCGAACGACCTGTGGGAGCCGGCTCCGCGCAACCCTCTCCGCTACCTGCTCGGCCCGTCGGATGGCACTCCGAGAGTCGAGCGCCTCGACACCGACGCACTGGACGGGTATCTCACCGACGAGCTCGGATGGTCGGGCCTGAACAACACCGCGACGACGCTCGACATCCGCGGCACGAGGGTGAACCTCTTCGGCGTGAACGACCCGCATCACCGGCTGGACGAGCTCGACGCCCTGCCGCCGCTGATCTCCGAGCTGCCGACGCCCGCCCTGACGCTCGGCGTGACTCACGCCCCCTATCGTCGCGTGCTGGACACGTTCACCGATCTCGGCGCCGATGCGATCTTCGCCGGCCACACGCACGGCGGCCAGGTGCGCGTCCCGTTCTACGGCGCGCTGCTGTCGAACTGCGATCTGCCCCCGAAGCAGGCCCGCGGCCTCTCGGCCTGGACGCACGACGGCCGCACCGTGCCGCTCAACGTGAGCGCCGGTCTCGGCCACTCGATCTACTCCCCCGTCCGCTTCGCGTGCCCGCCCGAGGTCTCGCTCCTGACGCTCGCGCCGCGGCACGGCTGATCATGACCGAGAGGTCCGCGGCGTCGCTGCGGATCGCTGTGGGCGCGACGGTGATCGCCGTCGTCGGATACGCCTACGGGCTCCGCGTCGCGGTCGGAGACGCGAACCCGTTCGACTACTTCGGATACTTCACCAACCTGACCTGCCTGCTCGCCTGCGTCGTCCTCATCGTCACGGGAGCGCTGGCGCTGGGACAGGAGCGCATCCCGGACGGCGTCGTCTTGTTCCGCGCGGTGGCGACGGCATGCCTGCTGGTCGTGGGCGTCGTCTACAACGTGCTGGTCCCGGGCACAGGCTCGGCGCCGTCCTGGGTGAGTGTCGTCCTGCACGTCGTGTTCCCGGTGCTCGCCCTCGTCGACTGGGCACTGCTGGGCGACCGTCCGCCGCTCGCGTGGCGGAAGCTCTGGCTCGTCCTCCCCTATCCGGCCACGTGGATCGTCGTGGTGCTGATCCGAGGCGTCACCGACGGCTGGGTGCCGTACGGCTTCCTGCTGCCCGAACGCGGAACGGCGTCGCTCATCGTGCATGTCATCCTGCTGTTCATCGCCCTGATGGCGGCAGGAGCCCTCGTGTGGACGCTCAGCAGACGGCCGGGTGCTGCCCTCCGGCGCAGCATCTGACGACGGGCCCGCCCGGGACACGCCGATTCGTCGCGCCGCCCCGCATCGGGTAGAGTTGAAGGGTTGCCACGGGGTGTGGCGCAGCTTGGTAGCGCGCGTCGTTCGGGACGACGAGGCCGCAGGTTCAAATCCTGTCACCCCGACCAGTACAGGCTTATTCAAACCTTTGGACTGAATGAGCATGTTCGGTACCGATGAGGAGCCCTCCGCGGAGACGCGGGGGGCTCCCTTCGTTTTCATCGTGGTGTGTGCGGTTCCGAGCCTGTGGTCAGCGTGCCAGTCATGCAGGGTTTCGTTGACCTCGGTGCGCTCGGGCGTGAGACAGAGGTCTTCCTCGGTGACGGCCGCGTCCGTTTGAGTGGTGGTCTTTCGCTTTGTTGCGATGATCAGCTGTTGTCAGTTTAGGCGGCGGTGATCTCGGGCAGTATCACCGCCTCGTCGATGGTGGCGATAGTCGCGGTCAGCTCGGTCATCGAGGCTTCCGAGAAGTAGCGGCGGTCGCCGGCTTCCCATTCATCGTGTTGCTCGACGAGGACGGCACCGGCCAGGCGCAGCAGGGCGGCGTTGTTCGGGAACACGCCGACGACATCGGTGCGACGTTTGATCTCACGGTTGAGGCGTTCCAGCGGGTTTGTGGACCAGATCTGTCGCCAGTGCCGGGCAGGGAACGCCTTGAACGCGAGGATGTCCTCACGAGCGTCGGCGAGCAGTTCGGCGGTCTTCGGATGGACGCGCTCGATCATGCGCACGACTTCGTCGAACTGGGTATCGATGTGCTCGGCGTCGGGTTGGGCGAAGATCGTGCGGATCACGCTGGCGACCATCTCCTGCCGACCCTTCGGCAGGGCGGTGAGGACGTTGCGCATGAAGTGGACGCGGCAGCGTTGTCAGGCTGCGCCCTGCAACACCGTCGCCGAAGCCTTCTTCAGCCCTGCGTGGGCGTCGGAGATCACCAGCTTCACCCCATCCAGGCCCCGCGTCCTCAACGAGCGCAGGAACTGCTTCCAGAACTGTTCGGTCTCGCTGTCGCCGACATCGAAGCCGAGCACGACACGTCGGCCGTCCGCGGCGACGCCGATCGCGACGACGATCGCCTGGGACACGACGCGGTGGTCGATGCGGACCTTGCAGTAGGTCGCGTCGAGGAACACGTAGGGGTAGGCGATATCTGCCAGCGAGCGGTCTCGGAACGATGCGACCTCGGCATCCAAGCCAGCGCAGATGCGGGACACCTCGGACTTCGAGATGCCCGTGTCAGCACCGAGCGCTTTGACGAGGTCATCGACCTTCCTGGTGCTGACGCCGTGCAGGTAGGCCTCCATCACGACCGCGAACAGGGCCTGGTCGACGCGGCGACGCCGCTCCAACAGCGACGGGAAGAACGACCCGGCCCGCAGCTTCGGGATCCGCAGTTCCAGATCCCCAGCCGTGGTCGACAAGGTCCGGGGTCGGGACCCGTTACGGGTGGTCGTGCGCTCCGCGGTGCGCTCGTAGGGGGCGGCGCCGATGAACGCGGCCGTCTCCGCGTCGATCAACTCCTGATAGAGCCGCTCGGTCGCAGCTCGGATGCGGTCGGTCGTGTCGGTGAGCTTCAGTTCCCCGAGCAGCTCGAGGAGGGCAGACTGGTCAAGAGCCATCGTGCGGTGTCGTCTTTCTGTGTGAGTTCTTGGTCGTTCTCACTGACCATCGCACGATGGCTCACCCCGTCGCGGTCACGACGCCGCGGGCCCGAAAGCCCACCACTCCCCGGGACTCCGGCTCGGTGGGTCAAGTCCCTTGGCGTGGTGTCATTCGGTTGCTTCCTGATGGTGGGTGATGGTCAGGCGGTGAGGTAGAGCTCGGGGCGTGCGGGCTCGGGGTGCTCGTGGAGCGTGTAGACGAGTTTGCGCATCGAGATGTCGGAGAAGTAGCGGCGTTCGCCGTAGCCCCATTCCTCGTGCTGCTCTTGAAGAACGGCGCCGATCAGGCGGGTGACGCTGCTCTGGTCGGGGAAGATCTGGACGACGTCGGCGCGGCGCTTGATCTCGCGGTTGAGGCGCTCGATGGGATTGTTCGACCAGACCTTCTGCCAGTGCTCACGGGGCAACGGCGCGAACCCGGTCAGGTCCGCCTCGGCCGCCTCGAGCATCGTCGCGATCTCGGGGAACGAGCCGCGGAGGCTGTCGGTGACAGCCTTGTATTGCGCGATCACGGCCTCGGTCGTGGTCTGCGCGAAGATCGTCGAGATCAACGCGTTGACTGGCTTCGAACGCGCCGAGCCGAGCTTCTGGGTGACGTTGCGGGCGAAGTGGACGCGGCATCTTTGCCATCCGGCCCCGGGTAGGATCGCCTTGACCGCGGTCTTCAGGCCGGCGTGCGCGTCGCTGGTGACGAGGGTCACGCCCAGCGGGTCGGCGTCGGTGGCGACCTTCAGTCCGCGGTCGCGGAGGCCGCGGAGAAACTCGGTCCAGAAGTCGGTGGTCTCCGCGTCGCCCAGCGCCATCCCGAGGATCTCCCGGCGACCTTCGCCGGAGACTCCGGTGGCGACGACGAGGGCTTGGGAGACGACCCGGCCGCGGTGGCGGACGTCGAGGTAGGTGGCGTCGAGGAACAGGTACGGGAACCAGGTGTGATCGATCCTGCGGTGCAGGAACTCGTGCACCGCCTCGTCGATCTCGGAGCAGATCCGCGACACCGTCGACCGGGAGATGCCGGTGTCGTTCCCCAGCGCCCGCACCAGCTGGTCGACCTTGCGAGTGGAGACTCCGTCGATCCAGGCCTGGCAGATCACCGAGTGGAGGGCCTTGTCGACCCGGCGGCGCGGGTGCAACAGCGACGGGAAGAACGACCCCTCCCGCAGCTTCGGGATCTGCAGATCTACTTCCCCGGCCGGGGTCGCGAGCGTCTTCGGCCGGGTGCCGTTGCGGCGGGTCGTCCGCTCCGCGGTCCGCTCGTAACGGCCGGCGCCGATCTTCACCGTCGCTTCCGCGTCGACAAGATCTTGCAGGCCGGCCTGCAGCATCCGACGGAACACATCGGAGTGGGCGAGGTCGGGATCGGCGAGGTCGGGATCGGCGAGGACTTCGCCGATCAGGGTCGTCAAGGCAGACTGGTTCTGGGTCATCGTGGGATCTCTGCTTTGCTTCTTGCCGGAAACAATGGTCATCCCACGGTGGCCCTTCATCGTCCACGACGACGAGAACCCCGCAGGAATTGACACCACGCTATGGGACTCACCCCGTTCGAATGACGAAATCGACCCATCCGAGCAAGCAGAGTGGGTCGATTTCGTCATATGGACGGCGAGAGGGCTCCGCGTACGACGATCTCCGTCGCCGCGACGAGCGCAGGCGTCCCGGGACGGCGGACCTGACACGCCCCGGACGCCGATCGCCCGGACCTCCGACTCGTCGCTGCGGGCTCCCGGAGCATCCGGGAGCCCGCAGCGACGTCGGGCTCAGCTCGCCGCGGTGTCGTACGCGCTCTGCACGACCGAGCCCCAGAAGGGGCCGAACATGACGCCGGGCAGCACGTTGTAGCCGAAGCTGTTCACCGAGTTCTGGACGCCGCCGGCACCGTCGCCGATGAACCAGGGGCCGCCCGACGACCCGCCGGTCATGTCGCACGGGATGCCCTGCGAGTCCGTTCCGCCGAGGGTGTCGCTCGTCGCGGCGCCGCTGCACACGTGCAGGCTCTCGCCGTCGAACGGCGAGGCGGCCGGGTACCCGTATGCCGTGTACTCGAGTCCGCGCGGCTGGTTGAACGCGACGCCGGATGCGCCGACCGTGTCAGACAGGGTGGCCCCCGAGCCGCTGCTCACGACCGCGAAGCCCGTGTCGTAGTTGATGTCGCCCTGCTGCACCCAGGCGGTCGGCGCCACGAGCTCGGTGGCGCTCCACACGCCGTACGGCGTCGCCCCCTCGTCGTAGGCCGGCGCGAAGACGAAGTTCGTCGCGTACGCCCCCGGCCCCTCGTTGAGGCAGTGGCCCGCCGTGGCGACCGTGCTCTCGTTCGCCGAGACGACGGAGTTGCCCGAGCAGACGTAGTCCTGTCCGGCGAGGGTGAAGAACACCTTGCCGATGTGCGAGACGGGAGCGGCCTCCACGAGCAGCTCAGGAGAGACTCCCGACGCCGCGGCGACGCCGTCGATCGTCACCGGATCGGCGGCGGCGACGGGAGAGGACGACGTCTGGGGGTCCGCGAGCTCCCGATCGGCGGGCGTGGCGGCCTCCATCCGCTCGGGGGTCCAGTACGCCTCCGCGCTCTCCCCGGCCGAGCTCGATATGCGGTGGGTCTCGATGTCCTCGTCCGGCGCCGGCGCGGCGTTCGCGACGCCCGCGCCTCCGAGGACGAACGCGCTCGCCGCTGCCGCGGACAGGATGGCTCGCGCGATGACGCGTCGGACTGATCTCGTGTTCTTGTTCTGCACTCTGCCCCCTGGGTCTCGATATCTGCACGCCGTCCGCACGTCGCGGCGGCGAGTGCACACATCGTATTCACAGAGAGACCAATTCATGGACGGCGATCAACAACTCACCGTGCTGCCCCTGGACGAATCCCCACGAACATGGGCAGAACACCCTGGTCAGACGCTCGGCGCGCGCTTCGGGCGACGTCCGTCAGACCGCCTCGCGCTCCCGGGCTCCCCGCGCGACGAGCAGGCCGTCCACGTCGTCGATCGCAATCTGCACCCGCGTGTGGACGCCCGGGTCGAGGATGAGCGAGCCGTCGAACACCGCCGAGCTGGCGTACACCGCACTCGGCGCGACGTACGCCTGGAAGAACGCGAACAGCGGACGCAGCACGTGGTCGATCACGAGGGCATGACGGTCGCTGCCGCCCGTGGCGAGCAGAACGACGGGCTTGCGGACGAGCGCGTACTGGTCGACGAGATCCATGAAGTGCTTGAACATGCCGGGGTAGGCGCCGCGGAAGACGGGCACCGCGACGATCAGCAGATCCGCCTGCTCGACGCCGCGCAGGGCGCGCTCGGTCGCCTCGTCCACGTCCTCCCGCGTGATCGCCGACGTCAGACCCGGGCCGCACCGATACACGTCGACCCAGGTCGCCTCCGACGCGTACCTGCTCGAGACCTCGTCGACCGCGAGCCGAGCGAGCGCCGCCGTCTTCGACGACTCGCTCGGGCTGCCGTTGACGACGACGACCCGGAGCCCCTCCCCCGCGCTCACGCGGCGTCCTCCCGCCCGGCCGCCGCTCCGAGCTCGCGCCGGAGAACGGGCGCGACCTCCGTGCCCAGAAGCTCGATGGCCTCCAGGTGATCGCGCTGCGACACCCCGCCGAAGCCCATCTGCAGCATGATCCTGTCGATCCCGTAGACCTGCCGGTACGTGAGGATCTTGTCGACGACCTCCTGCGGGCTCCCGACCACGGGCATGCCCCCGGGGGAGGCCTGCGCGTCGAAGCCCCGGCGGGGGATGTCGAAGCCGACGCCGCGCTGGTGGTTGTTCTCGCGCATGCCGCGCGAGAAGGCCGGGAACATCGTGTCGCGCGCGGACTGGCTCGTCTTCCCGACGTACCCGTGCACGCTCGCCCCGACGCGCTGCCGCTCCTCCGGGACACCCGCCTGGGCTGCGGCCGCCCGGTAGTACTGCACGGCCTGCCGGTGTGCCGGGATGGGCCCCACGAGGAACGCGACCATCATCGGCAGCCCCGCGCGACCCGCGCGGACGGCGGACGCCGGTGTCCCGCCGACCGCCTGCCACACGGGAAGCGGCGACTGCAGCGCCCGCGGAGCGACGTCGGCGTGGTCGAGGGGCGCCCGGGTGCGCCCGCTCCAGCTCACGGGGTTCTCGTCGCGGATCCTCAGCAGCAGGTCGAGCTTCTCCGCGAACAGGTCGTCGTAGTCCGCGAGCGAGTAGCCGAAGAGGGGGAACGACTCGGTGTAGGAGCCGCGGCCCGCCATGATCTCCGCCCGGCCCTCGGAGAGCAGATCGAGCGTCGCGTACTGTTCGTAGACGCGCACCGGGTCGTCGCTCGAGAGCACCGTCACCGTGCTGGCGAGGCGGATGCGCTCGGTCGCCGTGGCCGCGCCGGCCAGCAGGACGGCGGGTGCGCTCGCGATGAAGTCGCCGCGATGGTGCTCGCCGATGCCGAACACGTCGAGACCGGCCTGGTCTGCGACGCGCGCCTGCTCGATCGTGTCGCGCACGCGCTGGAGGGCCGTCGGCGTCTCCCCCGTCACGGGATCCGTCGTGATCTCTCCGAAGGTGAGGGCCCCGATCTCGATCATGCTTCCTGCTCCGTTCCGCCGTGCGCCCGCACGTCCTGCGGGTCGTCTTCGGGTGGGGTGAAGCGCTCGCCCCACTCCGTGAGGCTGTCGAGGATGGGCGCCAGAGCGGCGCCGGCGCCGGTCAGCGTGTACCGCACGGCAGGCGGCCGGGCGTCGACGATCGTCCTCTCGACGAGCCCGTCGTCCTCCAGCTCCCGGAGACGCCGCGCGAGCACCGCGTCGCTCAGGCGCTCCGCGTATCGCGCGATCTCCGAGAACGACGTGCACCCCTCGGCGAGGGCCTGGACGATCAACCCGTTCCAGCGGCGCCCGACGATGTCCATCGCGGCGACGAACGACGGACAGGCGCTGAGCGCCGAAGGCCGCGTCCGCACTGTCTCACTCACAAAAAGTGAGCTTATCACTGCATGCGAGTGGATGGACTCCGGGATACGCGGCGAGGACGAGGCGCCGCTCACTCGTGCCGGCGTGGCGGCATCCTGTCGGCGGAACGGATCTCCACGGTCTTCCGACGACGCCACCCCGCGACGAGGGCGCTGATGACGACGAGAACCCCGCCGGCGATGGACGCGAGGATCGCGATCACCGATGCCACGTGCACCATGTCGTCGACGCTCATGCGGAATCCTCTCTTCTCCCCCCGGCTGCACAGTCCCCCTCGATGAGACGCGGATCGCGGCGAGTCATTACGCGAGTCGGGGGACTTTCCCGTCAGGACGCCCGACGCATCTCTCGCGCCAGCAGCCACACGAGGTATCCGCCGCCCACGACGACGGTCACGACGCCCACGGGCACCGTGAGAGGGATGACATGCTGCGCGACGATGTCGGCACCGAGGAGGAGCATCCCTCCCGTCAGCGCCGACGCGACGAGAGGGATCCCCGCCGAGCCGACGAGGCGACGCGCGATCTGCGGAGCCGAGAGCGCGATGAAGGCGACCGGTCCCGCGATCGCCGTCACGACGCTCACGAGGGCGACGGCGATCCCGATGAGAACGATCCTGACGCGCCCCACCGACACTCCCGTCGACCGTGCGACGTCGTCCCCGAGCTCCAGCTGTCGCATCGACCGGGAGACGACGGGAACGGCGAGCAGGAGCACGGCGATGCACACGATGGCCGGCCACGCCGTGTCGGCGCTGACGGTGTTGAGGCTGCCCGCGCCCCAGGCGGCGGCGAAGAGCGCCGTCTCAAGCTCGGCACGCAGGAGGAGCCAGGAGTTCACCGCCGCGAGCATCGCCGACACGCCGATCCCGATGACGATGAACCGGAAGCTCTGGAACCCGTCGCGCGCGGTGAGCACGGCGACGGCGAGCGCGGTCACGACGCCGCCGAGAAGCGACCCGCCGATGAGCAGCGGCCAGGAGCCGCCGAGGAACAGCAACGCCACGATCATCCCCGTGAAGGATCCGTGCGCGAGGCCGATGACGTCCGGGCTCGCGAGCGGATTGCGCGCGACCGTCTGGAAGATCGCCCCCGCGACGCCGAGCGCGGCACCGAACGCCACGGCCGCCGCCGCACGGGGAAGCCGCCAGTCCAGGACGACCGTGGGGGCGAGCCCGTCCGTCGTGCCCATGAGGGCGCCGAGAACGTCGAGGACGGTGAGGGGATACTCGCCCACAGCGAGCGCGACGACGAGCAGTGCGGCGATGACGACGGGAAGGACGGCCGTCACGGCCGCGCTCCGGACGTCGAAGGCGCGCCTGCGCGCGCCCGGGACGAGGACCGGGCTCTCGTTCACGGCGCTCCTGCTCACAGCGCGGTCGCTTTCCGCCTGCGCACGAGCGCAATGAGAACGGGCGCTCCGACGAACGCCGTCACGATGCCGGCCGGCATCTCGCTCGGTACGATCGCCACGCGGCCCACGACGTCCGCGAGGAGCACCAGCACAGGCCCGAGCACGAGACTGCCCGCGAGGATGCGCCGCTGATCGACCCCGAGGAGCCAGCGCGCGATGTGCGGGATCATGAGGCCGACGAAGCCGATCGGCCCCGCGATCGCTGTGGCGCCGCCGGCGAGAAGCGTCATGGACAGCACGACGAGCGCATTCGTCCGGGCGACGTTCACGCCCTGCGACCGCGCGACGTCCGCGCCGAGCGCCACCGAGTTGAGCGAGGGAGCCACCGCCGCCGCGAGCACGAGGCCGATTCCGATGATCGGCAGGACCGGCAGGCTCACGTCGAATCCGCGTTCGAGCAGGCTCCCCGCGTTCCAGCCGCGCATCCTGTCGAACGCGTCGGGATTCGTGAGGGAGATGCCCGTCGTCAGCCCCGACAGCACCGCGCCGATCGCCACGCCCGAGAGCGTGAGCCGCAGCGGGTCGGCCGCGCCGCGCGCGGGAGCGGCCAGGGCGTAGACCACGACGGTGACGACGAGCGCTCCGGCGCACGCCAGCCAGACGTAGCCGGTCGAGGTGGTGATGCCGAGGAAGGCGACGCCGATGGCGACGAAGAGCGCCGCCCCCGCGTTCACTCCGAGGATGCCGGGGTCGGCGAGCGGATTCCGCGTGTACGCCTGCACGAGGGCGCCGGAGACCGCGAGGGCGATCCCGACGACGACGGCCGCGAAGGTGCGCGGAAGCCGTTGCGACCACACGATGTACCGCGCCTCGTCCGAGCCGCCGCCCGCGATCGCCTGCCAGAGCTGCCCAGGCGGGACCGGATTCGAGCCGATGAGCACCGACAGCATGAGAGCGAGTGCCACGGCCGCGATCGCCGAGGCCCACAGGAGGGCGCGATGAGGCGCGTGTCGCACCGCCGCGTCCGCCGGGATCACCTCAGCGTTCGGAGAGGATGCGCTCGAGGTCGTCGAGCACCGTCATGCCTCCGAGCGGACCGACGCCGGTGATCCAGAACGACTGGTCGACGAGGTGCACGTCGGGGAACGAGGCCGCGTTGTCGACGATCGCCGCGGGCATCGTCGTCTCGTCGTCCACGTCGGTCGTCGTCACGAGCACGAGGTCGGCCTGCGCGTCGAGCACGTTCTCGGGCGAGACGTCGAGCGAGATGTCCTCCCAGTCGTGCTCCGGCGTCGAGAAGCCCGCGCACTCCAGAGTGCTTCCGGCGAACGACGCAGGCCCGTAGAGGGTGAGCACGCCGTCTCGGGGGCGGATGAGCTGGGCCGTGCTCCCCGCGGTGGCGTACTCGGCGGCGATCTCGTCGCACCGCTCCCGATAGGCGTCGAGCAGCTCGGTCGCGCCGTCGGGGTCGCCGAGCGCCTCCGCGACGAGCGCGACGTTGTCCTGCCACGGGTCTGTCTGCGTGGCCATGAAGACGGTCGGTGCGATGTCGCTCAGCTGGTCGTAGAGACCGGAGTGACGGGACTCGGTGCCGATGATGACGTCCGGCTGCAGCGCCGCGATGCGCTCCACGCTCGGCTCGGCCACCGTGCCCACCGTCTCGATGTCGGCGGCGGCATCGCCGAGATAGGCGGGGACGCCCGCAGTCTCGTTCAGGACCGCGGCGCCGACCGGGATCACGTCGAGCGCGACGGCGGTGTCGAGCTGCACGGGCTCGAGGACGACGACGCGCTGCGGGTCGTCCGGCACCTCCGTCTCGCCGCGCGCGTGGACGACGGAGTGCGTCGAAGCGCCGGAGGGCGTCTCCGCCGGATCCGCGGCGGGCGAGGCGCAGCCGGCGAGGCCGAGCGCGACGGCGATCGTCGACGCCGAGACGGACATGCGGATGGAGATGGAACGAGGCATCGGGCTCCCACGGTCGACGACGCGTCGCAGGGCGCGCGACGACACAGGAGAGCCTATCCTAACGAGCGGGCCTCCGATCGCGGTCGTTCCAGTACCCCTGTGCGTGGATCCGATCCGCCGCGATGCCCGAGGCCACCAGCACGTCGCGCATCGCCGCCACGTGCGCGCTCTCCGTGGCGCACCATGCGTAGAAGCCTCCGCCTTCTGCCGCGGCGCTCTCGCCCTCGTGTCCCGCCCATCCGGCGACCCCCTCCACGAGCGCCGCGCCCCCACGGTCCCGCTCCCCGCGCACGCAGACCACGCCCTGTCCGTCCGGCAGCTCGTCGGCCATCCATGAGGCGTCCGCAGGATCGCCCGCCTCGACGACGACCGACGCGGTCACCTCGCGGCCGAGCGAGCGGAGGATTCCCCTGACCGCCGGATAGGCGGTCTCGTCCCCCGCGAGGAGGACCCGATGAGCCCGCCCGGGGTTCCATTGCACGCCGTGCCGTCCGTGCTCGCGACGCCGGTCGGGGGCCGAGAGCATGAGCACGTCCCCGGGCTGCGTTCGCAGGGCCCAGGCGCTGCCGGGTCCGGGACGGGCGTGCACGAAGAAGTCGATGTCGAGCTCCCCCGCCTCCGGCCTCGCCTCGCCGACGGTGTAGCTGCGCAGAAGCGGACGCCGCTCCGCTGGAAGCGCCCGCCAGCGGCGCCTCCACTCCGCCTCGGGGAGGAACGACTCGTCCAGCCCTCCCGGCATCGCGCCGGGAGGAAGGAGGATCTTCATCCGCTGATCGAGCCCGCGCGGGACGAGGCGCTCGAGGTCAGGGCCCTCGAGCCCCACGCGGACGAACCCGGGGGAGATGCGGCGCACCCCGCGCACGTGCGCCGCGAAGAGCACGTTGGGGGAGCGCGCGAAGGCCGGGTCCATAGACGTCCGAGGGTACCGGCTCGAGCGGTCGCCTGCGCTCGGTGCCCTCCCGCTCGGTCGCGTAGGCTTGTCCGGTTCGCGCCCATCCGCCATCCGGAGAGACATGACCGCCACGCCCCGCCTCGTCGCCTTCGATCTCGACGACACCCTCGCCCCGTCGAAGTCGCCCATCGAGCCGCGCATCGGCGACCTGCTCATCGCGCTCGCCGAGCGCGTCGAGGTCGCGATCATCTCGGGCGGGCAGATCCAGCAGTTCCGCTCGCAGGTGGTCGACCGGCTCCCCGACGCCCCCGCGGCGCTCTCCCACATCCACCTGCTGCCGACGTGCGGCACGCAGTACTTCCGCCACACGGGCGAGGACTTCGCGCCCGTGTACGCGCGGGAGCTGACAGAGGACGAGAGGCGGCGGGCGCTGACGGCCGTCGAGGAGGAGGCGAGGCGCCTCGGATACTGGGAGGCCGAGACCTGGGGCCCCATCCTCGAGGACCGCGGCTCGCAGATCACCTTCTCGGCCCTCGGCCAGCAGGCCCCCGTCGACGCGAAGAAGGCCTGGGACCCGACGAGCGAGAAGAAGTCGGCGCTGCGCGACGCCGTCGCCGCGCGCGTCCCCGACCTCGAGGTGCGCTCGGGCGGATCGACGTCGGTCGACATCACCCGGAAGGGCATCGACAAGGCGTACGGGATGCGCCAGCTCGCCGAGGAGACCGGCATCCCCCTCGACGACATGCTCTTCTACGGCGACCGCCTCGACGCCGACGGCAACGACTACCCCGTCCTCGCCCTGGGCGTCCCCTGCGTCTCGGTCACGAGCTGGCAGGACACCGCCGACACGCTCGACGAGCTCATCCCGACGCTTCCTGCCCGGGTCTGAGCGAAGGCCGGCACCGGCTTCACCCGGCCGGCATGCACAACGCAGGAATCTCGTGACGTCGCGCCCGCGCCAAGCGCGGGGATCCGCGGTTCGCAGCGAGGCGACGCCTCGGGTCTCCTGCGTTGTGCTCGGCGTCCCACGACGCGGAACGGCCTCCGGTTCGCACCGGAGGCCGTTCTCGTCTGGCGTCGTGCCCTCAGCTGTCGTAGCCCCGCGGGTTCCGCTGCTGCCAGGTCCAGACACTCGACGTCATGTCGTCGATGCCGAGACGAGCCTTCCATCCGAGCTCGGCGTCCGCCTTCGCGGGGTCGCAGTACGTGGCGGCCAGATCGCCCGCACGACGCGGCGCGACGACCTTGGGCAGTTCGCGGCCGACGGCCTTCTCGAACGAGGCGATGAGCTCCCGCACGCTCACGGGCCGGCCGGTGCCGAGGTTGTAGCTCACCAGACCCGGCTGCGCCTTCTCGAGCGCCGCGACGTGACCCTCCGCGAGGTCGACGACGTGGATGTAGTCGCGCAGGCCCGTGCCGTCCGGGGTGTCGTAGTCGTCGCCGAAGACGTTGATCTCGGGGAGCGACCCGACGGCCACGCGCGCCACAAACGGCATGAGGTTGTTGGGGATGCCCCGGGGGTCCTCTCCGATGAGGCCCGACTCGTGGGCGCCGACCGGGTTGAAGTAGCGCAGCAGCGTGACGTTGAGGTCGGGGGTGACCCGCTGCACGTCGGCGAGGACGACCTCGTTGATGAGCTTCGACTTCGAGTACGGGTTCGACAGCTCGACGAGGTCGCGTGTGCCCGCCTCGGTGAAGGGGAGATCGGCCGGGTTCGAGTAGACGGTGCCGGTGCTGGAGAAGACGAACGAGCGGATGCCGTGGGCGAGCCCGACGCGCAGCAGGGCGAACGTCGAGTCGAGGTTGTTCGCGTAGTAGTCCAGCGGCTTCTGCGTCGACTCCCCCACCGCCTTGTGCGCCGCGAAGTGGACGATCGCATCGAACGGACCGTGCGCCGAGAACGTCCGCTCGACGACCGCGTCGTCCGTGGCGTCGCCGACGACGAGCGTCACGGGCGTGCCGGTGATCTGCTCGAGCCGGTCGGCGACGACCGCGCTCGTGTTGTCGAGGTTGTCGAGGAGGATGACCTCGTGGCCCGCTTCGAGCAGGGCGACCGCGGTGTGCGCGCCGATGTATCCGGCGCCGCCGGCAAGGAGAACTCGCATGCACTCAGGCTACGTGCCGGGCGTGTTGACGTCAACATCCCAGCACGGGAGCGGATGGCGCGCCGTCCGCGTCACGCCGGCGCGAGCACTCCGCCCGACTCCTCGAGGTAGCAGACGCCGCACAGCGACTCGTAGGTGACGAAGTGCTCGTCGCGCACGGACGCGCCCTCGGCGTCGATGGCGACCTGATCGCCGTCGAAGACGAAGCGCCCCGCGATCTTGCGGCCGTTGAAGAGCGCCTTGCGTCCGCACCGGCAGATCGTCTTGAGCTCCTCGAGGGAGTGCGCGATCTCCAGCAGGCGACGCGACCCGGGGAACGCCAGGGTGCGGAAGTCGGTGCGGATGCCGTATGCCATCACGGGCACGGCGCCCTCGACCGCGATGCGGAACACCTGATCGACCTGGGCGGGCGTGAGGAACTGCGCCTCGTCGATCAGCAGGCACGCGACGTCCGGCGCGCTCTCGCCGGGGATGAGCGCATCCGATCCGCTCTCGCGCACCCGGTCGCGGTGACGGCGGAAGAGCTCGCCCGCGTCGTCCTCCGCGCCGATGAGGAAGTCGACGGTGCGCGTCACGCCGAGACGCGAGGCGATCTGGTCGGCGCCCTTCGTGTCCATCTCGGGCTTGGCGAGGAGGACGGCCTGCCCGCGCTCCTCGTAGTTGTAGGCGGCCTGCAGCAGCGCGGTGGACTTCCCCGAGTTCATCGCGCCGTAGCGGAAATAGAGTTTGGCCACCGGTCGAGTGTAGTCGGCGCGATCAGAGCCCGGCGAGCAGGGGGAAGACGTGCTCGCGATTGAGGGGCGCCTCGGATCCGTCGTCGATCGCGGCCGCGGGCACGACCCAGCGCGCCTCGTCGATCTCGGCCTGCACGACCGGGGCGACGTCGGCGCGCGTGGTGAAGACGGTCGCGTGGAGCGCGTGGCCCGCCTCGTTGGCCGCACGCGTCGCAAACGAGCCGAGCAGGCGCAGGGCGGCGGCCGCCACGACGACGCCGAGCTCCTCGTGCACCTCGCGGATGGCCGTCTCCACCGCGGACTCCCCCGCGTCGGGCTTGCCGCCGGGCAGCATGAACGCCGAGGTCCCGCGCTTCCGCACGGTCAGCACGGTGCCGTCGGGGCGCAGGAACGCGATCGCGGCGACCGTGATCGTCGGTCCCGCCGTCACGCCAGGATGCCCAGGGCCTCGGCCGTGCGCTTCGTCGTCGCCTCGGCCTTGGCCCTGTCTCCGTTGAGCGTCTCGCCGTAGGTCGGGATGAGCTCCCTGAGCTGCGGCTCCCAGCCCGCGATGCGATCGGGGAAGCAGGAGCTCAGCAGATTGAGCATGATCGTCGCGGCCGTCGACGCTCCGGGCGACGCTCCCAGGAGACCCGCGATGGAGCCGTCCGCCGCCGACACGACCTCCGTGCCGAACTGCAGCTTGCCGTCCTTCATGACCTGTGCGCGCTGACCGGCCTGGATGAGCTCCCAGTCCGCGCCGTCGGCCGTCGGCATGAAGGCACGCAGGCTCTCGATCTTCTTCGCGTGGGTCTTCAGCAGCTCCCCCACGAGGTACTTCACGAGGTCGAGGTTCGTGACGGCGACCTTGAGCATCGAGCCGATGTTGTGTGGGCGCACCTGCGAGACGATGTCGAGCCACGAGCCCTTCTTGAGGAACTTCGGGCTGAACGTCGCGAACGGGCCGAACAGCAGCGAGCCCTCGCCATCGACGACGCGGGCGTCGAGGTGGGGCACCGACATGGGCGGCGCACCCACCGCGGCCTGCGAGTAGACCTTTGCGCGGTGCCGCGCGACGAGGGCGGGATCGCTCGTCTTGAGGAACTGGCCGCCGATCGGGAAGACGCCGTAGCCCTTGATCTCGGGGATGCCCGATCCCTGCAGCAGCTTGATGGCCCATCCGCCCGCGCCGACGAAGACGAACCGCGCGTTCAGGTATCCGGGCGTCCTCCCGACCTTGTTGCGGGAGCGGACGAGCCACGTGCCGTCCTTCTGCCTCGAGAGCTTCTTCACCTCGTGGTTGAGGAGGACGTCCACGCCGCCGTCCTTGAGATGGTCGAAGAGCCGGCGCGTGAGCGAGCCGAAGTCGACGTCCGTCCCGGCGGGCACGCGCGTCGCGGCGAACGGCTCGTCCGTCTTGCGGCGCTTCTCCATGAGCAGCGGCGCCCACTGGTGGATGACGCGAGAGTCCTCCGAGTACTCGATGCCCTCGAAGAGCGGCTGCTCCTTGAGCGTCTCGTAGCGCGCCTTGAGGTACGCCACGTCCTTCTCGCCCGTGACGAACGTCATGTGGGGGGCGGAGTTGATGAACGTCGACGGCTCGTCGAGGACGCCCTTGGCGACGAGGGACGTCCACAGCTGACGGCTCTGCTGGAACTGCTCGTTGATGCCGACGGCCTTCGACGGATCGGCGGCGTCGGGCATGTAGTTCAGCTCGCAGAGGGCGGAGTGCCCGGTCCCGGCGTTGTTCCAGGCGTTCGAGCTCTCCTGGGCGACCTCGCCGTCGCGTTCGAGCGCGACGATCTTCCAGTCGGGCTGCAGTTCCTTCAGGAGGGTGCCGAGCGTGGCGGACATGATCCCGCCGCCGATCAGCACGACATCGACGGTTTCACTCACGATGATCCATCATATTCCGCGTGACTCCACGACCCCGACCGTCCGGCCCGAAAGAACGGCGGAACTTGCGCTCAGGCAACGACGGCCGCGTGCCGTGCGGCGACGATCTCCGCGATCTGCACGGCGTTGAGCGCCGCACCCTTGCGGAGGTTGTCGTTCGAGATGAAGAGCACGAGGCCCCGGCCCTCGGGCGCCGACTGATCGGCGCGGATGCGTCCGACGAAGCTCGGGTCCTTGCCCGCGGCCTGCAGCGGGGTGGGGATCTCGTCGAGGACGACGCCGGGAGCCTCGGCGAGCACCTCGCGCGCACGCTCCGGCGTGATCTCGCGGGCGAACTCGACGTTGACGCTCAGCGAGTGCCCCGTGAAGACGGGCACGCGCACGCATGTCCCCGCGACGCGCAGGTCGGGCAGCTCGAGGATCTTGCGGCTCTCGTTGCGGAGCTTCTTCTCCTCGTCGGTCTCGTTCTGCCCGTCGTCGACGAGGTTTCCCGCGAACGGCAGCACGTCGAAGGCGATGGGGGCGACGTACTTGTCGGGCTCGGGGAAGTCGATCGCCGAGCCGTCGTGGACCAGGCGCAGCGTGTCGCCCTGCGCGAGGACGCCCTCGACCTGGCCGAGCAGCTCCTGCGCTCCGGCGAGGCCGGATCCCGAGACGGCCTGGTAGGTCGAGACGATGAGGCGCTCGAGACCGGCCTCGGCGTCGAGCGCCTTGAGGACGGGCATCGCGGCCATCGTCGTGCAGTTGGGGTTCGCGACGATGCCCTTCACGGCCTCGTCGATGGCGTGCGGATTGACCTCGCTCACGACGAGCGGGACGTCGGGGTCCATGCGCCAGGCGCTGGAGTTGTCGATCACGACGGCGCCGGCCGCCGCGAAGCGGGGCGCGTGCTCCTTCGAGGCCGCCCCTCCCGCGGAGAAGAGCGCGATGTCGATGCCCGACAGGTCGTCGGTCGCGATGTCCTCGACGACGACGGTCTCGCCGCCGAACGCGATCGCCTTGCCCGCCGAACGCGACGAGGCGAACAGGCGCAGCTCGCGGATCGGGAACGCGCGCTCCGCGAGGATCTCGCGCATCACCGTGCCGACCTGGCCGGTGGCGCCGACGACGGCGACGGAGAGTCCTGATTCGGCGATGCGGGTCATGGCGGTTCCTCTGAGAAGCGTGAAGGGTGGCTCGATCTTACCGGCCGGCTGGGCTCAGCGCCCCGTGCCGGCGTAGACGGTGGCCTCGATCTCGCCGTCCAGTCCGTAGGCGGTGTGCACGACGCGGGCGGCCTCGTCGAGCTCCGTGTCGCGCAGGATGACCGAGATGCGGATCTCGCTCGTCGAGATCATCTCGATGTTGATGGCCGAGGCGCTCAACGCCTGGAAGAGCGTGAGAGAGACCCCCGAGTGCGTGCGCATGCCGGCGCCCACGACCGAGAGCTTGCCGACCTGGTCGTCGTAGACGAGGTTCTCGAACCCCATCTCGTCCTGCGCGCCCGTGAGGGCCTTCGCGACCTCGGCGGCCGACTGCTTCGGCAGGGTGAACGAGATGTCGGTGCGGCCCGCCTTCGCGGACTGCACGTTCTGCACGATCATGTCGATGTTCGCGCCCGTCTTCGCCACGAGCGTGAAGATGGCCGCGGCCGAGCCCGGCACGTCCGGCACGCCGAGCACCGTGATCTTCGCCTGGCTGCGGTCGATCGCGACGCCGGCCACGACCGGCTCTTCCATTCCGATGGCGTCGTCCGACATGGTCTCTCCCTTGGCATCGCGGGGGGTCTTCATCCCCTCGCCCAGAACATACGTGCCCTCGTTCGACGTGAAGGTCGAGCGGGCGTGGATGAGCACGCCGTGACGGCGTGCGTACTCGACGGCGCGGATGTAGAGCACCTTGGCGCCGTTGGCCGCGAGCTCCAGCATCTCCTCCGCGGTGATGCGGTCGAGCTTGCGCGCGAGCGGCACGACGCGCGGGTCTGCGGTGAAGATGCCGTCCACGTCGCTGTAGATCTCGCACACGTCGGCGTCGAGGGCCGCGGCGAGGGCCACCGCCGTGGTGTCGGAGCCGCCGCGTCCGAGCGTCGTGATGTCCTTGGTGTCGCGGTTGAAGCCCTGGAAGCCCGCCACGATGACGATCGCGCCGTCGTCCAGGGCTGCGCGCAGCCGCACCGGCGTGACGTCGACGATGCGCGCCGAGCCGTGATCGGCCGTCGTGATCATGCCGGCCTGGCTGCCCGTGAACGAGCGCGCCTCGTAGCCCATCGACGAGATGGCCATCGCCAGCAGCGCCATGGAGATGCGCTCGCCGCTCGAGAGCAGCATGTCGAGCTCGCGCGGAGCGGGGACCGGCGCGACCTGCGAGGCGAGGTCGAGCAGCTCGTCGGTGGTGTCGCCCATGGCGCTCACGGCGACGACGACGTCGTTGCCGGCGCGGCGGGTGTCGACGATGCGCTTGGCGACGCGTTTGATGCTCTCGGCGTCGGCGACGGACGATCCGCCGAACTTCTGGACGATCAACGCCAAGGTGGGGCTCCTCGATGCGTACGCGGGATGGCGGGACGCAGAACGCGCCCACCGGTCAATCTTAGGCAAGCCTCGGGAGTGCCGACGACGGCCGGGCTACAGCCTTCGCCGGCCCTCGAACGCCCGCCCCAGCGTCACCTCGTCGGCGTACTCGAGGTCGCCGCCGACCGGGAGGCCGGACGCGAGGCGCGAGACGGCGATGTCGAGCGTCGTGAGCAGGCGGCTGAGGTAGGCGGCCGTGGCCTCGCCCTCGAGGTTCGGGTTCGTGGCGAGGATGACCTCCTGCACCGTGCCGTCGGCGAGACGCGTCATGAGCTGCTGGATGCGCAGGTCGTCGGGGCCGATGCCCGCGATGGGGCTGATCGCGCCGCCCAGCACGTGGTAGCGGCCCCGGAACTCCCGCGTACGCTCGATCGCCGCGACGTCCTTGGCGTCCTCGACGACGCAGATGAGCTCCGCGTTGCGGCGCGGGTCGCGGCAGATCGAGCAGATCTCGCTCTCGGAGACGTTGCCGCAGATCTCGCAGAAGCTCACGCGCTCGCGCACCTCGCGCAGCAGCTCCGACAGGCGCGACACGTCGAACGTGGGCGTCTGCAGGATGTGGAAGGCGATGCGCTGAGCCGACTTCGGGCCGATGCCGGGAAGGCGGCCGAGCTCGTCGATCAGCTCCTGGACGATGCCGTCGTACATGGGGTGGGGTGTCCTTACGTCACGGGAAGCGCGTGGGGGGCTCGTACGGCTCCTCGTGGAGGAACCTCGCGCCGAGCACCTGCCGCACGACCGCCTCGCCGTATCGCTGGATGCCCTCCGGGCCGACGCTGCGCGCCTGCACGACGGGAGCGGGAGGCGCGGGAGGCGGAGCCGGGGCGATGACGTCGGCGGGCTCCGGCGGGATGTCGCCGGGGTCGACGTCGTCGTCCTCCGGCACGGCGGCCGGGACGACGACCTCTCCGTCGCGCACGGGAGCCGCCACGCGTGCGGCGGGAGGCACCACCGCCTCCTCGGGGTCGTCGTCGACCGCGAGCGCGCTGCCCGGGATGGTGGCGACGGCCCACTCCGTGACGGGTGCGGCGGCGTACGACGCGGCGGCGCGCGGCGCGGGAGACGGCGAGGACGCACGCCCCGGGGAGACGGGAGGGGCATCGCCGCGGGGGGACTCCGGCGGGGACTGTGGCTGGGGCGCCGACGGTGCGGCGGCCGGACCGTCCGTCGGGCCGTCCGAGCGCCCGTGCCCGCCGTCCGGCCCGCTCTGACCGCCGTCGTAGCGTGCGAGGTACTTCACGCGGATGCCGAGAACGTCGAGGATGGCCGTCCGGAGATCCTCGCTGACGCCGCCGCCCTGCGGGGTGCGCTGCTTGAACGTCGCCAGATCGCCCTGGTTGGTGAAGACGAGGGTGAGGATGTCTTCCGCGGCCTCGACCGGACGCGCGCTCTGCAGCACCAGCCACGACGACCGGCTCGTCGACTCGACGCGGGACAGGATGCCGTTCCACGCGGACCGGACGGCGGGCAGGGTCAGCCCGGCGCTCTCGGAGGCAGGCGGCGTCTCGGGAGCCGACTCGGAGGCCCGTCGTGCCGGCGGGGTCTCGTCGGCGGGCTCGTACGGCGGCTCGTCGTCGAGGTCGGGCGGCGGCACGTCGTCGACGGGCGACGGGGCCTGGGGTTCCGCCGGACGGGAGCTCGGTGAGCGGTCGTCGCCGGTGCCGGTTCGCGGCGGCTCGGACGGCGTCCGGGTGTCCGTCCCCGGAGGGATGGCCGCCCAGCCGGCAGCGGGCACGGTGTCGCCCTCGGGGCCGGACGGCGGCGAAACCGCGGGCGCCGCCGTCGGAGGCGCCGCTGCCGCGGGCTCAGCGGCTGGAGGCGCCGCAGGAGCGGCGGTCGGAGGGGCAGCAGGAGCGGCACCGGGCGCCGCGGCCGGGGAGGCGGGCGATGCCGTCGCAGGCGCGGGGCGTTCGGACGGGCTCCCCCCGGACGGCGATGCGGGCGCGCCGGTCGCGGACGCTCCTCCGGACGGCACGGCCTGCCCCGCAGGGGCGGCGCCGTGGGTGAGCACGCGCGCGATCATGAGCTCGAGCTGCAGGCGCGGCGATGTCGCACCCGTCATCCCGTCCAGGGCGGCGCTGACGATGTCGGCGGTGCGCGAGAGACGGTCGGCGCCGAGACGCTGGGCCTGCTGGCCCATCCGCTCCAGCTCGTCGGCGGGGACGCCGCGCAGCACCGCCGAGGCCCCGGCGCCGGTCGCGGCGATGACGATGAGGTCGCGCAGGCGCTCGAGCAGGTCGTCGACGAAGCGGCGCGGGTCCTGCCCCGTCTGCACGACGCGGTCGACGGCCCCGAAGGCGGCCGCGGCGTCGGCGGCCGCGAACGCGTCGACGACCTCGTCGAGCAGCTCGCCGTGCGTGTAGCCGAGCAGGGCGACCGCCCGCGCGTACGAGACGCTGTCCTGCTCGGAGCCGGCGATGAGCTGATCGAGGATCGACAGCGTGTCACGCGGCGATCCGCCGCCGGCGCGGACGACGAGCGGCAGCACGCCCTGGGCGACCGCCACGCCCTCCTCCGCGCACAGCCGCTCGACGTACTGGAGCATCGCCGCGGGCGGCACAAGGCGGAACGGATAGTGGTGCGTGCGCGAGCGGATGGTGCCGATCACCTTGTCGGGCTCGGTGGTCGCGAAGATGAACTTCACGTGCTCGGGAGGCTCCTCGACGAGCTTCAGCAGCGCGTTGAACCCCTGCGGCGTGACCATGTGGGCCTCGTCGAGGATGAAGATCTTGAACCGGTCGCGCGCGGGGGCGAAGATCGCCCGCTCGCGCAGATCGCGCGCGTCGTCGACGCCGTTGTGGCTGGCCGCGTCGATCTCGACGACGTCGAGCGACCCGCCGCCCGCGCGAGAGAGCTCCACGCAGCTGTCGCACGTGCCGCACGGCGTGTCCGTCGGGCCCTCGGCGCAGTTGAGGCAGCGCGCCAGGATGCGCGCCGACGTCGTCTTGCCGCAGCCGCGCGGACCGGAGAAGAGGTAGGCGTGGCCGATGCGGTCGCCCCGCAGCGCGGTCATGAGCGGATCCGTGACCTGCGCCTGGCCGATCATCTCGCCGAAGGTCTCCGGCCGGTAGCGGCGATACAAGGCGGTGGTCACGGATCCAGCCTACGGCTCCCCGCCGACATTGTTCCCGGCGTCTCCCAGCCGGGTGTGCCGTCCGCCCTCAGTCCCTCGTCCCCTCGAAGAGATCGTCCAGCACGATCGGGATGGCCGTCGTCACGGGCGGCAGCGTCGGCTCGAGCGGCGTGCCGTCCTCGCGGCGCATCGACGAGTACTTCCGCATCGTCGGGCGGCCGTGCAGGACGGGACCCTGGTCGTCGAGCGGCACGACGGCCTCCGCGTCCCGGCTCGCGACGTGGGTCTCGCCGCGTACGCCGAACGTCACCGGCTCCCCCGAGCGCACCGACAGGCGGAGCACGTCGCGGCGGATCGTGACGTCGAGCTCCGTCCCCTGCCACGTGAGCGGGAAGCTCAGCTCCGGCCAGTCCTGCGGAAGACGCGGATCGAAGGTCAGCACGCCGTCGTGGTCGCGCATGCCGCCGAACCCGAACACGAGCGCCGTCCACACTCCTCCCGCCGACGCGACGTGCACGCCGTCCGACGCGTTGCGGTGCAGGTCGGCGATGTCGACGAACAGCGCGCGCTCGAAGTACTCCCGCGCCAGATCGCGGTAGCCGACCTCCGCCGCGAGGATCGACTGCACCACCGCCGAGAGCGTCGAGTCGCCCGTCGTCAGCGGGTCGTAGTAGTCGAAGTCGGCCCTCTTCTCCTCCTCCGAGAACTGGTTGCCCTGCAGGAACAGCGCGAGCACGACATCCGCCTGCTTGAGCACCTGGAAGCGGTAGATGACGAGCGGATGGAAGTGCAGCAGGAGCGGGCGCTGATCGTCGGGGGTGTGCTCGAGGTCCCACACCTCGCGCTCGAGGAACAGCGAGTCCTGCGGGTTGATGCCGAGCTGCTCGTTGTAGGGGATGAACATCGCGTCCGCCGCGCGCTCCCACACCTCCGGCTCGCCCGGGTCGAGCTGCACACGGTCGACGAGGTCGCGGTAGGAGCGTCCGGCCCGCTCGGCCATCTCGCGGACGGTGTGGGCCGCCGCGCGCAGGTTGAACCGTGCCATGACGTTCGTGAAGAGGTTGTCGTTCACGACCGTCGTGTACTCGTCCGGCCCCGTGACGCCGTGGATGTGGAAGCTCTCCTCGCCCTCGTTCTGCCGCCAGAACCCGAGCGACGTCCACATGCGCGCCGTCTCGACGAGCACGTCGACGCCCTCGCGCGCCATGAAGTCGACGTCGCCCGTCGCCCGTACGTACCGCACGAGCGCGAAGGCGATGTCCGCGTTGATGTGGTACTGCGCGGTGCCGGCCGCGTAGTATGCCGACGCCTCCTCGCCGTTGATCGTGCGCCAGGGGTAGAGCGCCCCCGCCTCGCTCATCTGCGCCGCCCGGCGGCGCGCCGCCGGCAGCATCTTCGTGCGCATGCGCATGGCGTTGCGCGCCCACAGCGGCGTCGTGTACGCGAGGAACGGGAGGATGTAGATCTCGGTGTCCCAGAAGTAGTGCCCGCTGTACCCCGACCCCGTGACGCCCTTCGCCGGCACGCCCCATCCGTCCGCCCGCGCCGCCGCCATCGCGAGCTGGAGCAGGGCCCAGCGCGTCGCCTGCTGCACGTCGTCGTGCCCGGCGATGCGCACGTCCGAGCGCTCCCAGAAGTCCGACACCCAGGCGCGCTGCGCCTCGTAGAACGACGGCGCCCCCGCGGCGAGCGCGCGGTCGAGCGTGCGCCGGCAGCGGTCGACGAGCTCCGGAGCCGGCACGCTGCGCGACGTGTGGTAGCTCACGATCTTCGTGACGGTGGTGCGCACCCCCGCCTTCGCGTCGACGCGGAACACGTTCTTCGCGATGTCGGGCTCGATAAGCGCGCGGTGCATGTAGTCGTTGCCGGTCTCGATGACGTGGTCGGCGACGACGGCGAGCGTCATCCCGGAGGAGGCCGTGCGATACGACAGCGCCGAGCGCGTTCCGTCCTGCCAGTACTCCTGGGGCACCAGGACGCGTTCCGCATCGATCTTCTCCGCCTTGCGCGGGTCGAACCCGGGCGACGTGCGCACGCCCGGGGGGCGCCCGCCGTAGACGTCCTGGCCGTCCTGGCGGTTGATGAGCTGGCTGTTGACCACCACGGGCGCGTCGGCGTTCAGCACCGTCACGGACATCCGCTCGATCGAGAGGTGGCGGTCCTCGAACGACACGAGGCGGTCCGACTCGAGCAGGACCTCCTTGCCCGACGGCGTCACCCAGAGGACGCGGCGTCGCAGCACGCCGTCGCGGAAGTCGAGCGACCGCTCGTACTCGCGCACGTCGGCGAGGTCGAGCGAGAGCGGCTCGTCGTCGACGTACACACGGAGGACCTTCGGGTCCGGCACGTTGACGATCGTCTGCCCGACCTCGGCGAAGCCGTAGGCGCTCTCGGCGTGGCGGATGGGCCACGTCTCGTGGAACCCGTTGATGAACGTGCCGTGCTCGTGCGCGTTCCTCCCCTCGGGGAAGTTGCCGCGCAGGCCGAGGAAGCCGTTGCCCACGGCGAAGAGCGTCTCGGTGACGCCGGCGTCCTCCTCGGAGTGACGCGTCTCGACGAGACGCCAGGGGTCGACGGGAAAGCGGTCGCGATCGATCATGCGTTGCTCCGGAGGATGTGGGGGCCGGACGGGTGTCGGGTGAGGGCGGGGCCGACCGTCAGCGCGTCGCGGATGCGACGAGCTCGGCGAGATCGGTGACGACGATGTGCGCGCCGGCGGCCGTGAGGGCGGCGGCGCCGGCGCCGCGGTCGACGCCGACGACGAGCCCGAAGCGTCCCGCCGCGGCCGAGGCGACGCCGCTGACGGCGTCCTCGACGGCCGCCGAGCGTCCGGCCGAGACGCCGAGCTGCGCGGCCCCGGCGAGGAACACGTCGGGCGCGGGCTTGGACGGGAGGTCGTCGCGCTCGGCGAGGAGGCCGTCGACGATCACGGGGAAGCGGTCGAGGATGCCGGCCGCGGCGAGCACGTCCTGCGCGTTCTTGGAGCTCGACACGACGGCGACGGGGGTCCCGACCCGATCGAGCGCGTCGAGCAGCGCGATCGATCCGGGATAGGGGGCGATGCCCTCTTCGGCCAGCACGCGGGAGAAGACGACGTTCTTGCGGTTGCCGATGCCGCACACCGTGTCGGCGGACGGGTCGTCGCCGGGCTCGCCCCACGGGATCTCGACGTCGCGGCTGCGCAGGAGCGCGGCGACCCCGTCGTAGCGCCTCTTGCCGTCGAGATGGTCGAAGTAGTCCTGGTCGGTGTACGGCGGCTCGATGTCCCACTGGGCGAAGAGCTGCTCGAACATCGCGCGCCAGGCGTGCATGTGCACCTCGGCGGTGGGCGTGAGCACGCCGTCGAGGTCGAAGAGCACCGCGTCGTACGTCGTGAGGTCGGGAAGGGTCGTGTCGGGCAGGGACGTCACAGATCCTCCGTCACACAGGGTGTCCGCTGATGCCCCCAGCGTAGTGGTGCTCCGCCGCGGATGGCGAGCCGGCGCGGGTCAGGCGCGCGCGGCGGCGAGGGACTGACGGGCGATCTCCAGCTCCTCGTCCGTGGGGACGATGAGCACCGTGACGGGAGATGCATCCGTCGAGATCACGGAGAGCTCGCCGCGCGGCGCGTTCGCGTTGCGCTCGGCGTCGAGCTCGATCCCGGCGAAGCCGAGCGTCGAGAGCGCGCCCGCGCGGGCGGCGGGGGTGTTCTCGCCCACGCCGGCCGTGAACGAGATGACGTCCACGCCACCGAGCTGGGCGAGGTAGCTCCCCGCGTAGGCGCGCAGGCGGTGGACGTAGACGTCGAGCGCGAGGATGGCGTCCTCGTCCCCCTCCGCGACGCGCGTCTCGATGTCGCGCATGTCGGAGACGCCGGCGAGCCCGAGCAGGCCGCTGCGCTTGTTCAGCAGCGTGTCGAGCTCGCCCGTGGTCATGTCGGCCCGGCGTGCGAGATGGAACAGCACGGCCGGGTCGACGTCGCCCGAGCGCGTGCCCATGACGAGGCCCTCGAGCGGCGTCATCCCCATCGACGTCTCGACCGAGCGGCCGCCGTCGATGGCCGTGACGGAGGCGCCGTTGCCGAGGTGGAAAACGATCTGCCTCAGCTCGGAGAGCGGGCGGCCGACGAAGCGGGCGGCCGCCTCGGAGACGTACTTGTGGCTCGTCCCGTGGAAGCCGTAGCGGCGGATGCGGTGCGCCTCGGCGACCTCGCGATCGATCGCGTACGTGTAGGCGGCTCGCGGCAGCGTCTGGTGGAACGCCGTGTCGAAGACCGCGACGTGCGGCACGTCGGGGAACGCCGCCCGCGCCGCCCTGATGCCCTGCAGCGCGCCCGGGTTGTGGAGGGGCGCGAGCACCGACAGCTCGTCGATGTTGATCTCGACGAGGTCGTTCACGACGGTCGGCTCGAAGAACCGCGCGCCGCCGTGCACGACGCGGTGTCCGACCGCGGCGAGCGCATCCGCGTCGAGCGCGGGCCCGTGTGCGGCGAAGGCGTCGAGCATCACCCGGAACCCCGCCGTGTGGTCGGGGATGTCCGTCTCGAGCCTGTGCTTCTCGTCGGCGATCGCCGGCGCGGGCTCGCCGGGGGCGGCCGTGAAGCGGACGGTGTGGGTCGCGGCGCCGACCTCCTCGCCGATCCGCTCGACGAGGCCCGACGCGAGGACCCGCTCCGACTCCATGTCGATGAGCTGGTACTTGAACGACGACGAGCCGCTGTTGACGACGAGGACCGTCTGACCGGCCATGCTCACTCTCCCTGTGCCTGGATGGCCGTGATCGCCACGGTGTTGACGATGTCGTCGACGAGCGCGCCGCGCGACAGATCGTTGATGGGCTTGTTGAGACCCTGCAGCACGGGTCCGATCGCGACGGCTCCGGCCGACCGCTGCACGGCCTTGTAGGTGTTGTTGCCGGTGTTGAGGTCGGGGAAGACGAACACGGTGGCCCTGCCCGCGACCTCGGATCCCGGCAGCTTCGCCTTCGCGACCGCGGCGTCCGCGGCGGCGTCGTACTGGATCGGGCCCTCGATCGGCAGCTCCGGCGCGCGCTCCTTCGCGAGCCGCGTCGCCTCCCGCACCTTGTCGACGTCGGCGCCCGAGCCGGACTCCCCCGTCGAGTACGACAGCATCGCGACGCGCGGGTCGACGCCGAACTGCCGGGCCGTCCGCGCCGAGGAGATCGCGATGTCGGCGAGCTGCTCGCTCGTCGGGTCGGGGATCACGGCGCAGTCGCCGTAGACGAGGACGCGGTCGGCGAGCGCCATGAGGAACACGCTGGAGACGACGGAGACCCCCGGCTTGGTCTTGATGACCTCGAACGAGGGGCGGATGGTGTGAGCGGTCGTGTGGGAGGCGCCGGAGACCATCCCGTCCGCGAGGCCCAGGTGCACCATCATCGTGCCGAAGTAGCTGACGTCCGTCACGGTGTCGGCGGCGCGCTCGTACGTGACGCCCTTGTGGGCGCGCATCGCCGCGTACTCCGTCGCGAACCGGTGGACGTGAGCGGGATCGAAGGGGCTCAGCACGTGCGCGTCGCGCAGGTCGACGCCGAGCTCGATGGCCCGCGCCCGCACGTCGAACGGCTCCCCGAGGATGGTCAGCTCGGCCACGCCGCGCTGCAGCAGGATGCCCGCCGCGCGCAGCACGCGGTCGTCGTCGCCCTCGGGCAGCACGATGTGGCGGCGGTCGGAGCGCGCGCGCTCGAGCAGCGTGTACTCGAACATGAGCGGCGTGACGACGGTGGACCGCGCGACGCCCAGCACGCGCAGGAGCTCCGCGGTGTCGACGTGCTGCTCGAACAGCGAGAGGGCGAGGTTGTACCGCTGCGGGGAGGTGGCGGCGAGGCGGCCGCGCGCGTTCATCACGCGCACGGCGGTGGCGTAGGTGTCGCCGTCGGCGCGGATGATCGGGAGGTGGGAGTCGAGGCCGTCGAGCAGCCGGGACACGGACTCCGGGACCTCGAAGGGCCCGTTGAGGATGATCCCCGCGAGGGACGGGAAGGTGCCGGAGGCGTTCGCGAGGAGCGCGGCGAGCAGCACCTCGCTGCGGTCGCCGGGGACGATGAGGCACGCGCCGTCGGCGAGTCGCGGCAGCACGTTCTCCATCGACATGCCCGCGACCACGACGCCGAGGGCCTCGCGCGTGAGCAGCTGCTCGTCGCCCTTCACGAGACGCCCGTCCACCGCGTGCAGCACGTCGCCCATCGACGGGGCCACGAGCATCCGGTCCTCCGGGATCGCCCAGACGGGCGACGAGGGGGTGACGGCGGCCACCGCCGAGATGACGTCGGCGCGACGGTCGTCGGCGGCGCGGTTCACGACGATCGCGAGCAGCTCGGCGCGCTCGCGGGCGAGCTCGGGCGCCGCGAGCGCCGCGATCTGGGCGACCTCGGCCGGCGTGCGCGCCTCCGTCGTCCCGAGCTGCTCGTTCCGCCCCTGCTGGGCGCGTCCGCCGAGGACGAGGAGCACGGGCGTTCCGAGGTTCGCGGCGATCCGGGCGTTGTAGGCCAGCTCGGCGGGACTGCCGACGTCGGTGTAGTCGCTGCCGAGCACGACGACCGCGTCGCACTTCGCCTCGACGGCCTTGTAGCGCGCGACGATCGCGGCGAGAGCGGCGTCGGGGTCGGAGCGGACGTCGTCGTAGGTCACCGCGACGCACTCCTCGTACGCGAGGTCGACGCCGTCGTGGTCGAGGAGCATCTCGAGCACGTAGTCCCGCTCGTCCGCCGAGCGCGCGATGGGTCGGAACACCCCCACCCGGGGCGTCGCCCTGCTCAGCGCGTCGAGGACGCCGAGCGCGATCGTGGACTTCCCGGAGTGGCCTTCGGCCGACGTGATGTAGATGCTTCTCGCCACGACTTCTACCCTATGTCGAAGACGGGGACGACGGCGACGCGACGGGCGCACGGGGCGGACGCCCGTCGCGTCGCCGTCACCGTGCGTCGAACGCGGTCCTCGCGGACACGGCGAGGCCGGGATCGCGGAACACCGCGAGCGCGGTCGCCGCGAGCAGCACCGCGCCGTCGGCGATCGCCGGCTCGGCCTCGGGGCCTCCCGCGGCCGCTGCGAACTCGCGCGTGTGCGGCACGCCGTCGGGGATGAGCCGGATCATCGGATGGATCGACGGGACCACGTGGCTCACGTTCCCCATGTCGGTGGACCCGGTGATGGGCGCCTGCGCCACCTCGCGTCCGAGCGCGGCGTACGCGGCGCGTGCGACGTCCGCGAGCACGGGGTTCGAGACGAGCGCGTCGTACGCCGGGGTCCGCTCCTCGACGAGCACGGAGCATCCCGTCGCGATCGCCGCCCCCTCGAAGCAGGCGCGCACGCGCGGCACGACGTCCTCGAGCAGGTGCGCGCGCTCGCTCGCGCGGACGAAGACGCGCAGGGCCGCGTGCTCCGGGATGATGTTGGGCGCCTGCCCGCCGTCCGTGACGATCGCGTGGACGCGCACGTCGTCGGCGAGCTGCTGCCGCAGCAGCCCGATCGCGTTGAGCGACAGCGTCGCGGCGTCGAGCGCGTTGACCCCGAGCTCGGGGCTCGCGGCGGCGTGGCTGGCGCGCCCGCCGAACTCCACGTCGAGCGCGACGCGCGAGAGCGTCGTGCCGTCGACGGAGTCGTGCGCCGACGGATGCACCATGACCGCGAGGTCGATCCCCTCGAGCACGCCCGCTTCGATCATGGGCACCTTCCCCGCCGCTCCCTCCTCCCCCGGGCTGCCGATGACGACGAGGTGCGCCGGAGCCGCCCGGGTGCGCTCGAGGACCTCCTTCACGAGGAGCCCGGCGCCCAGCCCGCACGCGGCGATGACGTTGTGGCCGCACGCGTGGCCGATTCCCTCGAGCGCGTCGTACTCGCAGAAGACGGCGATCGTCGGCGTGCCGGGCGGGGCGTCGGGGGTGGACCAGCGCGCGACGAAGGCGGTCTCCAGCCCCGCGAAGCCGCGCGTCACGGCGAATCCCGCCCGCTCCAGCTCGGCGGTCAGGCGGGCGGCGGCGTGCACCTCCGTGAAGCGGATCTCGGGGTGCGCGTGCAGATCGGCCGCCACGTCGACGAGCAGGGGCAGCGCGTCGGGCAGACGGTCGCGCAGGCCGTCGACGATCTCGGGCATGGTGTCGGTGGGAACGGTCATGGTGATTCCTCCACTGTCGATCTCGAGGGGGTCCGGTGCGTCAGCCGGCGATCATGAGCCCGTGCCCCGGCCCGACGGGAAGGCCCAGGAGGCCCCAGACGAGCAGCTGGAGCAGCCACACGGCCCAGATGACGATCGTGAACGGCATGACGAGGCTGAAGAGGGTGCCGAGCCCGCCCTTCGGCGCCCACTTCTGCATGAGGCCCAGGATGACGGGGAGCATGGGGTTCATGGGCACGAGCGTGTTGGAGGCCGAGTCGGTGATGCGGAACGCCGCCTGCACGTAGGCGGGGTCGACGCCGTTGAGCATGAACATCGGCACGAAGATGGGCGCGAGCAGCGTCCACAGCGCCGAGCCGCTCGCGAGGAGCAGTGCGGGGAGGAGGACGAAGACGCTGAAGAGCATCAGGCCGCCGATGCCGCCGAGCCCCGCGGCCTCCAGGCCCTCGGCGCCGCTCGTGGCGATGAGGAGCCCGAGCTGCGACCACGAGAACCAGGCGATGGCCTGCGCGGCGGTGAAGATCACCACGATGAAGGGCACGAGCTCCTTCACGGTCTCCGCCATCATCTCGGGGACCTGCGCCCAGGTGCGCAGCGTGCCCGCCGCGACCCCGTACGCCACCCCTCCGATGAGGAAGAGCAGCATGATGAGGACGGGGATGCTCGACATGAACGGCGACTGCAGGATCCCGCCGTCCTCGCCCCGCAGCGCCGACCCCGGCCAGAGCACGGCGGTCGCGAGCAGCGCGAGGGAGAGCACGAGAGCGACCGACGCCACGACGAGCCCGCGGCGCTGGGCGGCGTCGACCGGCTCGACGTCGGCGTCAACCGCCTCGCCCCGGTACGGCCCGAGCTTCGGCTCGAGGAAACGCTGGCACACGAACGTGATGACGACGGCGAGGATGATCGTCGAGGTCGCGAAGAAGTAGTAGTTCGCCACCACGGAGACCTCGGCGCCCGGATCCACGATCTGCGCGGCCGAGGTCGTGATGCCCGACATCAGCACGTCCGTGCCCGCGGGGACCACGTTGGCGCTGAAGCCCGCGACCACGGCGGCGTAGGAGACGATGAATCCCGCGAGCGGATGGCGGCCCGCCGCGAGGAAGGCGGCGGCCGCGAGCGGCGGCAGGATGACCATCGCCGAATCGGACGCGAGATTGCCCATGAGGCTCACGAAGACCACGACGAACGTCACGGCCCATCCGGGCGCCGACAGCACGGCGGCGCGCATGAACGCGCCCAGGAGCCCCGTGCGCTCGGCCACGCCGATCCCGAGCATGACCGTGATGATGAGCCCGAAGGGCGGGAACGAGACGAAGTTGTCGATCGCGCTCGTCACGGCGTAGACGAGGCCCTCGGGAGAGAGGACGCTCCGGATCGGCGTCCTCTCTCCCGTCGCGGGGTCGAGCGTCGTCGCCCCGAGCGCCGCGGCGACGGCGGATGCGACGGCGACGACCCCCGCGAGGATGAGGAACAGGAAGAACGGGTGCGGCAGACGGTTGCCGACGCGCTCGATCCCCCTGAGGAGCTTTCCGCTGACGCCGCCGGCGTCGGCGAGGGCGAGGTCGGAGGTCTGGATTCGGGCCACGGGCGCTCCGTTCGTCGGAAGGTTCGGTCGCCACAGTGTTGCGATCCGAACGCATCGTTCTGTTACGGGGATCGAAACTCGCCCGATCGACCCGCAGAATGTCCGATATGGATCTCGCACCGGGCGCCGCATCGTCGTCCCTGTCCGATTCGGACCTCGCCCTCGTCGACGCCGTGCAGGACGATCCGCGGGCGCCGTGGGCCCGGCTCGGGGCGCAGCTCGGCATCAGCGCTCCGACCGCGAGGCGGCGCTGGGAGCGCCTGCGCGGGTCGGACTCCGCCTGGATCACGACGCACGCGGGGTGGCGGTCGGGCGTCGTGACGGCGCTCATCGCCGTGCAGTGCCGTCCGGGCACGTCCGACGCGATCGCCCGCACGCTCGTCGGTCATCCGCGCGTCATGACCATCGCGCACACGACGGGCGACCACGACCTGCTCCTCACCGTCATGGTGCCCGACATCCTCGAGCTCCGACGCCTCATGCAGTCGGGCCTCACGTCGCACGACGGCGTCGTGCGGATGCGGTCCATGCTCGTCACGCGCATGTTCCGCGACGGCTCGCACTGGCGCTCGGGATCGCTCGGCTCCACGACGTGCTCGGCGACGAGCACGGACGGCCCGCTCCGCTTCCCGACGCCCGCGCTGCGCGCGGCGATCGGCGTCCTCGAACGCGACGGCCGCGCCCCGAGCTCGGCGCTCGCCGCGACGCTCGGCGTCTCGGAGCCCCACGCGCGCCGCTTCGTCCGTCGAGCGATCCGTTCGGGGCACATCGTGCAGCGCGTCGACGTGCGCCTCGACCAGCCGCACTGGCCCCACTCCCTCGTGCTCTGGATGGTCGTGCCCGCCGCGCGCCTGCACGAGACGGCGGATCGCATCAGCCAGCTGCCGCTCGCCAGGGCGTGCGCCTCGCTCGCCGGCGGCGGCGCGAACCTCTACACCGTGGTCTGGCTGCGCTCCCTCGCGGAGGCGCCGGACGTGGAGGCGCGCATCGTCCGCGGGCTCGACGTGCGCGTGACCGAGCGGAGCATCCTGCTGCACTACGGCAAGCGCATGGGCCATGTCTTCGACGATCGCCACCGCCGGACGGGGCACGTGCCCTGGGCGTCCCCGTGAAAAGAGAAAGACTCTCCGCGTACCCGGCAGAGCCCGGTTACCCTTGCTACGTTTCCGTCCTGGGGGAGTTGGCCTGGATGCCGCCACGCGGAGAGCTGCATCCAGTCTAACCCGGAATGCGAGGTGGCCAGTGCCAGAGACGATGACGGCGGAGCGGTTCCGGGAGGCCGCCGACGGCATCGCGCGCGCCATCGGCGGCGTGATCGACGGGAAGCCGCAGGCGGTGGACAGCGCGCTGATCACGCTGCTGGCCGAGGGGCATCTGCTGATCGAGGACGTGCCGGGCGTCGGCAAGACGCAGCTGGCGCGGTCCCTCGCGGCGTCGGTCGCCGCGAGCGTCCGCCGGATCCAGTTCACGCCCGATCTCCTGCCCAGCGACGTCACGGGCGTGTCGGTGTTCGATCCGGTCACACGCGAGTTCGAGTTCAAGCCGGGCGCCGTGTTCGCCAACATCGTCATCGCCGACGAGATCAACCGCTCGTCCCCCAAGACCCAGTCGGCGCTCCTCGAGGCGATGGAGGAGGGACAGGTCACCGCCGACGGCCGCACGCATCCGCTCCCGGCGCCGTTCCTCGTCGTCGCGACGCAGAACCCGCTCGAGATGGAGGGGACCTACGCCCTGCCCGAGGCGCAGCGGGACCGCTTCATGATGCGGATCTCGATGGGCTATCCGGACACCGACGCCGAGGTGCTCATGCTGCGCCAGCGCGACGGGGCGAACCCGCTCGACGCGGTACGTCCCGTCGTGGACGTCGAGACCGTGGCGGCCCTCATCGCCTGGGCGCGAGCCGTGCACGTCGCGCCCGTCGTCGAGCGGTACGCGGTCGCGATCGCGCAGGCGACGAGGCGCCATCCCGACCTGCGCCTCGGGGCGAGCCCGCGCGCGACGATCCAGCTCGTCCGCGCCGCGAAGGTCCGCGCGGCCCTCGACGGGCGCGAGTACGTCATCCCCGACGACATCGCCGCGCTGCTCGTGCCCGTGTTCGCGCATCGCGTCATCCCCACGCGGGAGGCCGCCCGGCATCGCGGCGAGGAGGATGCCGCCTCCGGCATCCTCGAGCGCGTCGTGCGGTCCATCCGGGTGCCGCTGACGGCGACGCCCTGACCGCCATGCGACGCTGGCCGCTCACGCTGCGCGGGACGGGCGCGCTCGTGCTGGGCGCCGGGCTGTGGACCGCTGCGCACGTCGTCGGCTCGAGCGAGGCCCTCGCCTTCGGCGTGCTCATGATCGCGCTCGTCGCCGCCAGCCTGCTGTCGGTGTACCTGCGCCGCCGCCCGGGGCGGCTCACGCGCGTCGTGCGCCCGGAGACCGTCGCGATCGACGAGGAGAGCGCCGTGGTCGTGCGCGTGTCGGGACGCTCGGCGCTCCCGACGGCCGGAGGGAGCTGGTCGGACGATCTGCCCGCGGGCCTGTCGGGCGAGGCCTCGGGGACGTTCTCCGCGCGCCTCCTGCCCGGCATCGGGGCGAACGACGCCCTCGAGCTCTCATATACGGTCACCGGCATACGACGCGGCGTGTGGGAGATCGGCCCGCTCACGGTCGTCGAGCACGACCCCTTCGGCATCGCCAGGCGGGCGCGACGGCTCGGCCGCGGCACCTCCGCCGCCGTCACGCCGCGTCTCGCGCCGCTCGCGCCGCTGCCGCGGGTCGCGGGCGACTCCGGCCTCGCGCTGACGACCGCAGAGCGCCGCGGGCAGGGGAGCGACAACCTCATCCCCCGTCCGTACGCGCCCGGGGACTCGATGCGCCGCATCCACTGGCGCGCGTCGGCACGGCTGGGCGACTTCATGGTGCGCGAGGAGGAGCACGAGGCGTCGCCCCGGGCCGTCGTCGTGCTCGACCGCAGCGCCGCCCGTTGGTCGCCCGACGCGGCCTCGCCGGGCGCGGACGAGGCGTTCGAGACCGCGGTGACCCTGTGCGTGTCGGCCGCGTGGCGGCTCGCACGCGACGGATACCTCGTCAGCGTGGTCGACGGCGAAGGCGCTCCCCTCGCCTCCCTCGGCGTCCAGGGCGCCGCGCAGTCCGACGAGCGCCACGAGCTGCTCAGCGCGTTCGCCGCCGTCGGCACGCGTTCCCCCGATGCCCTGCCGCGGCTGGCGGAGGTGCTCGCCGGGGTCGCCGCGGGGCCGCTGGTGCTGATCACGGGCCGGCTCGACGCCGCCGACGCTCCCCTGCTCGCGCGTGTCGTGCGCCAGGCGTCGCTGCCCCTGCTCTTCGCCGCCGCTCCGCACGGCGACGCCCTCGACGCGGCGACGCGCGCCGGATGGCGCTCGGTCCTGCTCGAGGACGATGCCGCGACCGCGTGGGCCCGTTCCCTGGATCCGGGGGCGTCCCATGGCCGCGGCTGATCGTCCGGACGGCACGAGGACGACGCGGGCCCGACCGGGCGGGGCCGCACGGGCTCCGCGCCGGGGCGACCCGCTCCTCGCGCTGTGGACCGGCGTCGCGGTCATCGCCTCCGCCCTGCCCCTCGCGCGCGTCATCGTGCCCGCCTGGCTGCCGTCGGCTCTCCTCGTCGTCGCGGTCGTCCTCGCCGCGGGCTCCCTCGTGCGGCGCTCCGCGCGACCGGGATGGGCGGTCGCCGCGGAGATCGCCGCATGGGCCCTGTGCGTCGCGCTGCTGCTGCCGCCCACCGTGCCGCGGCTCGTGGTGCTGCCCGTCCGGGACACGTTCCCCGCGCTCGAAGCCCTGTTCGCGGGGGCGTCCGAGGAGATCATGGACGGGGTGGCGCCCGTGGCCCCCTCGGCGGGGCTGTCGTGGGTGCTGGCGGCGGCCTTCGGCGTCTTCGCGATCGCGATGGCGCACGTCATCCTGACCGCTCGTCTCCCGCTGCTCGCGTCGGTCGGCCTCATCGCCGTCTCGCTCGTCCCGTCGCTCGTCGTCCCGCAACGGGTCGACGCGGTGTTCTTCGTGCCGTCCGCGGTGTCGATCCTGCTCCTTCTCCACGCGGATGCGCGCGCACGGGGACCGCGACGCGACGCCCGGCACACGGCATCCGTCTCCGCCGTCGCGGCGATCGTCGGCGCCGTCACGGTGGTCGCGGCCCTGGTCGTCCCGCCCCTCCTGCCCGAGCCCGTCGCCCGCCCGGGCTCGGGCTTCGGTCCTACCACGACCATCGACGCCGACCTCGATCTCGGAGCCAGCCTGCGCCAGCCCGCCGAGACCGAGGTGCTGAGGATCACGACCGACGCCGGCTCCGCGCCCTATCTGCGCGTCGCGACCCTGTCGTCTTTCGACGGCGATGTCTGGGAGCCCGACACGGGCCGGCTGTCCGCGGTCGGCGCGCTCCCCGGCGTCGAGGAGGGCACCGCGCCGAGCGTCGAGAGCTCGGCCCTCGTCGAGATCACGCAGCTGAGGGGCGAGTACCTGCCCGTCCCCTACGCCGCGACGGAGCTCGAGGGCGTGGACGAGTCGTGGTCGATGCTCGTGGCGAACCGCACGGTCGTGTCGAGCTCGAGCACGTCTCTCGGCGCGGAGTACACGGTGGGATGGCAGCATGCGGCTCCCACGCGGGAGCAGGCCCGAGCGGCGTCCGCGGACGGCGCATCCGTGCCCGAGCAGACCCTGGAGCTGCCGGAGCTGCCGGACGTCATCCCCGAGCTCGCGGCCGAGTTGACCTCCGGCGCGGAGAACCCCTACGACGAGCTGCGCGCGCTGCAGAGCTGGTTCCGCGGCGGGGAGTTCGCCTACTCGCTCGACGCGCCCGTCGAGGAGGGCTTCGACGGCTCGGGGGTCGACGCGATCGCGGAGTTCCTCGACGTGCGCGCCGGCTACTGCGTGCACTTCGCCTCGTCGTTCGCCGTCATGGCGCGCACGCTCGGCATCCCCTCGCGCGTCGTCGTCGGCTACCTCCCCGGAACGTCCACGGGGGAGACCGACGACGACGGCCGTGTGACGTACTCGGTGACGAGCAGGCAGCTGCACGCGTGGCCCGAGGCGTATCTCGAGGGCATCGGCTGGGTCCCGTTCGAGCCGACGGCCTCGCTCGGCGTGGCGACGAACTTCCTGCCGCAGACGCTCGGGGCGTCCGAGAGCCCCGAGGAGGAGCCCGAGAGCCCGGATGCCGCGCCGTCTCCGACGCCGACGACGGGCGAGACCGTCCCCGTCGAGGACCAGCCCCCCGCCTCGGAGTCGGACGCGGACGCCTCGGACGCGTCCCGGTCGCGCGGCATCGCGATCGGCGCGCTGGTCGCCGCGCTCGTCCTCGCGCTGCCCCTGGCCGTGCGCCGCCTCCGCCGGGCGCGACGCGTCCGCGCGCGCGGCACCGCCCTCGCGGAGGCGGCGTGGCTCGAGCTCGTCGACACCGCGATCGACGCGGGAGCGGAGGTGAGCGCGAGCGAGTCGCCGCGGACACTCGGCGCACGGCTCGTCGCGGACCGGGGCGCGCCCGCTGCCGACGTCGCCCTCCTCGTCGGCGCGGTCGAGCGGGCGGCGTTCGCCCGCGACGCCGAGGCCCTCCCCCGTCGCGCCGCGGAGGCCGCGCTCCGCCGCATCCGCCACGCGCTCCTCCCGAGCACCGCGGTGCGCATCCGCGCAGCCGTCCTGCCCCGCTCCCTCGTCGTGCGACCCGGCCTCGCCGACGACGCCTGAGACGGCGAGCGGCGTCTCAGGCGACGGGGACCGTCTCTCCCTTGCCCACGAGCGTGATGCCGCTCGGCGTGACCGCGAAGCCGCGCGCGGCGTCCGCCTCGCGGGACAGCCCGATCGTGGCGCCCGCCTCGACGACGACGTTCTTGTCGAGGATCGCGCGGCGCACGGTCGCGCCCGGCTTGATGCGGGCGTTCTCGAAGACGATGGAGTCGCTCACGTGCGCCCCCGACTCGACGATCCCGCCGGAGCCGAGAACGCTGCGCTCGACGTGGGCGCCGGAGACGACGGACCCGCTCGCGACGATCGAGTCGATCACCGTGCTCAGCGTGCCGCGGGCGTCCCTCGTGAACTTCGCCGGAGGCAGATTGACCTGCTGGCTGAAGATCGGCCAGTCCTGGTTGTACAGGTTGAAGACGGGCAGCACCGAGATGAGGTCCTGGTGCGCCTCGAAGTAGGAGTCGATGGTCCCCACGTCGCGCCAGTAGTAGCGATCGCGCGCCGAGGCGCCCGGGACGACGTTCTCCTTCATGTCGTACACGCCCGCGGTGCCGCGCTCGACGAAGGCCGGGATGATGTCGCCGCCCATGTCATGGCCGGAGTCGGTGCGGTCGCCGTCGCGCAGCACCTCGTCGATGAGCGCCTGCGCGGTGAAGACGTAGTTGCCCATCGACGCGAGCACCTCGCCCGGCGAGTCGGGCAGGCCCTCGGGATCGGACGGCTTCTCGAGGAACGCGCGGATGCGCGCGGGCTCGTCGGGATCGATGTCGATGACGCCGAACTGGTCGGCGAGCGCGATGGGCTGGCGGATGGCCGCGACGGTGGCGTCGGCGCCCGAGGCGATGTGCGCGTCGAGCATCTGCGAGAAGTCCATCCGGTACACGTGGTCGGCGCCGACGACGACGATGTAGTCGGGGTTCTCGTCGTACACGAGGTTGAGGCTCTGCAAGATGGCGTCGCCCGATCCCTGGTACCAGCGCTTCCCGAGGCGCTGCTGCGCGGGCACGGAGGCGATGTAGGAGCCGAGGAGGCCGTTCATGCGCCACAGCTGGGAGATGTGCCGGTCGAGGCTGTGCGACTTGTACTGCGTCAGGACGACGATCTGCCGGAGCCCCGAGTTGATGAGGTTCGACAGCGCGAAGTCGATGAGCCGGTACTGGCCGCCGAACGGCACCGCCGGCTTCGCTCGATCCGCCGTCAGCGGCAGGAGCCGCTTTCCTTCGCCGCCGGCGAGGACGATGCCGAAGTACTTGGCCATGGCCTCACCCTAGTGACGCGCGAGGCGGAACGGCAGGGGTGGCGCGCGGAAAGAGACGCGGATCGTGCGATCGTCTCCCCTGCGTCCCGGCGGGCGGCTAGGTTGACTGCATGCGCGTCGATCTGCTCTCCCGTGAATACCCGCCGGAGGTGTACGGCGGCGCCGGCGTGCACGTCGCGGAGCTCGTCAGGGCGCTGCGCCGGGACATCGAGGTGGTCGTGCGCGCGTTCGGGGCTCCGCGGGACGAGCCCGGAGTGTTCTCCTATGCGACGCCCGCCGGCCTGGAGGACGCCAACGGCGCGCTGCAGACGATGGGCGCCGACCTCGCGATCGCCCGCGACGTCGCGGGCGCGGACCTCGTCCACTCGCACACCTGGTACGCGAACCTCGCGGGACGCGTCGCCCAGCTGCTGCACGGCATCCCGCACGTCGCCACCGCCCACAGTCTCGAGCCGCTGCGTCCGTGGAAGGCCGAGCAGCTGGGCGGCGGGTACCGCCTGTCGAGCTGGATCGAGCGCGACGCGCTGGCCTCCGCCGACGCCGTCGTGGCCGTGAGCGAGGGCATGCGGCGCGACCTGCTGCGCGTGTATCCCGAGCTGGAGCCCGATCGCGTCAGGGTCGTCTACAACGGCATCGACCTCGACGGCTGGCGGCGCGTGGACGACGGCGACGCCGTGCGGGCGCTGGGCGTCGACCCCGATCGCCCGTCGATCGTCTTCGTCGGGCGGATCACCCGGCAGAAGGGCCTGCCCTACCTGCTGCGCGCCGCGCGATCCCTGCCCGGTGACGTGCAGCTCGTGCTGTGCGCGGGCGCGCCCGACACCCCCGAGATCATGGCGGAGGTGGAGGGCCTCGTCGCCGAGCTGCGCGTGGAGCGCGACGGCGTCGTCTGGATCGACCGGCATCTCCCCCGCCCGGAGCTCACGGCCCTGCTGAGCGCCGCCACGACGTTCGTGTGCCCTTCCGTCTACGAGCCGCTCGGCATCGTGAACCTCGAGGCGATGGCCTGCGGCGCACCCGTCGTCGGCACCGGCACGGGCGGCATCCCCGAGGTCGTCGCCGACGGCGTGACGGGCGCGATCGTGCCGCTCGATCAGGCCGACGACGGCACGGGAACCCCCCTCGATCCTGTGCGGTTCGTGGCGGACCTCGCCGACGCTCTCGCCGAGATGGTGTCGGACCCCGCCCGGGCCCGGGCACTCGGCGAAGCAGGTCGCGAGCGCGCAGAGCGCGAGTTCTCGTGGGATGCGATCGCCGACCGCACGCGCGCGCTGTACGCCGACGTGCTCGTCTGACGCGCCCGTGTCGAGACGCGCCTCGCACGCCCTGTAGGATGGTCTGCGGCCCGCAAGGGCCCTGGAGGATTCGCCTAGTGGCCTATGGCGCACGCTTGGAAAGCGTGTTGGGTGCAAGCCCTCAGGGGTTCGAATCCCCTATCCTCCGCCAAAACGATTCAACGCCTGATCAGGTTCTTCTTGGTCAGGGGGTTCTCGTCCTCCCGCTCTGGCCCGCTGCAACCATATGGTGGTGCCGTGCCCGCGATGACGAAGACCCGTCCCTCGTTGCCTCCTTTCGCCGTCGTTCCGGCCATCGCCCTCCTGAGCCTGGCCACGGGATGCGCGACCACGATGGACGACGCATCCGTCAGCGCGACGACCTCCATCCCGAGCATCGTCGACGAGACGGAAGCACGCGGAGACGAGGCGCTCCTCACGGCTTTGAGCACCGAAGCGGTCCTTCAAGCCGTCTACCTCGACTCGACGGGGCTCGGCGTCGTGTCCGACCTCGTCGCCGAGGGCACGATCGTGGAATGGATGCCCGGGGTCATCACCCGCACGACGACGGGCATGGACGTCGGCTCGACCATCGTGATGCAGCTGGAGATCACGCGCGTGATCGACCAGAGCGACGGCCAGTCGGTGCGGGAGGGCGACGTCATCCACGTGTCGCGCATCGCGCCGACGATGGATCCCGCGGCGCTCACGGCAGACCTTCCGACCGGCAGAGATGCTCTCGTCTATCTGTCCGAGCCGCTGAGCGCCGAGGAGCGTGCGGCCGATCCCGCCTACGACGTCGAGCGGGTGGACGAGCGGACGGCCAACGTGCCCCTGTGGCAGTATCCCAACCCTCAGGGATTGGTCGTGGAGCTGGCCGGATCTGAGGAGCTCGTGTGGCCGTACCTCGGAAGCTCCGCAGACGGTTCCCTCCGTGAGGCCGAGCCCGGGGGGACGCTCGACGGGCTGAACGCCGCGCAGCGGAAGGCGCGCGACGAGACGATCCGCAGCCTGCAGGAGTCGGGCACCAGGCTCGAAGAGGTCTTCGAGTGAGCACCCGCGCGGGCTCGGACGACGACATCGGCCGAGAGGAACCGGCGGGCACGCTCGCCGCCCTCACCTGGATTCTCGGCATCGTGCTGTCGGCCGCGCTGCCCGTCGTCTTGGCCTTCAGGGCGTTCCAGACCGGCGGCGCAGACGGCGCGGCATACGACACCGCGATATCGCTCGCGTTCTTCGGAGGGATCGCGAACGTCATCCTGTACGCAGGCGCCGCGCTCGTCCTGCGGAGTCGGAACAGGTCTCTCCGCGGCTCCGCATGGGCCGTGCTCGCGCGCACGCTGGTGCTCGCCGTCGTCTGCTCCGTCATCGTCGGGTGACGGACGCCGTTCGACGCGCCGGCCGCCAGCCGCCCGTCCGGCGTTCATATCGCGATAAGTGCCCTTGCAAAGCCGCGGAAGAGCACTTACTGCGATATGAACCCTGCGGCCGGCAAAGGAGAGCGACGAGACGCGCCTATCGCGCCGCGCCGACCTCCGTGGCCTCGGGCACCTCGATCAGGCGACCCGTCGACACGGCGTAGATGTAGCCGTGGATGGGGATGCGGCCCGGGACGAGGGGGTGCTCTCGGATCCGCCGCACGTCTTCCGTGACGCTCTCGACCTGGTCGGAGATCGTCAGCCAGTCGATATAGTCCCCTTCACGCGCGCCCGGACCCTCGCCGACGTCGGTGAAGCCGTCGGAGCCCAGCGCGGCGGTCTCGAGGCTGCTCGCGAGCAGTCCGCGGATCACGTCGTCCGTGAAGAACTCCATGCCGCAGTCGCTGTGGTGGATGACGAACCACTCCTTCGTGCCGAGGAGCTTGTACGAGATGACGAGCGAGCGGATGGCGTCGTCCGACGCACGCCCTCCGGCGTTGCGGATGACGTGGGCGTCGCCTTCCGAGAGACCCGCGTACTTCGCGGGATCGAGGCGCGCATCCATGCAGGTCAGGATGGCGAAGCCGCGGGCGGGCGGCAGGGCGAGGGCGGCCTTGTCGCCGAACGACTCGGCGTAGGCCTCGTTGGCGGACAGGACTTCGGTGAGAACGGACATCGGTCACACGCTCCAGACGGATGGGCGGACACGGCTCGGAACTGCGGTACGGGCACCCTAGCCCGCGCACATGATGCGCGACGTCACACGGCGTCATGCGGCGCGGAGCGGCCACGACGCCCCCTCAGCGCGCGAGCAGCAGGCCCGTGAACTCCCCCATCCACGCCCGCGCCGTCTCGGCGGTGAGGCCGGATGTGCCCTGGGCGCGCTGCGTGCCGAGCCCGTCGGAGTACGCCGCGAGCTTGAGCGCCGCCTCCTCCGGGTCGACCGCGGCGAAGACGCCCGCGTCGACGCCACGACGGATGACCCGCGCGCAGCAGGCCTCCCAGGAGCGGATCCGCGTCGCGTAGGCGTCGGCGATCTCCGGGCGCCGGGCGACGGCCGCCCAGTAGTCCGACCAGATCCGCCAGTGCGCCTCGACGTCCGCATCGTCCGAGAAGAGCGGATCGACGAGCATCGTGAGCGCGCGCCGCGGCTCGGGCTCGGCGTCGGCCGCCTTCACGACCTCTCCGTAGAACCGCTCCGACTCGGCGACGACGACCGCGCTGAGGATCTCGTCGATGCTCGAGAAGTGGTAGGTGACCGTGCCGAGCGAGACGCCGGACGCCGCGGCGATGTCGCGCAGCGACGTCGCCGCGAGCCCTCGCTGCACGATGACGGAGCGCGCGGCCTCGACGATCAGCCGACGCCGTTCCGCAGGCGCGAAGCGGCGCTGCGTCATGCCGACGTCCTCGGGACGACGTCCTCGAGCGAGCGGTCCGCCACGACCTCGCGCACGCCGCCGCGGACCGCCTCCGCGCGCACGCGGCTCGCGATCCGGAACTCCCGCTCGTCCGCGGTGATCGTCGTCGTCGTCTCGACGTCCGCCTCCCAGCCCTCGCCCGCCATCCGGATCCGCCAGCGGCTCCGCGCCTCGGGCGAGCAGGGGTCTCCTTCCCGGACGACGTAGACCTCCTCGGCGGACTCCCAGAAGCTCAGGCCGTCGGGGTAGCGACGCGTGCCGCCGTACCCCGGATCCACGCGCAGCGTCGTCTCGCCGCGCGCCACGTCGTGCGTGACGAGCCGCTCGGGGTGAGGCTCCTCCGCCGAGAGCGGGGTCTCGATCGCGATCGGCCGTGCGTGCTCGGGCGGCGCGAAGGCCGGCGTCTCCACGCCCTCGACGGGGACGAGGGGAAGGGTGACGGACGACGCCGAGAGGTCGACCTCGAGCGCGTCGTCGACGCCGTGCGGCCAGACCCAGGGCCAGTAGCGGTTGCTCAGCGCGACGCGGATGCGGTGGCCGGGCGCGAAGCGGTACCCCGCGGCGACGAGCGGCACCTCGACGTCGACGTCCTCTCCCGGCGTCAGCGGCGCCACGGCGTCCATCCCGTCCCGCTTGAGCAGGTTGAGCACCCCGCGCGTCACGAGGGTCGACGCCCCGTCGGGCGCGACGTCGCAGAGCCGCACGATCACGTGGCCTCGATCGTGGGTCGAACGCAGGCGGAGACGTGCCGTGGCGTTGCCGAGGAGGTCGAGCGGCTCCTCTCCCACGTCGAGATCCACACACACCGACCGCCCGTCCTCCGCACGCTGGTCCGGAGGCAGGTCGGCGGCGTTCCCGAACGGGAAGAACCGCCCCGCGTCCTGCCCCGTCGCCCACGGCGACCTGACGACGACGCGGCCGTCGCCGAGCGGCAGCCGTCGGCGCTCGCCCGCGCCCGGCCATCCGAGGCCCGCCCAGCGGCCCTCGCGCTCCTCCACGTACGTCGACGGACGCTCCGGGTCGTTGACCCACGCGCGCAGGTCGGGGTCGTCCTCCACGCCGGTGGCGACGCCCTTCAGCCACCTGTCCCACCAGCGGAGGGTCTCCTGCAGGAACCCGATGCCCGGCCCCGGAGCCAACCCGCGGTCGGGGTACTGATGCGACCACGGGCCGATGATGCCCTTGACCGGCGCGTCGAGGTGGGTCAGCAGGCGCAGCACCGTGTCTCGATAGGGGTCGGCCCATCCGCCCACGGCGAGCACGGCGGCCCGGATGGCGCCGTAGTCCTCGTTGACGCTGCCCCGCCTCCAATAGGCGTCGCGCTCCTGATGCCCGAGCCAGACGGGGGCGAGCGGCGTCTGGTGCGCGAGGCGCTCGCGCCACTGCTCCACCCATCCGGAGCCCACGACCTCGGGCCGCGGCGGACGGGACGCGAAGGCCAGCATCGTCCCCGCCCACGCCGACATGTCCACGCCGAGGACCGCGCCGCCGACGTAGTGGACGTCGTTGTCGTAGCGGTCGTCCGTCGAGCAGACCGTCACGATCGCCTTCAGCGCCTCGGGCGCGCGCTGCGCGATCTGGAGCGCGTTGAACCCGCCCCACGAGATGCCGAACATCCCGACCGCCCCCGTGCACCACGGCTGCGCCGCGAGCCACTCGACGACCGCGACGCCGTCGCCGAGCTCGGCCGGGGAGTACTCGTCGTCGAAGAGTCCGTCCGAGCTGCCCGTGCCGCGGATGTCGACGCGCACCGACGCGTAGCCGTGTGCGGCGTAGTACGGATGGCGCTCGCTGTCGCGCGGCGACGTCCAGTCGTCCAGCCGGTAGGGCAGGTACTCCAGCAGGGCGGGAACCGGGTGCTCGTCCGCGTCGGCCGGCAGCCACGCGCGCGCGTGCAGCCGCACCCCGTCGCGCATCGGGATCCACAGGTCGCGCACGTCGAGAGTCGCGGGGTCGATGTCGACGATCCTCATGGGGTGGTGCGTGCTCCTCTGTCGGCGCGTACTCGATGACCGTCGCCGACGTCGACGAGGGCGGCGGCGGGGTCCAGGTCGAGGACGCGGCTGTCCGCGTCGCTCGAAGGCAGATCGGTGTGACCGGGCTCGACGACCGCGTCGAGGAGCATCCGCGTGTACGGGTGGCGGGGGCTCGCGAACAGCGACGCCGTGGGCGCGGTCTCGACGACCCGCCCCTCGTTCATGACGACGATCCGGTCGGCCACGCTGCGCACGACGGCGAGGTCGTGGCTGATGAACAGGCAGGACAGCCCGCGCGCACGCCGCAGGTCGTCGAGCAGCGCGAGCACCTCCGCCTGGACCGACACGTCCAGCGCCGTCGTGATCTCGTCGGCGATGAGGACGGACGGCTCGGCGGCGAGGGCTCGGGCGATCCCGACGCGCTGCCGCTGCCCGCCGGAGAGCTGAGCGGGGAGCCGCAGCGCCACGTCGGGGCTGAGCCCGACCTCGGTGAGCAGCCGGGAGACGACGTCGCGCTGCGCCGCCCTGCCCCGGGCGCGGCGGAACACGCTGAGCGGCCGGGCGATCGCGTCGCCGACCGTGCGGCGCGGGTTGAGCGCGAGATCGGCGTTCTGGAAGACGAGCTGCACGGACCGCCGGACGTCGAGCGGGCGTCTTCCCGCGACGCCGAGCAGATCGTGGCGCGCCCCGTCCGCCGTCCACAGGTGCGCGTCGCCGCGCTCGACGGGGACGAGGCCGGCGAGCGCGGCCGCGACGGTGGACTTCCCGCTGCCGGACTCGCCGACGATCGCCACCGTCTCTCCGCGCCGCAGCTCCAGATCGACGCCGTGGACGGCGAGCGTCGCGGCGCGCGGGTAGCGGACGTCGACATCGCGGCAGCGCACCACGACATCCGCCTCGGCGAGGTCCCGCACGGCGGGCATGTCGACGCCGTGGATGCGCGGGGCGGCCTGGATGAGCGTGCGCGTCTCGTCGGCGCGGGGCGTGTGGAGCACCTCCGTCGTGGGTCCGTGCTCGACGACCCGCCCGTGATCGAGGACGAGCATCTCGTCCGCCACCGCCGAGACCACGCCCAGGTCATGGCTCACGATGAGGACCGCCATGCCGAGGGTCGCGCGGAGGTCGTCGACGAGGGCGAGCACGGCGGCCTGCGTCACGACGTCGAGCGCCGTGGTCGGCTCGTCCAGCACGAGGATCTTCGGGTTCGTCGCGACCGCCATCGCGATCGCCACGCGCTGCTGCTGTCCGCCCGAGAGCTCGTGCGCGTGACGCCGGGCGAGCGAGGCCGGCGACGGGAGGCGGACGAGGGTCAGCAGCTCGACGATCCGCGCGTCGTCGCACGGCAGGCCGTGGACGGCGAGCGCCTCCCGGATCTGGGCTCCCACGCGCATCGACGGCGTGAGGGCGTGCCCGGCGTTCTGCGAGACGAGCGAGACCTCTGCGCCCCGGAGCCGGCGCAGCCGTTCCGAGGGCAGCGCGAAGACGTCCTCGCCGAGGACCGTCACCGAGCCGGCGTCGACGAACGAGCCGGCGCGCAGGTGCCCGAGCAGCGTGCGCGCGACCGTCGACTTCCCGCTCCCCGACTCGCCGACGAGACCGAGCGTCCGGCCCGGCTCCAGGCGGAAGGACACGTCGTCGGCCACGACGACGCGGCGCGCGCCCGCCCGGTACGAGATGCGGAGGCCGGTGACCTCGGCGACGGCGGTCTCGGACATCACACCACCCCCCGGCGCGCACGGTCGATGCCGAAGTGCTTGCCCAGTCCGTCGGCGGCGAGGTTCAGCCCGACGACGAGGAGCGACAGGGCGACGATGGGCGCGATCGTCCCCGCCGGGGCCACCGTCACGGCGGTGCGGTTTTCCTGGATCATCAGTCCCCAGTCGGGTGTGGGCGGATTGACCCCGAAGCCGAGGAACGACAGCGTCGAGATGAGCAGGATCACCCATGACGCGCGCATCGCGAACTCGACGAGCACCGTGTCGAGGATGTTCGGGAGCACCTCGCGGCGGATGATCGCGAGCATGCCCTCGCCGCGGGCGCGGGCGGCCGTGACGTACGCGGACGAGAGGACGGGGCGCGCGGCTCCGCGGACGACCCTCGCCACGGCGGGCACGTAGATCACGGAGACGGCGAGCACGAGCACCGGGAGGCTGTTGCCGAACACGGAGACGATGACGAGCAGCGCGAGCACGGACGGCACCGCCAGCACGGCGTCGAGGACGCGCGTGATCGATCCGTCGACCCATCTGCCGGAGGAGGCGGCGACGGTCCCGGCGAGCGTGCCGACGCCGACGGCGACCGTGGTGGCCAGCAGCGAGACGAGCAGCGCGAAGCGTCCTCCCTCGAGCGTCCGGGAGAGGACGTCCCTGCCGTACTGGTCGGTGCCGAGCCAGTGGCTCCCGCTGGCGCCGGCGAGCGCGTTCCCGGAGTCGGTCGCGATCGGGTCGTACGGCGAGAGCCACGGGGCGAGCAGCGCGACGAGCACGGTCACGGCGACGAGCCCGATGCCGACGAGGGTTCCGGGAGTGAGGCCGTCGCGGCGGCGTCCGTCGGCGCTCATCGCTTCTCCTCCGTCGTGGCGGTCGTGGCGGCGGTCCGGCGCCGCGCCCGCTGGAGCGTGCGCTGGCGCGGATCCGCGACGAGCGCGAGCACGTCGGCGAGCAGGTTCACGGTGACGTACACCGCGGCGCTCAGGAGCGCGATCGCCTGCAGCACCGGCAGGTCGCGCGTCGAGACGGACTCGAGCATGAGCGTGCCGAGCCCGGGGTAGTTGAACACCGACTCGACGACGACCACGCCGCCGAGGAGCCATGCGACGTTGATGGAGATGACCGGGAGCACCGGCAGTACGGCCGTGGGCACGACGTGCCGCCAGAGCACCCGGCGATGCGGCACGCCCTTGAGCTCGGCCGTCGTGGCGTACTCGGTGGCGAGGCCGTCGATCGTGGACGTGCGCATCGCGCGGATGATGTAGGCGGCCATGGCGATCACGAGCGTCACGGCGGGGAGGACGGCCGCCGGCAGCAGATCGGCGAGGGTCGCATCCGTCCCCCTGAGCACCGTGGCGGGGAAGACCGGCACCGCGATCGCGAGCGCGAGGACCAGGACCGTCGCGACGACGAACTCGGGGACGCTCATCGCGATGAGCGCGACGAGCGAGATGGAGGTGTCCGTGCCGCGCCCGCGTCGGGCTCCCGCCCAGACTCCCAGGAGGAGCGACAGCGCGACGCCGACGAGGATGGCCGGCACCGCGATGAGCAGCGAGTTCGAGAACGCCGACCAGATCGTCGCCGACACCGGCTCGCCGGAGACGAGGGAGACGCCGAAGTCGCCCGTGACGGCGGCTCCCGCCCACTGCGCGAACCGGACCCAGACGTTGACGTCGAGGCCGAGCTGCGCGCGCAGCGTCGCCACGGCCTCCGGAGTGGCGTTCTGCCCGAGGAGCTGCTCGGCGACGTCGCCCGGCAGCGCCTGCACGGCGAAGAACACGAAGAACGCGGCGAGCGCCAGCGTGACGATCATCGTCGCCAGCCGCTCCCCGATCATCCGCAGCATCGTCTCAGCCCCTCACGCCTTCAGCCCGAGGCCGAGGTAGTCGAACTCGAACCCGTGCTCGTCGTAGCCCACGACCTCGTCCGACAGGCCCACGAGCCGGTCGCCGAAGACCGGGGTCATCGCGGCGCCGTCGTCGATGACGAGGCGCTGCGCGTCCTCGTACTTCTGCCGCCGCGACGCCTCGTTCGTGTCGGCGCGCGCCTCGTCGAGCAGCCGGTCGAACCGCGGGTTCGACCACGCCGACTCGTTGTAGCTCGAGCCGGAGCGGAAGATCTGGTTGAGCAGCTGGTCCATCGGGCGCCCCGTGAACCAGTAGCTCACCATGAGCGGCCGGTTCATCCAGATCTCGGTGTAGTAGGAGTCCGCCGACGCGTTCGCGATGTTCAGCGTGATGCCCGCCTGTGCGACCTGGTCGGCGTACGCCGTCGCGATCGCGGTGAGGTTCGGCTCGTAGGCCGACGTGTGGATCGTGAAGACGGGGTCCTCCCGCCCGATCCTGCGCAGGATGGCGCGGGCCTTCTCGGGGTCGTGCTCCCGCTCGTACTCCAGCCGCCCCACGACGCCGCTCGGCACGGGGTTGTCCCATCCGCCGGTGCCCGTCCCCTGGAGCGCGGTCGCGAGGATCGCCTCGGGGTCGTAGGCGAGCTTCATCGCCTGGCGCATGAGCGGATCGGCGAACTCGTCGCTCGTCGCGAGCATGGGGATCGTGTACCACTGCGCGTCGGCGACGCGGGCGATGGTCGTCCCCGCTGCGGCGGACACGACGCGCGCCGTCGGGTTGTCGAGGTTGGTCTGCGACAGCAGATCGACCTGGCGCGAGAGCAGCGCGTTGACGCGTGCCGAGGCGTCCTGGATCGAGAAGAACTCGATGCGGTCCAGGTTCGCGCGACCGTCGAAGTAGTCGTCGTTCGCGCGCACGACGCCGCTTCCCGCCGGCGTGAAGCTCTCGAGGACGAAGGGTCCCGTTCCGACGCCCGTCCGCCCGATCTCGGGCGCGGAGTCCTCGGGGACGATGTAGCACTGGTACGCGGTCAGGAGCGAGGGGAACTCGGCGTTCGGCGTGCCGAGCCGGAACCGCACGCGCGTCGCGTCGACGGCGTCGATCGCCGAGACGAGCGAGAGAGGCCCCGCCTGGGGCGATGCGGTGTCGGGGTCGAGGATGTGATCGAACGTGTAGCGGACGTCGCGGGAGGTCAGCAGGCGCCCGTCGTGGAACCGGACGCCGTCGCGGAGCCGGAAGTCCCAGATCGTGGCGCTGGCGTTGGACGACCAGTCCGTCGCGAGGTCGGGCACGGTCTCGCCTGCGGGGCTCAGGCGCACCAGCCGGTTGTAGAGCGCGCCGAGGTACTCGTAAGCCGACAGCGAGCTCGCCGGGTCCAGCGTCTCCGCGGCGCTCGCGGCGGGGCGGGCGATGCGCATGGTCGCTCCGCGCCGTGCTGCGCCCCTCGCCGCCTGCTCGGGCACGCTCAGGGGCGGGGCGCCGCATGCGGCGAGCGCCAGCGTGGACGCGCCGACGAGCGCTCCCGCGAGGAAGCGGCGGCGGTCGATCGGCAGGTTCACAGTGGCTCCGGTCGCTAATAGGTCACTTGAACGATAAGGGATCGACGGGCGGACCGGCGCCTCGTAACACGCCTTTTACCTGGTGCGGACGCTCTCAGCTCCCCTGGGACGCCTGGAACGCCGCGGAGACGTCGCGCAGGAATCCGACGGCGGCCCGCACGGCGGGGCCCGGCTCCCGACGGTTCGAGCGATGCCGCACGGCGAGGCGGCGCGCCCCCAGCCCGGGGACGTCGACGACGTCCACGCCGTCCGGGAGCGGGCCCTGCAGCGCGAGGCTCGGGAGGAGCGTCACCCCCTCCCCCGCCGCGACGAGGGCGAGCGCCGTGGCGTACTCCCCGTATGTGTGCGCCGAGGTCGAGCCCCGCAACGACGTCCGCACGCGACGCACGGCATCGAGCGTCGCGGCCGACGACTCGACGCCGAGCCACGGCGCGCGCAGCCGCTCCAGCTCGACGACCTCGCCGGCGGCGACCGTCCCGGCCGGGACGACGAGCTTCCACGGGTCGTCCATCAGCGGGACCTCGTGCACGCCCGACCCCAGCGCGGGGACCGGCTCGGAGGCGTCGTACTCGACGACGACGACGTCGAGCTCCGCCGCGCGCAGGCTCCGCAGCAGCTGGGCTCGCGTCCCCTCGCGCAGATCGACCTCGACGTGGAAGAGCTCGTTCCGCCACCGCGGCAGGGCCGGCACCAGAACCGCGCAGAAGAACGACTGGAACCCGCCGATCCGGACGCGTCCTCGCGGATCGGCGTCGCCCGCGACGAGGCGCTGCTCCGCCTCGTTGACCTCGCGCTCGACGTTCTCGGCGAGCTCCACGAGCTCGCGCCCGGCGCCGGTCATCGTCGTCCCGCGCGGCGTGCGCTCGACGAGGGGGCGGCCCACCTCGTCCTCCAGGCGGGCCAGCTGCTGCGACACCGCGGACGGCGTGACGTGCAGCGCCTCCGCCGCGGCGAGGACGCCGCCGTGGCGGGCGATCGCGAGGAGGAACGGGAGGCGGGACGGGTTGATGCTCACATTCAGCAAACCTAAACCCTCGGTTGCGAAAAGTTCACTTGTTCTGCATGTCGTCGCCGGCCTAGGGTTGCGGTGTTCGGCGACGTGCGAAAGGAACGACGAGCTCTCGTGGACGACATCTCGGCCGGGGTCATCGGCTGGCTCGGGACCCTGGGCACCTTCGGCGCGTATGCCCTCCTCTGGCGGGGCCGAGTCGGACCCGCCTCGCGGATCTACGCGGTCCTGAACACGCTCGGGGGCCTGCTCGGCGCGATCGCGGGAGTCCTCTACGGAGCCTGGCCGAGCGTGGCGTCGAACGTCGTCTGGGCCGCCGTGGGCCTCCACACGCTCGTCGCCATCGCACGCCGGAGCGTCGAGGACTCCTCGGGCCTCGCCGCTTCCGCGCAGATCGCGGCCTCCCCGACGGGAGAGGACGCGACCGGCGCGATCGGCCTGCCGGGCAGGGAGCCGTCCCCCGAGCTGCCCCTGCCCGTGCCGGCCGCCGCCGTCATCGGCCTGTTGCCTCCGCTGACGCTGCCGCTGCCCACCTCGAGCATCCCCGTCGTCCGCATCGCGGGGTAGGCGCCCCTCCGCTGCGACGCGTCATGCCGCGTCCGCGATGTAGCCGTTCGGGTCGAGCACGAACTTCCGCGCCGCGCCCTGGTCGAAGTCCGCGTACCCCTGCGGCGCGTCGTCGAGGGAGATCGGCGTCGCGTTCACGGCCTTCGCGATCTGGACCCTGTCGTGGAGGATCGCCTGCATCAGCTGCCGGTTGTACCTCATGACGGGGCACTGCCCGGTCGTGAAGGACAGCGACTTCGCCCAGCCGAGACCGAGCCGCAGCGACAGCGATCCGACCTTGGCCGCGTCGTCGACGCCGCCCGGGTCTCCCGTCACGTAGAGACCGGGGATGCCGACCGCGCCGCCGGCCGCGGTCACGTCGAACAGCGAGTTGAGCACCGTCGCCGGGGCCTCGTGCGCGGCTTCGGCTCCGTGCCCGCGCGCTTCGAAGCCCACCGCGTCGACGGCGGAGTCGACCTCGGGGACGCCCAGGAGCTGCTCGATCTGGTCGCGGGGGTCGCCCTCGGCGACGTTCACCGTCTCGGCGCCGAACGAGCGCGCCTGAGCCAGGCGGTCCTCGTTGAGGTCGGCCACGATGACGACGGCGGCTCCCAGCAGCTGGGCGCCGACGGCGGCGGCGAGGCCCACCGGCCCGGCTCCGGCGATGTAGACGGTCGATCCCGGGCCCACGCCCGCGGTGACGGCGCCGTGGAAGCCCGTGGGGAAGATGTCCGACAGCATCGTCAGGTCGAGGATCTTCTCGAGCGCCTGGTCGCGGTCGGGGAATCTCAGCAGGTTCCAGTCCGCGTACGGGACGAGCACGTACTCCGCCTGACCGCCGACCCATCCGCCCATGTCGACGTAGCCGTATGCGCTGCCGGGGCGGTCGGGGTTGACGTTCAGACAGATGCCGGTCTTGCCCTCCTTGCAGTTGCGGCAGCGGCCGCAGGCGATGTTGAACGGCACCGAGACGATGTCCCCGACCTGGACGAACTCGACGTCCGGTCCGACCTCGATCACCTCGCCGGTGATCTCGTGGCCGAGCACGAGCCCCGCGGGAGCCGTCGTGCGCCCACGCACCATGTGCTGGTCGGAGCCGCAGATGTTCGTGCTGACGGTGCGCAGGATCGCGCCATGCGGCACCTTGCGCCCGATGTTGGCGGGATTCACTCCCGGACCGTCCTTGAGCTCGAACTCCGGGTACGGGGTATCGACGACCTCGACCTTTCCGGGTCCCTTGTACGCGACCGCTCGGTTGGTTGTCATGGTGTCCTCTCCTTCGCGTATCCGGTCGCGATCGCGCCCGGATGGCCTGTGCGATCGGCAGCGGCCCGCCTTCTCAGCGCCCCGTGCTTCCGGGGCTCGCCTGGCCGGCGGCCGCGGTGTACGCGTGCGCGCCGGCACCGACGAGAGCGCCGCCCGCGGCGATGAGGTACTCCTCGCGGATCGGCGTGCCGTCGAAGAACGCCTCGAGGATCTCGCGCGTCCCCGCCGCGTACCGGGCCTGGGCGGACAGCGACGAACCCGACATGTGCGGCGTCATCGCCTCGTGCGGCATCGACCGCCACGGATGGTCGGCCGGCGGCGGCTGCGGGTACCACACGTCGCCGGCGTAGCCCGCGAGCCTTCCCGACTCCAGTGCGCGCACGACGGCGTCCCGGTCGACGATCGCCGCCCGGGCCGTGTTCACGATGTACGACCCACGCCGCATCGTCCCGATCAGCTCGTCGTCGAACAGGCGGTAGGTCTCCGGCTGCAGCGGAGCATGGATCGACAGCACGTCGACGGCGGCGGTGAGCGCTCTGACGTCGTCGTGGTAGGTCGTGCCGAGCTCCTTCTCCACATCGGCCGGGAGCCGGTGCTTGTCGAAGTAGGCCAGGCGCACCCCGAACGGCTTCAGGCGCTCGAGCACCGCCCGTCCGATGCGCCCGGCGGCCACGACCCCGACCTCCATGCCCTCGATGTCGTAGCTGCGCTTCACGGCGTCGGCGATGTTCCATCCGCCCGCCCGGACGATGTCGTGCGCCGGCAGGTAGTCGCGGACCAGCGCGAGGATCTGCATCACCGCGTGCTCGGCGACGCTGAGAGAGTTCGAGTACGTGACCTCGGCGACGGTGATCCCCCGCTCGATGGCGGCTCCGAGATCGACGTGGTCCGATCCGACGCCCGCCGTGACGGCGAGCCGGAGACGTCGTGCCTTCGCGAGGCGATCGGCGTCCAGGTACGCGGGCCAGAACGGCTGCGAGATCACCACGTCGGCCTCGGGGAGGAGCCGCTCGAACTCGCTGTCGGGGCCCTCCTTGTCGCTGGTCACGACGAACCGGTGCCCCGCCTTCTCGAGGTACGGACGGAGCCCGAGGCCGCCGGAGACGCTGCCGACCAGCTGTCCGGGCACGAAGTCGATCCCGCGCGGGCTCGGCGTCGTCTCCCCGCCCGGATAGCGGGCGATCTCCGGGATCGAGTCCCTTGCGTAGGTCGGCGGATGACCGTCGGTCGGATCGGGGTACAGGACGCACAGCACGGTCGCCATCTCGCGAAGCTCCTCGTCGAACCCGCGCCCGGTGTCTCCGGGCCGTACCCGCAGTCAAACCCCGGCGAAACGCCGTGTCAAGGACTCGTGCCGCCCGGACCGGCGGCGCGCCCCCGCGCGGGGAGCCCGTCGGAGGCCTCCGCCGCGCTCGCCACGGCCCGCGCCGCCCGGACGACCGTGACCATCCCCGTGAGCGTCGTGTTGGCGGTCATCGGCGTGGGGATGACGCCGTTGCCGGCGACGTACACGTTGTCGGTGCCCCAGACGCGGCCGTCCGGGTCGCACACGCTCGTCTCCGGGTCGAGGCCCATCCGCACCGTGCCCGTGTAGTGCAGCGACGAGCCCGGTGCCAGCACCTCCGAGTCGCGCCCCGGGACGAAGTCTCCGAGCGCCTCCCCCGCCCGGCGCTGCGCCGCCCGGGCCTCGGCGATCATCCGCCGGTCGGCGTCGGAGTACGAGAAGCGCACGCGCATGCGCGGCAGCCCGGCGACGTCCGTCTCCGTCTCCGAGAACTCCACCCGGTTCTCCTCCCGCGTCTCCGTCGGGACGTACCAGGACAGCTGGACGAAGTAGCCGAGCGGCGTGCGCAGGTCCTCGTCGAGCACGAGCGCGCTCATGATCTGCCCCTGGAAGGGCTGACGCGCTCCGCTGTGCGGCAGCCAGTGGGACGCCACGTGCCACTCGCCCGCGAGCGTCGGGCGCAGCGCGGCCAGGTCGAGCGGCACCTCGGCGGCGTCCACGAGCACGCGCCCGGAGACGAAGACGTGCTCGTTGAGACGCCGGCCGAGGGCGGGCGGCCGGATGCCCGAGGCGAACAGCAGCTGGGGCGTGCGCATCGCGTCGGCGCACACGGCGACCCGCGCGGCCGTGACCTCCCGCTCCCCGCCGGTCGGCAGGTGCCGGACGCGCGCGCCCGTCGCCGTCGAGCCGTCCATGACGAGACCGAGGCACAGCGAGTCGGAGAGCATCGTGAACGCCGGGTCGGAGCCGTCGGCGATCGGCGGGAAGATCACGCGGGGACTCGTGCGGCGCAGCGGCCCGTGCGGTCCGGCGTCGCCCACCGGCTGCACGGCCATCGGCATGGCCTGCACGCCGCGGCCGGGGGCGCTGACCGGATCGAACAGCTCGCGCAGGCGGGCGATCACGGGCTCTGCGGCCGGATCCTGCCCGTAGGGGTCGGGATGCACCTGCAGCAGCTCCCGGGCGCGCGCCAGATCGGCGTCCCACTCGTCCCGGCCGCCGAAGGCGAACACCTCGGCGCCGTACGGCGTCGGGGTGGCGGCGGTCCAGTGGGCTCCCATGCCGCCGGAGTTCCACGCGATCGCGGCTCCGGGGAGCTCGTCGGCGTCCTCGCCGAAGGAGCCGAGGCGGTAGACGCCCGGCTCCGCGTGGGCCGCGGTCGAGCCGGGATCGGATGCCGCGGCCGCGCCGACGTAGTGCGCCTGCGTGCCCGCCCGAAGGCCGCGGTTGTAGCGGCGCCACAGCTCGGGGTCGTCGATCTCGTGCAGGTGCTGCCCTCGGGTCCCGCCGATCGCGGGTCCGGCCTCGACGATCGCGATGCGCGCGTCGGGATCGGCGTCGCGCACGGCTCGTGCGAGACCGGCGCCCATCAGGCCTCCGCCGACGATGAGCACGTCGAACTCGGGGGAGGTCATCGGGCGGCCTCCGCGGCGTCCTCGCGGATGAGGTCGACGGCGCGCTCGGCGACGGACATGATGAGGCCGACGGGGTTGAGCGCCGAGAGCGTGGGGAACGAGGACGCGTCCACGACGCGCAGCCCGTCGACTCCTCGCACGCGCAGCCGGGCGTCGAGCACGGCCGCCGGGTCGTCGTCCGCGCCCATCCGGCAGGTGCACGACACGTGGTAGACGGTCTGATGGGTGGCGCGCAGTGCCGCCGACAGCTCCTCGTCGCTCTGCGCCTCGGGCCCCGGGAACACCTCGCGCACGAGATGGGAGGCGAACGGCTCCCGCTGGGCGACCCTGCGCGCCAGGCGCGCACCGGCCACGAGCATCCGCTCGTCGCGGCCGTCGGGATCGGTGAAGGAGCGGTAGTCGATCGAGGGGGCGTCGTCGGCCGAGGGCGAAGTGATCCACACGCGACCGCGGCTGCGGGGCTTGGCGACGTTGGGCACGAGCGACACGGTGTTCGCGGGCAGCGCCGTGCCCTCGCGCTCGGCGTGCACGCCCCAGGTCTCCAGCGGGATGTGCGTGGAGACGTCGGGGACGGACGCGTCGTCGTCGACCGTCACGACGTAGCCGGCGTCCCAGCCTGTGGCGCTGATCGCGGAGCGCTCGGAACGCGCCTCCCAGACGAGGAGGCCCTCGGCGTGGTCCTGCAGGTTCTCGCCGACGCCGGGAAGGTCGACGAGCGCGTCGACGCCCGCGGCCGCCAGCACGGCGCGCGGGCCGATCCCCGACCGCATGAGCAGCGCGGGGCTGTCGATCGCGCCGCAGCTGACGACCACCTCGCGCCGCGCACGCAGCTGCCGCACGCCCTCCGCGGTGCGCACCGCCGCGCCGACCGCTCGGCCGTCCTCCACGATCAGCCGCTCCACGAGCCCGCCGAGGGTGATGTGGAGGTTCGGGCGCCGATCGGCGCCGCTGCGGATGTACGCGTACGACGCCGACGAGCGCTGGTTGGTCAGGGGGTCGTAGCCGATCTCGAAGTACCCGGCGCCGTTGCGGACCTCGGCGTCGTTCCACGTCTCGCGCACCGGCACGCCCAGCGCCGCTGTCGCGGAGTCGATGACGTCCTGCAGGTAGGGGTTGCGGTCCTCGGGCGGGATCGGCGTGACGGGCGCCAGGATGCGGTCGTAGCAGGAGCTCACGGTGTCGTAGTCCCAGCCGTCGGCCCCGAGCGCGACCCATTGGTCCATGTCCCCGCGGAGGGGACGCCACGCGATCATCGTGTTCGCCGTGGAGCAGCCGCCCATGATGCGCATGCGTGCCTGGCGGATGGAGGAGTTGCCGCGCTCGTTGGGGACGCTGCGGTAGTCGAGGTCGTACTCCCCCTCCAGCATCTCGGCCCAGCGGCGGATGGAGTTCGCGCGGGGCTCGTCGGCGTCGGTGGGCCCGGCCTCCACGAGGCCGACGCTCGCGTCGGGGTCCTCGCTCAGGCGCGCCGCGACGATGCAGCCGGCGGTGCCGCCGCCGAGCACGAGGTAGTCGACGATGTCGGGGGTGTCGTAGGCCATGCTCATCCTTCCTGAGGGGCGGCCGTCGGGTCTGCGAACCACGTGGTCTTCAGCGACGTGAACTTGTCGAGCGCGTGCAACGAGAGGTCGCGTCCGAACCCGGACTGCTTCACGCCGCCGAAGGGGGTCGTGACGTCGAGCGCGTCGACGGTGTTGACCGAGACGGTGCCCGCGTGCAGGGCACGGGCCACGCGCCGGGCGCGATGGATGCTGTCGGTGAACACGGACGCCGCCAGCCCGTACTCGCTCGCGTTGGCGCGGCCGATCGCCTCCTCCTCGGCGCGGAAGGTCGAGACCGCCAGCACCGGCCCGAACACCTCCTCGCGAGAGATCGCGGCCTCGGACGGCACGTCGCGGAAGGCCGTGGGCTCGACGTAGAACCCGCCGCTGTCCTCATGGACGCGGCCGCCGCCGAACGCGAGGGTCGCCTCGGAGCGGCCGGACTCGATGCGGCCGAGGACGCGATCGAGCTGGCGGCGGCTGATGAGCGGCCCCATCGTGGATCCGGGGTCGAGCGGGTCGCCGACCCGCAGCGCCGCGGCGCGCACCGCGATGCGCTCCAGCAGGTCGTCGGCGATCGACTCCTCGACGAGCAGCCGCGAGTTGGCCGAGCACACCTGCCCCGCGCATCCGAAGATGCCCGTCACGGCCCTGTCCGCCACGAGGTCCAGGTCGCCGGCGTCGGCGAACACGAGGTTGGCGCTCTTGCCGCCGCACTCCAGCCAGACCTGCTTCATGTTCGACTCGCCCGCGTAGCGCAGGAACAGCTTGCCGACGGAGGTCGATCCCGTGAACGCGATCACGTCGACGTCGGGATGACGGCCGAGGGCCTGACCGGCCTCCTCGCCGTATCCGGGCACGACGTTCAGCACGCCGTCGGGCAGGCCCGCCTCCGCCGCCAGCTCGGCCAGGCGCAGCGCCGAGAGCGGCGACTCCTCGGCGGGCTTGAGGACGACGCTGTTGCCGGCGGCGAGCGCGGGGGCGAGCTTCCAGATCGCCATCTCGAGCGGGTAGTTCCACGGCACGACGGCGCCGACGACCCCCACGGGCTCGCGGGTGACGATGGCCAGGTCGGCGGGGGCGGTCGGGGCGACCTCCCCGTACTGCTTGTCGACCGACTCCGCGTACCACTGCAGGATGGCCGCGGAGCCGGGGACGTCCACGGCGGAGGTGTCGGCGATGAGCTTGCCGCCGTCGAGCGTGTCGAGCACGGCGAGCTCGTCGGCGTGCGCCCGGACGGCCTCGGCGAGCGCCAGCAGGACGGCCTTGCGGTGCGCGGGCGCCGCCCGCGACCAGGCTCCGGCGTCGAAGGCGCGGCGCGCCGCCGCCACGGCCCTGTCGACGTCGGCCGACCGGCCTCGTGCGACGCGCGCGAGGACGGTTCCCGTGGCGGGGTTGACGGTCTCGAACTCGTCGCCGTCCGCGGCGTCGGCGAAGGCGCCGTCGATGAACGCCCGTCGGCGCGGCTGGACGGTGCGGGCGAGCTGCTCCCATTCGGCTCGGGTGGGCATGTCAGTCCTCCTGCGTGGATGGTCGGGTGAGCACGGCGTCGATCGCCGTCTGCGCCAGCAGCACCGCGCCGTCCCGTACGGCACGGTCGGCGGCGGGGCCGGCGGCCGCGTCGGCGAAGGCGGGCTGGTGGTTGACGGCGGGCGTCGAGTCGATCCCCAGGTACGGGTGGATGGCCCGTACCCGCTGCGAGACGTTGCCCATGTCGGTGGAGGCGGTCGCCATGCCCCGCGGCCCGTCCTCCGCGAGGTCCATGTCGCGGCCGAGAGCGGCGGCGTTGGCGGCGAAGAGCCCGGCCAGCTGCTCGTCGTTGCGGAACTCCGCGTACCGGGGGCTGGTCTCGATGAGCTCCCCCTCGCAGCCGGTGGCGAGGGCTCCCGCCTCGAAGCACGCCCGCACCCGCTCGAAGACGCCGGCCAGCTCCCCGAGCGTGTCGGCGCGGACGTACCAGGAGCCCTTCGCGACGTCCGGGATGGCGTTGGGCGCGGTGCCGGCCTCCGTGACGATCCCGTGCACGCGCACGGAGGGCGGCAGCTGCTGCCGGAGCAGGCCGATGGCGACCTGGGCCACGGCGAAGGCGTCGGCCGCGTTCCGGCCGAGGTGGGGGTAGGCGCCCGCGTGGGACGTGACGCCGCGATAGGACACGTCGACGTGGGCGACGGCGCGCGGCCGGGCGTAGACGGCGTCGGCGGGGCCCGGGTGGACCATCATCGCGAGCGCGAGATCGTCGAAGCGTCCCTCGTCGAGCAGCGGGATCTTGCCTCCGCCGCCCTCCTCGGCGGGGCTGCCGATCACCCGCACGCGGATGCCCAGCTCGCCCGCCACCGCGGCGAGGGCGCCGGCGGCTCCGACGGCGGCCGCGGCGATGACGTTGTGCCCGCAGGCGTGCCCGAGCCCCGGGAGCGCGTCGTACTCGGCGACGAGGCCGACCGCGACGGGACCCGTCCCCGCCTCGGCGACGAAGGCCGTCGGCAGGCCGGCGGCGCCGCGCTCGACGGCGAAGCCGCGGGCCTCCAGCTCCCCCGCGAGCAGGGCCGCCGACGCATGCTCCCGCCACGCCGTCTCGGGGTGGGCGTGCAGCCGGCGGCTGATGCCGAGCAGCGCCGCGAGCCCGTCGTCGACGTGCCCCGCGACGCGGGCCTTCAACGCGACCGCCCGCGGCATCAGAGGTCTCCGGGCACGCCGTAGGAGGGCGCCGCCTCGGGATCGAGGGCTCTCACGAGATAGTCGTGCTTCCGCGGCAGCCAGAGCGCCACGAGGCGGGCGAGCTCGCCCGCTGGGTCGTCGGCGTCGTCCACGCGGAGGTCGGTCACGCGCCACGAGGCGTCCGCGACGACGGCGAGGCCCGCCGAGCGGACGGGTCCCGCCTCGCCGCCCGCCGCGACGGCGCCGAGGAAGCCGTCGAGCAGCCGTTCCTCGAACGTCGCGGCGGTGCTGGCCTCGTAGGCGTCGATCATGGCGCGCGGCACGTGGGCTCCCGCGAGCAGATTGCCGGCGGCGGCCGCCTGACGACCGGTCGCGGTGGCCGGGGTGCCGAGCGCGCGCTCGCCCGAGAACACCGCCGTGCGGCCCGCGGCGTCGACCACCGTGAGCTGGCGGTGCTGCGGGAACGGCTCGTCCGCCACGGCACGCGCGAGCGCCTCCTCCGCCGTCGCACCCCGTTCCAGCAGGTCGAGCAGCAGCGGGCCCAGCGCCGGGTCGGTGACGTTCTGGGAGGCGACGGCGCCCACGCGGGGGCGCAGGTGGAGGCAGCGCGCGGCCACCGCCGGGCTCGACGAGCTGAGCACCATCCCGAAGGCGCCGCTGTCCGGATCGCGCGCGGCGAGCGAGAAGGTCACGACGCCTCCCCGCTCACGACGGCGGTCGCGTCGATCTCGACGAGCCACTCCGGACGGGCGAGCGCGTCGACGACGAGTCCGGTCGAGACCGGGTGGACGCCCTTCAGCCAGCGGCCCATCACCCGGTACACGGGCTCGCGGTAGCGGATGTCGGTGAGGTAGACGACGACCTTCACGATGTCGCGCAGGCCGCTGCCCGCCTCGCGCAGCAGCAGGTCGACGTTGGCCATCGCCTTCTCGGCCTGCGCCTCGACGTCGCCGACGCCGACGCTCTCACGGGTGTCGAGGTCCTGGCCGATCTGCCCGCGCAGGTAGACGACCCCGTTCGCGACGACGGCCTGGCACAGGTCGTTGTCGAGGTTCTGCTCGGGGTAGGTGTCCATCGTGTTGAAGGGGCGGATGCGCGTGTGCGTCGGCGTGCTCATCGGGCGTTCTCCCTTCCGGGGACGAGAGCGTCCACGGGCTCGTGGGCGAGGTAGCCCCGCTGGATCATGATGTGGTCGGCGAGGTGCTTGGCGTCGTGCCAGACCCCCCAGATGAAGCTCGATCCCCGTCGCGACTGCCAGGGCAGGCCCAGGAAGTAGACGCCGGGCTCGGACGAGACGCCGCGCTGATGCCTCGGCCTGCCGTGCTCGTCGAAGGCGTCGACCTGCAGCCAGCCGTAGTCGGCCGCGAAGCCGGTCGCCCAGACGATCGCGCCGACGCCCGCGCCCTCGAGGTCGAGCTCGACGACGGGGTCGGTCACGCCGTCCGGGTCCGGCCCGAGGACGCGGGCCCCGGGCTCCTCCGGGAGGTCGAGGCCGTTGCGCCCGACGTACGCGTCGGCCTCGTCGAGCAGGGACAGGTAGTTCGCGTCGCCCCTCGCGATGTTGTCGCGGAGGTCCGGCGCGAAGCGCACGGCGCCCTCGTCGAACGAGACGGTCCTCCCGACGAGCCGGACGCCGCCGGCGGCGAGCGCGCGGAAGTCCACGGTGTGGCCGCCGTCCGCGCCGGTCACCGCGATCGTGACGTGCTCCGCGCCGGGGGAGGGCGCAGCGGCGTCCCACTTTCCCAGGACGCCGAGCCACCAGACGAAGTCGCGTCCGCGGTACCTCCGCGGGGGCCGGTCGTGCGGGCCGACGGAGAGGTACGCCTGCCGGCCGGACCTCTGGATCTCGTCGGCGATCTGCACGCCCGACGATCCCGCCCCGACGACGAGGACGGCGCCGTCCGGCAGCTGCCGCGGGTTGCGGTACGCGCTGGAGTGGATCTGGCGGACCCCGGCGCCGTCCGGCACGACCGGGGGGATGACGGGACGCTGGAACGCGCCCGTCGCCGCGACGACGTAGCGCGCGTCGACGACGCCGTCCGACGTCTCCACGCGGAAGCCCGGCCGGCCTGCGTTCCTGCGCACGGAGGTCACCTCGACGCCGCACCGGACCGGCGCGCCGATCTTCTCCGCGTAGGCGGCGAAGTAGTCCGCGACCCGCTCCTTCGACGCGAAGCCGTCGGGGCGGACGTCGCCGAACTCCAGGCCGGGGAACCGATCGTGCCAGGCGGGACCGTTCGCGACGAGCGAGTCCCACCGCGCGGAGCGCCAGCTCTCGGCGATGCGATGGCGCTCCAGGACGACGTGCGGCACGCCGTGGCCGCTCAGGTGCTCGCTCATCGCCACCCCGGCCTGTCCCGCCCCGACGACGACGACTTCGATCTCTTGGCTCGACATCCCACTCCACTCGGATACGCACGCTCTTCCCCCACCGGCGTTCTCTCCGGAACGGCGGGATGGTCCGAGTCTCGAATCGTGACGAAGCGAACGGCAAATAGATGCTGCTGTGAAGACGCATCAGAAATCGAGATGCAGGGGATCCTGTCATCTCGCGGAAACAGACCCGTCATCCGGGCGTTCCCGTCCCCCGCGCGCGTTTTCCGTCGAACAGTTCCCGTGCGACCTCCCGGATGATCCCGGCGACGGCCCGGGCGCGGGCGCTCTGCCGCACGTCGCGCAGGGACGCGAGCACGACCTGCAGCGCCGGGGCGTCGTCGGCGATCGGGATCGCCGACACCTCGAAGCCGTCGTAGGTCAGCGCATGGGCCGGGCGCTGGTTGAGCACGGAGAAGCCGTGGCCGTGCGCGACGAGCGAGCGCACGGTCTCGTAGCTCCGCGAGCGGTGCCGCACGTCGGGCTCGAGCCCGGCCGAGTGCAGGATGCGCAGGAAGTAGTCCCGGCTGTACGGCAGGTCGAGCAGGATCAGCTTCTCGCGCGAGAGCTCGCGCAGGAAGATCCGGTCATGTCCGGCGAGCGGATGGCCCACGGGCAGGATGATGTGAGGCGGCGCCTCGACGATCGTCTCGCGACGGATGTCCTCCCCGAGGGCGAAGTCGTATCCGACCAGGAGTTCTATCCGGCCCGCACGCACCAGGTCGCGCCCCTCCTCCGCGTCGACCTCGTCGACGGCGATGTCGAGATAGGGGTGCCTCGATCGCGCACGGGAGATCACCTCGGGGAGCAGGAACGGCGCGAGCGTGATGAAGCACGCGATGCGGACCGTCCCTCGCACCTGGTTGTCGATGCCTCGCGCGGCGTCGAGCGCGCCGTCGAGGCTCAGCAGCAGCGCCCTCACGTCGCCGAGGAACTGCAGGCCGGCCGGCGTGAGCACGATGCCCTTGGCCCGCTGCCGGATGAAGAGCTGGGCGCCGAGGAGCTGCTCGAGCTGGGCGATGGCCGCCGACACGGCCGACTGCGCGACGAAGAAGTCGCGCGCGGCCTCCGTCATGCTCAGGTGCTCCGCGGCCGCGACGAAGTAGTGCAGCTGCGTCAGCGTGATCTCAGGCCGCCTGCTCACGTCCCCTCCTCACCGCCGGACGCGGTTTTCGTCTGTGTTACATGCTCGAATCGAGGTCATTTCCACGCCCTTGCATATGAATAACCGATGCAGTGCTTCACCTTGGCTTGCTTGCCTTGTGAATTCGTTTTGCCGGAGCATACTCCACAGGCGATGCGCGGCCCCCCGCGGACGTCCCCGCCCCGGACGAGGACATCCGCTCCGCGATCGCCCACCCGACCCGTGCCGCGCGCACGCCGACGACCCCTTCGCGCCACCGCGCCGTCCCCGTCACCCGCCCATCCCCAAGGAGAACCCATGCACAGCACCACAGCACGCCGGACCGTGTGGCCGGCGCTCGCCGCGACGAGCGCGCTGGCGCTCGTCCTCGCCGGCTGCGCCGACACCGCCCCGCCCGAAGGCGAGGCCGACTCGGTCTCATCGGGCATCTTCCCCGCGGAGCTGGTCGAGGCGGCCACCGCCCGCGCGACCGAGATCGCCGACGGCGCCGAGCTCGACGGGACGACCGTCACGATGATCGGCACCTGGGGAGGCAGCGAGCGCGAGCGCTTCCTCGCCACCCTCGAGCCCTTCGAGGAGGCGACGGGAGTCACCGTCGAGTTCACGGGCACGGAGGACTACCAGAGCGTCATCCAGTCGGGCGTGGACTCGGGGAACCCGATCGACGTCGCCGCCGCGAGCAGCCTCGGGATCGTCCACAGCTACGCCGAGAGCGGCGACCTCGTGGATCTCAACGAGCTGATCGGCGAGGAGGCACTCGCCTCCGGGTACGGCGACGGGTTCCTCTCGTCGACCTCCGTCGACGGCGGCAACTACGGCCTGTGGAGCATGGTCGACAACTACATGGTCTGGTACGACCCCGGCAGCTACGAGGGCCCGACCGGGACGGACGTCACGTGGGACGAGGTCTCCGCCTACGCGGACGAGCTGTCGGGCTCCGGGACCGCGCCGTGGTGCATGGGGCTCAGCGCCGGCGCGAACACCGGATGGCCGGGCGCGTACTTCGTCCTCGACCTGCTGCTGAAGGACGCAGGACCGGACTTCGTCGAGGCGCTCGGCACCGGCGACGCCGCGTGGGACTCCCCCGAGGTGCGCACGGCGTTCGACCGCTTCTCCGCCGTCGTCGCCGACGCGAGCACCGTGAGCGGCGGCCCCGACGGCGCGTTGAGCACGGACCCCGGAGCGGCGGGCGCCGGCATGTACACGGACCCCGCGCAGTGCGAGCTCATGCACTGGGGCACGTTCACCGCCGCGATCGTCCTCGCCTCGGACGAGTCGCTGGAGCCGGTCGACGACCTCGACTTCCTCCTGATGCCCACGATCGACCCGGCCTACGCCGACGCCCAGGGGTACGCGGGCACGATCCTGTCCGCGTTCTCGGACCGCCCGGAGGTCGCCGCCCTGATGACCTACCTGGCGTCGTCCGAGCACGCGAACCTCATCGCGGCGACCGGCAACTGGACGTCTCCGAACACGGGGACGGACGCCGCGTCGTACCCGAACGAGATCCTCGCGAAGGTGGCGACCGAGATCCTCTCCTCCGAGGACCTCGTGCCCTTCCCCACCGTGGTGAGCCAGTCGGACGTCACGGCCGCGATCTATCGCACCACGGCCGAGTTCGTGCAGGACCCGTCGACGCTCGACGACAATCTCGCGACGCTCGACGAGCTCGTCGCCGGGAGCTGAGCATCGTCCTGCTCCCCGCGTGCGGGGGCGGCCTCGACCGCCCCCGCATGCGCCGCGACCGGACCAGGACACGACCGTGAGGGAGGGAAGATGGGCAGCTCCGACATCGTGACCGCGGTGACGGGCGTCGTCGCGGTGCCCGCGGCGGTGGTCCTCTGGCTCGTGATCGCCGAGCGCATCGTGACGGCGGTGCCGCATCGTCGTCAGGAGAGCGTGCGGGCCTGGCTGTGGCTGGCCCTGCCGGTCGTCCTCGCCGGGGGCATCCTCCTGTATCCGCTGATCCAGACCTTCGCGATGTCCTTCCAGGGTCCGGACGGCACCGGGTTCGTCGGCCTGCAGAACTACGCGTGGGTGTTCAGCGAGGGCGTCCTTCCGGTGCTGCTGAACAACCTCGCCTGGCTCGTCCTCCTGCCGGCGACGACGCTCCTGCTCGGGCTGGCCCTCGCGGCGCTCGCCGACGGGGTCCGGTACGAATGGCTCATCCGGACGGTCATGCTGCTGCCGATGGCGATCTCGTTCGCCGCGGCCGCCGTCATCTGGCGTCTGATGTACGCCTACCAGCCGAGCGGAGCGGACCAGCTGGGAACGCTGAACGCCGTCCTCGATCTGCTCGGCGCCGACACCGTCGCCTTCCTGTCCGATCCGACGATCGCCACGTTCTCCCTGATCGCGGTCGGCATCTGGATGTCGACGGGGCTCGCGATGGTCATGCTCTCGTCGGCCATCAAGAACGTCGACTCCTCGACGCTCGAGGCCGCGCAGCTCGACGGGACCGGGCCGTTCGGGGCGTTCTGGCACGTCACCCTTCCACAGATCGCCCCGACCGTCAGCGTCGTGTACACCACCCAGGTGATCTTCTCGCTGAAGGTGTTCGACATCGTCTACACGATGACGAACGGCGCGTTCAACACCGACGTCATCGCCAACCGGATGTACTCCGAGCTCTTCCGGGCACGCGAGTACGGTCATGCGGCGGCGATCGCGATCGTCCTCCTCCTCGCGGCCGTCCCCGTCATCGTCGCGAACGTCCGACAGTTCCGAGCGGAGCGCTAGTCATGCTCACCACCTCCCGTCGACGCCGGGCGTTCTCGCCGCGGCGAGCGCTGGTCCACGTCGTCCTCGTCGCGGTCGCGATCATGTGGGTCGTCCCGATCGCCGGCCTCCTGGTGTACTCCTTCCGCACGGGGAACGACTCGGCGGTGACCGGGTGGTGGACGGCCTTCGTCGATCCGCTGTTCACCCTGCGCAACTACGCCGACGCGATCGACGTCGGCGGCCTGGGCCGGAGCCTCGTCAACAGCCTGCTCATCACCGTGCCGACCACGGTCATCACCGTCCTGGTCAGCGCGATCGGGGCCTATGCGCTCGCGCGGATGCGCTTTCGCGGCCGCGTGACGCTCCTGCTCTTCGCGGTCGCGCTGATCGTCGTGCCTCCGCAGCTCACGCTCGTCCCGCTGCTGCGCGTGTTCCGCGAGCTCGGACTGATCGGCCAGATACCGGGCGTCTGGATCTACCAGGTGGGCTTCGTCGTGCCGTTCGGGATCTACCTGCTCTACGGCTTCTTCCGCGCCTTCCCGGAGGAGATCATCGAGGCGGCCTCCCTCGACGGGGCGGGCACGGTCCGCACGTTCTTCCAGATGGTGATCCCCACCTCCGTGCCCGTTCTCGCCGCACTGGCGATCATGCAGTTCATGTGGTCGTGGAACGACCTGCTCATCCCCCTGCTGTTCCTGGGCGGGAGCGCCTCGGTCGCGCCGGCGACCGTGCAGGTCGCCGGGCTCGTGCAGTCGACCGGCGGCGGCCTCGGCATCGTGACGGCGGGAGCCGTGCTCGCGATGGCGGTCCCCGTCGTGGTCGCGCTCGCGCTCCAGCGCTCCTTCATCAGGGGCATCCTCGGCGGCGCCGTCAAGGGATGACGGACCCGCGTCGGGACGTCGCGCTCTCCCGATACGCGTCGACCGTGCGCAGCCGGTGCGCGCGCGCGAGCGCCTCGACCTCCGCGGCGCTCGCCCCCGCCTCGATGAGGTCCAGCAGGGCGTCGTGCTCCGCGACGACCCGCTCCGCACGTGCGGGTGTCGTGACCACGACGGCGGCGCGCAGCGCCGTCCCGTCCTGCTCCATCATGTCGAGCAGGTGGGCGTTGGGACACGCCGCCACCAGTGCCCGGTGGAACGCGATGCTCTCCGCGGCGAACGCGTCGTGGCTCTCCGCGGCGGCGACTCTCGCGTTGAGCCTCCGCAGCCGGGCGATGTCGGCCGGCCGAAGCCGCGGCGCGGCGAGTGCGACGGCCGCGGCCTCGACGACGCCGTGCGCCTCCAGCGCGTGGATCAGGTCGTCGGCGTCGAGGCGGCGGATGCGGAAGCCGTTCTGGTGCGTGTACTCCACGATCCGGTCCGCCTCGAGCCGTCGAAGCGCCTCGCGGACGGGCACGGGGCTCACGCCGACCTCCTCCGCGATCCGCGAGATGACGAGGCGACGACCCGCCGGGTAGTCGCCGCGCGCGTGCCTCGCGACGATGTGCTCGTAGACCCGCTCGGTCTTGCTGTCCGAGGGGTCGACGCGAGCGGGACGGGGCATGACGACATCCTCGCAGGCATCGCGCATGCGAGGGGTGGGGAGGAGATGTCACCGCGGGCGGGCAGGTCGTCGAATCATCTCGACGTCGAGAGAAAACTATCTCGATGCCGAGCTAAATAAATACGATTTGTGTACGCTCGCTCCGTGGCCGCGTCGCCGCTGACCCGAATCCGGAGCGAGGGGCGACGACGTGCCCGATCACTCGAACCACAAGGAAGAAGGACCACTCCATGTCCGACACCATGCTCGCCGCGGTCGTCCACGAGTTCGGCGCGCCGCTGACGCTCGACGAGGTGCGCATCCCCGAGCCGGGTCCGCACGAGGCGCTCGTCAAGGTCGACTACACGGGCGTCTGCCACACCGATCTCCACGCCATCGAGGGCGACTGGCCGGTGAAGCCGAATCCTCCGTTCATCCCGGGCCACGAAGGGCACGGCACGGTCGTCGCGATCGGCGACCAGGTCACCAACGTCGAGGTCGGCGACCACATCGGGAACGCCTGGCTGTGGAGCGCGTGCGGCGAGTGCGTCTTCTGCCTCACGGGCCGCGAGACCCTCTGCGAGAAGCAGAAGAACGGCGGCTACAGCGTCGACGGCTCGTTCGGCGAGTACATGCTGGTCGACGCGCGTTACGCCGGCATCATCCCGGAGGGCGTGGACCCCGTCACGATCGCGCCGATCCTGTGCGCGGGCGTCACCGTCTACAAGGGGCTGAAGGTCACCGAGGCGCGGCCCGGCGAGTGGGTGACCGTCTCCGGCGTCGGCGGACTCGGTCACCTCGCCGTGCAGTACGCCGTCGCCATGGGCCTCAACGTCGCCGCCGTGGATGTCGGCGACGACAAGCTCGAGCTGGCCCGGAAGCTCGGCGCGACGATCACGATCAACGCCCGTGAGCAGAACCCGGCGGAGTACCTCCAGCGCGAGCTCGGCGGCACGCACGGCGTGCTCGTCACCGCGCCCAGCCCCATCGCCTTCGCGCAGGCGATGGACATGGTGCGCCGCGGCGGCACCGTCGCGATCAACGGCCTGCCCTCCGGCGACTTCCCCGTGAACATCTTCAACACGGTGCTCAAGGGGATCACGCTGCGCGGCTCGATCGTCGGCACGCGCGCCGATCTGGCGGAGGCGCTCGACTTCGCGGCCCGCGGCAAGGTCCACACGATCGCCACGGAGCACGCGTTCGGCGAGATCAACGAGGTGTTCGACGACATGCGCGGCGGCCGCATCACCGGCCGCGCGGTCATCAACGTCAAGGACCTCGCCTCCGCGTGATCCTCGGGCCCGCCCCGCCGGGGCATCGCCCCGGCGGGGCGGCTCAGCGCGGCAGCCGCGGCACGGCCGAGACGAGAGCCCGGGCGTAGTCCGTGCGGGGGGCGTCGAGGACGTCTCGCGTCGACCCCGCCTCGACGATGCGGCCCCCTCTCAGCACGATCGTCCGCTCGCACACGGCGGCGACGGCGCTGAGATCGTGCGAGACCATCACGAGCGCGAGCCCCGATGCCCGCCGCAGTTCGTCCAGCAGCGCGATCACCTGGATCCGCGTGGTGACGTCGAGCGCGCTCACCGGCTCGTCCGCGAGCAGCACCCGCGGCTTCGACACGATCGCGCGCGCGATGGCGATGCGCTGGCGCTGCCCGCCCGAGAACTCGTGCGGATAGCGCCCGAGCGCGTCGTCGTCCAGCCCGACGGAGGCGAGGGCGTCCGCCGCCGCACGACGCGCCTCGTCGCCCCGCGCGACGCCCAGCGATCGCAGCGGCTCTCCCACGATGCGGTCGACGCGCTGCCGAGGATCGAGCGACGAGTACGGGTCCTGGAAGACCGTCTGCACGCTCGCCCGGAAGCGCCGCATGGCATGCCTGTCGCGGACGTCCAGAGGCACGCCGTCGAAGAGGACCGTGCCGGCGCGGGGAGCGGCGAGGCCCAGCAGCATCGACAGGATCGTCGACTTCCCCGCGCCCGATTCGCCGACGAGCCCGACGGTCTCCCCTTCCGAGACGCCGAGGGACACGTCGTCGACGACCGTGCGCGAGCCGTAGGAGAAGCTCGCGTCGCGGAGCTCGAGGATGCTCATCGTCCGTCCCCCTCCTTCGGCCGCCCGCCGAGGGAGACCCCGTCGAGGGCGGAGTCGAGCGCACGGGCGCTCGCGACGAGCGACGCGGTGTACGGGTGCTCCGGCGCCGAGACGATCCGCTCCACCGCGCCCTGCTCGACCGCTCTCCCGCGCTGCATGACGACGACCCGGTCCGTCATCCGCGCGACGACCGCGAGATCGTGGCTGACGAAGAGCAGACCCATCCCGCGCTCTGCGACGACCCGGTCGAGAAGCGTGAGGATCTCGTCCTGCACGGTGACGTCGAGGGCCGTCGTCGGCTCGTCGGCGACGAGCAGCTCCGGCCGCGCGGCGAGCGCGACCGCGATCGCCACGCGCTGGCGTTGTCCGCCCGAGAGCTCATGCGGGAACGCCCGGGCGATCCGCGGCTCGGAGAGCGCGACCTCCGCGAGCGATCCGCGCACGGCGTCCTTCAGCGCCTGGCCGCGCAGACCGAGGTGACGCCGCATCGGCTCGGCGATCTGCCGTCCGACGCGCATGAGCGGGTCGAGCGCGGTCCGGGGCTCCTGGAAGACGATCCCGGCGATCCGGCCGCGGAGGGGGCGCAGGGCGCGATCGGGCGCTCCGATCACCTGCGTGCCCTCGAGGAGTACGGATCCGGATGCCGTGAGCGAGTCGGCGAGAAGCCCCATGACGGCGAGAGAGGTCACCGACTTCCCCGACCCCGACTCGCCGATCACGCCGAGACGATCCCCCGCCGACAGGGCGAACGTGACGTCGTCGACGAGCCGCTTGCCGGACGCCGCGACGGTGAGGCCGGAGATCTCGAGCAGGCTCATCGTGCCCTCCTCCGCGTCGGATCGCCCACGTCGCGGAGACCGTCGGCGATGAAGTTGACGCCCAGGACGAGGACGACCAGGGCGATCCCCGGCGCGATCGCCCCGGCGGGGGCGGTGAGCACGGTGCCCTGCGCCTCCTGCAGCAGGCGGCCCCAGGACGCGTTGGGCGGCGGCGCGCCGAGTCCGAGGTACGACAGGCTCGACTCCGCGAGGACGGCGGCGCCGAACTGGAGGGCGAGGTTGACGCCCAGCGTCGGGGCGATGTGGGGGAGCACGTGGAAGACGACGATGCCCGGCCAGCGCGTCCCGCTCGTGCGCGCCGCCGTGACGAACTGCTCCTGCAGCACCCGACGGGCGAGGATGCGCGTCAGCCGCGCGACGACGGCCGACATCGCGAGCCCGATCGCGAGGATCGCCGACCACAGCGACGCTCCCTGCACGGCCACGACGAGCATGGCCAGGAGCAGCACGGGGAACGCGATGACGACGTCCAGCGCAGCCGACAGCGTGTCGTCGATCCACGGGCGCGCGAACGCCGCGACGAGGCCCAGGATGACCCCGAGGAGCGCGGCGATCGCGACGGAGCCGAGCCCGACGAGGAGGGCGATGCGGGCGCCGATCATGAGCTGCGTGAGCAGGTCGCGCCCGAGCTTGTCCGTGCCGAGCGGATGCGCTCCCGTGGGCCCTTCGAGCCGCCCGCCGGACGTGTCCGACTGATCGTAGGGAAGCCACAGGAGCGAGACGACAGCGAGGGCGACGACGGCGCCCGTGAACACGAGGCCGAGCACGAGAGTCGTCCGGCGACCGCGGCGACGCGCCGGAGCGGTCTCCGCGATCGTCTGCGCGACGACGGCGCTCATCGGTTGCCCGAGACGCTCGTGCGCAGCCGCGGGTCGACGATGCGCTGGACGACGTCGGCGAGGAACCCGACGAGGAGCACGAACAGCGTGCTCACCACGAGCACGCCCTGGATGTTCGCGAAGTCGTGCTGCTCGATCGCCGTGAGGAGCATGCTGCCCAGGCCCGGGAGCGTGAACACGCTCTCGACCACGACGGCGCCGAGGAGGGTCGTCGACAGCTCGATGCCGAGCACGGCGACGACGGGCACCGCCCCGTTGCGGAGGCCGTGCCGCAGGAGCGCCTCCCCGAGCCCCGATCCGCCGGCGCGCGCGGTGCGCAGATAGTCGCTGCCGAGCACGTCGAGCGTCGCCGTGCGGACGTAACGGGCGAGGGAGGCGCTCATCACCAGCGCGATCGTGACCACGGGAAGGGTCAGCGAGCGCAGCGCGTCGGCCGGCTCGGCCCAGTCCGCCCGCGGGAAGCCGCCCGACGGAAGGACGCCGAGCCCGAGCGCGAAGACCCACACGAGGATGATGCCCACCCAGAACACCGGCACGGCGATCCCGAGCTGCGAGAAGCCGGAGAGCAGGCTGCCGTACCACCGGTCGGCCCTGACGGCCGCCGTGATCCCCGCGAGCAGCGCGAGCACGAGCGCCAGTGCGAACGACAGGAGCGTCAGGGGGATCGTGACGACGAGCCGCGACGCGATCTCCGGCGCGACCGGGAGCGTGCTGATGTACGACTCCCCGAGGTCGAATCGCGCCACCTGCCCCGCCCAGGTGAGGAACTGCTGCGCGAGCGGCTGGTCCGACCCCGCCTGGGCCCGGGCCGCGGCGATCTGCTCGGGGGTGGCGTCCACGGACAGCAGGGCGTTGGCGGGGTCCCCCGGCAGGAGACGCAGCAGCACGAAGATCACCGACATGGCGACGACGAGCGACACCAGGAGGAACCCGAGGCGGCGGAGGAGGTAGACGAGCATGCGATCGCGGCGGAGGCGAGCCCCCGGCAGGTCAGGACTTGACGATGTCGTAGGCGAAGAACTGCGAGTTCAGGCCGTTGACGGGGTAGCCCGTGAGCCCGCTCGACGCCACCACGATCTGCGGATAGAGGTAGAGCCACACGCTCGCGGCGTCCTCCGCGATCTGCTCGTTGACCTTCTTCAGCAGCTCCGTCTGCTCGTCGGTCGTCTGCGCCTGCTCCGCCTCGGAGACCCACTGCTGGACGTCGGCGTTGTCGTAGCCCCAGTAGAAGTCGGGGTTGCCGTACCAGACGACGTCGCGGTCGTTGACGTGCTCCTGCAGGGTCGCCTCGAAGTCGCGGTCCTGGAACACCTTCGTGTACCACTCGTCCGCGCTGATCGTGTTGATCTCCACCGTGATGCCGACGGCGGCGAGCTGCGACTGGAGGAGCTCGGCCACGGCCGGGTGCGGGTCGTAGCTCGGGGTGTCGAGGGTGAACGTGAAGCCGTCGGGGTAGCCGGCCTCGGCGAGCTGCTCCCTCGCGAGGTCGACGTCGTACGGGTTGACGTCGGTGAGGTCCTCGTACCACGGGTCGGTCGGCGGCACCATCGAGCCGATGAGCGTGCCGTAGTCGCCCCAGATGGAGCTCAGGAGCTTCTCGGTGTCGATGGCGGAGGAGATCGCCTTCCGGACGAGGGGATCGTCGAACGGCGCGACGCGGTCGTTGAAGGCGAGCAGCTCCTTGGTCGTCGACGTTCCCTCGCTGACGGTGTAGGCGTCGTCGCCTTCGAACTGCGCGAGCGCGTCGGGGCTCTGAACGCTCGTGATGACGTCGATCTCGCCCGTGAGCAGGGCGTTGTTCTGCGCCGTGGCGTCCGTGAAGTACGTGAACACGACCTCGGCGTTGGCCGCGGGGTCGCCCCAGTAGTCGTCCCACCGGTCGAGGGTGAGCGTGCTGCCCTGCTTCCACTCGCCGAGCGTGTACGGCCCCGTGCCGTCCTCGCTCGTCGTCAGCTCCTCCGCCTCGCCGTTCACGATCCAGACGTAGCTGAGGTTGTAGAGGAAGGAGATCGACGGCTCCGACAGCGTGAAGACGACGGTCTGGTCATCCGGCGTCTCGATGCCGGAGATCACCTCGAACGCCGACTTGCGGGCCGACTGGGAGTCCTCCGCGGTCACGGCCTCGATGCTCGACGCGACGTCGGACGAGGTCAGCTGCTTGCCGGAGTGGAAGGTCACGTCGTCGCGCAGCGCGATCGTGTAGGTGAGCCCGTCGTCGCTCGTCTCCGCGCTGTCGGCGAGGAGGGGCTCGACCTCGCCGTCGTCGGTCAGCTTGTACAGGCCCTCGTAGACGTTGCCGTTGAAGGCCTCCGTGACGCCCTGACCGCCGCCCTGGGTGTTGCTGAGGTTCTGCGGCTCGTAGAGCGACCCGATGGAGACGGTCGCGTCGGCGCTGTCGCCGCCGTCGGCCGTCGTGCCCGCGGACGAGCAGCCGGCGAGGACGAGAGCCGAGGCGAGGACGGTCGCGGCGAGGGCGAGGGGACTTCTCACGGGTGCTCCTGAGGCGCTGTGCGGTGCCGCGGCTCAGGCCGCGGCGTAGATGTCGAAGCCGTCGTGGAACAGGACGTTCCTCTCACCGGCACGGACGGGCACGGTGAAACGGTTCTGCGCAGGCGGCAACGGACAATTGTATTGCGCCGAGAACCCGCACGGAGGCACGAAGGCCCTGTTGAAGTCGAGGATGACCGTTCCCGGCTCCCCGAAGCCGGCGCCGTCGCGGCGTCGCACGAAGAGGAACCGGCCGGAGCCGTACGTCTCCTCGCCGTTCGTGGGATCGCCGAACACGAGGATCAGCGCCCCGCCGTCGTCGAACGCCGCGAAGCGGTGGTCGACGCCCTCGCGGCGGAACGCGATGTCGCCCGGGACGACGAGGTCGCGCGTCCCGCCGTTGTCGCGGATGTGCTCGAACGGCACCGTGCGGTCGCTCCCGACGGGCGTGAACTGCGCGTCGATCGCCCAGGCGGGGTCGTACTCGTACACGTCGATGCCCTGGAACGCGCGGATCGCCGGCGATTCGGCGTCCCAGACGCGCAGACCGTGTTCGGGCTCGCCCGTGACGATGTCCTTGCGCTCGATCGGCGTCACGGTCACGGATGCGGGCGCCGCCTCCTGCTCGGCCGCGATGTCCGGGCGCGTGCTCCCCGTCCAGCGCGTCTCGACGAGGGCGAGGTTGCCCGTGGGCGCCGTCACGGCGGCCCGGCGCTCCGCGCGCCAGCGTGCATGGTCTTCGGATGCAGTCATGGTGCCTCCATTCTCCGCCACGGCACGGGCCCCGGCCGCCGCCCTGCGCCGCTACTGTGTGGGGATGCCTCCTCACGCCCTCGGCCAGACGCTCGTGTGGCGGAACCGCACCGTCGCGTGGGAGCGGTTCGGGGAGGGCCCTCCCCTGGTGTTCCTGCACGGCACTCCGTGGTCGTCCGCGCTCTGGCGGCCGATCGCCGACGCGCTGGCACGCCGCTTCACCGTCCACCTGTGGGACATGCCGGGCTACGGCGCGTCCTCGAAGCACGCCGAGCACGCGGTGGACCTCGGCGCCCAGGGCGAGCTGTTCGCCCACCTGCTCGCCGAATGGCGCCTCGACCGGCCCCATGTCGTCGCCCACGACATCGGCGGCGCCGTGGCCCTTCGCGCCCGGCTGCTGCACGGCGTCCGCTACGCGTCGCTGTGTCTCGTCGACGTGGTCGCGCTCCGCCCTTGGGGGTCGCCGTTCTTCCGGCTCGTGAAACAGCACTCCGACGTCTTCGCCCAGCTGCCCGAGGCGGTCCACCGCGGAGCCGTCGAGGCGTACGTCCGGGGGGCGAGTCACCACGGGATCGGAGCCGACGACCTGGACATGCTCGTCGGGCCCTGGAACGAAGGCCCCGGGCAGGCGGCGTTCTACCGCCAGATCGCGCAGGCCGACGAGGGGTTCACCGACGAGGTCGAAGCCCTCTACGGGGACGTCGACGAGCCGACGCACATCGTCTGGGGCGCCGAGGACGCCTGGATCCCCGCCGACAGGGCGCACCGTCTGCGTGAGCTCATCCCCCACGCCACGCTCGCGATCGTCCCCGAAGCCGGTCATCTCATCCAGCTCGACGCGCCCGCCGCGCTGTCGTCGGAGCTCACCCGCTGGCTCGAGGCCCGACGGGGCTGAGCCGGCGGGCCGATGGGGCGAAGAGCCCGCGCCGGCCGGCGTCAGCTCCCGCCGTCTCCGGCCAGCGGCGTCACGCGGAGCGTCGCGGTGTGCGAGACGTCGGTCACGATGGGCGCGACGTACTGGGGATAGGCGGCGTACTTGCGGGCGAGCTCGGCGTCGATCGCATCGTGGAGGTCGCCGCGCCGCCCCGCGCGAGTGCGTATCGTGTCGCCTATGAGCGCTGACTGGCGGTGGAGCAGGGTCGAGACGGTGCGATCCCTGATCCGTCGGGCCGAGCCCGACGTGGTCGAGGAGACGAAGTGGCGGAAGCCGTCGAACCCCGACGGGGTGCCGACGTTCTCGTCGTCCGGGCTGATCTGCACCGTCGAGACCTACCGCGACAAGATCAAGCTGACCTTCGCGAGGGGCGCCTCGCTGGACGACCCCGCCGGGCTCTTCAACGCGAGCCTCGACTCCGGCACGCGACGCGCGATCGACGTCCGCGAGCACGACGCCCTCGACGAGGAGGCGTTCGTCTCGCTCGTGCGGGAGGCCGTCGCCCGCAACCGGGCGTAGCGCGCGGCGAAGATGTCATCCGCGTAGCCATCTCCTGGCAACCCCCTCCGCATACCCCACGCCGCATACGGCAGCGGCTAGCCTGAGGGCAGCGATCGGCATCCGCCTTTGGCTCCCCCGGCCTCACCGGCTGTCGATCGACAGGAGAAGCTCATCTCCCCTACCCAGACAGAAGCCGTCGGACAGCGGCTCGGAGCGGTCCGTCAGACGTACGCGGGCACCGACACCTTCCCTCCCATCGCTCGGGCGTACACCCAGGTCGCGCAGGTCGTCCGGGAGATGGGCCTCCTGCATCGCGCCCACCTCTTCTACGCCCTCGTCGGCGCGGGCATCCTCGTCGCGCTGGGAGGAGCCGTGACAGGATTCATCCTGCTCGGCGACAGCTGGTTCCAGCTGCTCATCGCCGGCGCGCTCGGCATCGTCTTCACGCAGATCGCCTTCCTCGCGCACGAGGCGGCGCACCGGCAGATCCTCACGACCGGCCCCGCGAACGACCGGCTCGCGCGGATCCTCGCCGGCAGCATCGGCATGAGCTATTCCTGGTGGGACTCGAAGCACAGCCGTCATCACGCCAACCCGAACCGCGTCGGGAAGGATCCCGACATCGCGGTCGACACGATCTCGTTCGTCGAGGAGGACGCCGCTCAGGCTCGCGGGATCCGCCGGCTCATCACGCGCAGGCAGGGATGGCTGTTCTTCCCCCTCCTCACGATGGAGGGCCTCAATCTCCACTACCTCAGCCTGAAGCACCTGCTCTCGCGCGGCCCCGTGAAGGGACGCTGGATCGAGCTCGGCATCATCGCCCTGCGCTTCGCGCTGTTCCTCACGCCCCTCTTCCTGATGCTCCCGCTCGGGATGGCGTTCGCCTTCCTCGGCGTGCAGCTCGCCGTCTTCGGCGTGTACATGGGGGCCTCGTTCGCCCCCAACCACAAGGGGATGCCCGTCATCGCCCCGGGAGCGAAGCTCGACTTCTTCTCGAAGCAGGTGCGGACCTCGCGCAACATCGCCGGCGGCTGGTGGGCCACCTGGCTCATGGGCGGGCTGAACTACCAGGTCGAGCACCACCTGTTCCCGAGCATGCCCCGCCCCCACCTCGCGAAGGCGCGCGACATCGTCCGCGACTACTGCGCCTCGAACGACGTGCCGTACACCGAGACGAGCCTCCTGCGCTCATACGGGATCGTCATCGCGTACCTGAACCGCGTCGGGCTCGCCGCACGCGACCCCTTCGACTGCCCGATGGCATCGCAGTACCGACGCGCCTGAGACGCCGCCCGCTACGCGGAGGCCGGGTCGACGTCCCCTGCGGCCTCGGGCGGTGCGGCGTCCGCGGTCGCCTCGCCCGCGGCGGGCGCCTTCGGCTCGCGCGTCGGCGTCGTCGGCTCGTCCGCCGCTGACCGCTGGCCCGCCGCGACCCCGCGGCCGATCGCATGGCCCTGGATGACGGCCGCGAGATCGACGCCCGTCGCGGCCTGCACGCTGTCGAACATCGTGCGGAGCCCCACGGCGGTCTCGCCCGCGAGATGGCCGCTGGCCCCCTCCGACCCCGAGCCGGACAGCACCGTGACGCTGCCGACGTTCGCATAGCCCTTGGCGAACTCCGTCATCATGGGCACGAGAGCGTCGAGGGCGCGCTGGGCGAGGAACGCGTCCTGGTTCTTCGCCAGGGCCGCCGCCTCCGCCTCGATCGCCGCCGCCTTCGCGTCTCCCTCGAGCCTCACGGCCTCGGCGTCGGCCTCCGCCTTCACGCGGATCGCGCGCGCCTCCTGGTCGGCGATGAGCGCCTGCGCCTCCGCGTCCTTGACGCGCGCGTAGGCGTCGGCGTCTGCGCGCTTCTGCCGCTCGTAGAGGGCCGCGTCGGCGACGCGCTTGACGTCGGCGTCGAGCTCGGCCTGCTTGTTCTCGGCCTCCTGCATGAGGACGCCCTGCTGCGCCTTCGCGCGGGCGAGCGCCTCGGCCTGCTCGGCCTCCGCCCGCGCCTGCCCGACGTCGGCCGCGGCCTCGGCGGAGTTGCGGTCGAACGCGGTCTGCTCGATGAGCGTCTCTTCGCTCGTCGCGATCTCCCGGGCCTTGATCTGACGCTCGGCGTCGATGCGGGCGATCTCCGCCTGCCGCTTGACCTTCGAGACCTCCTCGGCGCCGAGGGCGTCGATGTAACCGTTCTGGTCGGTGATCCCCTGGATCTGGAAGCTGTCGAGCACGAGTCCCTGGTCCTCCAGATCGCTCTTGATGAGGGCGGCGATCTGGTCCGAGAGCTCCTGCCTGTCGCGCATGAGCTGCTCGACGGTGAGCGTCGCGACGACGCCGCGCAGCGCGCCCTCGAGCTGCTCGGTCGTGAAGACCTCGATGGCGTCGTCCTGCGAGACGAAGCGCTCGGCCGCGCTCGCGATGGACTCCGGCGTCGAGCCGATCTTCACGAGCGCGACGCCCGTGACGTCCACCGTCACGCCCTGGATCGACTGCGCCGTCGGCTTCACCATGATCTGACGCGCGCGCAGCGACAGCGTCTCGGCGCGCTGCGTGATCGGATTGACGATCGCGCCGCCGCCGCGGATCACGGCGACGTTCGACGACGTGCCGTCCTTGGCCTTCTGCTTCTTGCCGACGATGATGAGCGCCTCGTCCGCACGCGCGACCTTGTACCACGCGCGCATCAGAAGCGTCACGACGAGCGCGACGACCACGACGACGACCACGACGATCACGATCGCGACGACGACTCCGACGCCTCCGGCTGTGGCAAGGAACCCGTCCATGCACTACCCCCTTCGCTGCGACGGTCCGCGGCGCGCCGCGATGCCGGCCCGTCGGGCGCGGACGGTCTCGCTGCCACCCTATCGACCACCGCGGGACATCGACCACCGCGGGACATCGAGCACCGCGCGGCGCGGTGTCAACCCCGTGGAGATCGGGAGCGCACCGGCGCACAGTGGACCCCACATCGAACGAGGAGGACGCCATGTCGAACGCCGAGGGCACCGACCCCGACATCCAGACCCGACCCATCCAGCCGCCGGAGCGCCGCGAGGTGCCCGACGACGCGGAGCTCGACGCGCTGGAGGACGACCGCGATCCCGAAGAGCTCGCGGACGACCGCGGCCCTCTCCCCGACGCGGCGCTCGACCACGCCGTCCTGCCGGACGACCGGCGCGACGCCGACGAGGGGTATGCGGACGCACCCGAGGCGGACGCCGACGTCGACGACGACGAGCGCTGAGACCGCCGGACGACAGGAGGAGCACGATGAGCACTCACCAGGAACCCGCCGGCGACGACCTCGCACCCGAGACGCAGGGCGACGACCCCCTCGCCGCGGATCTCGGAGAGGACGGCCAGGGAGACATCACACCGGACGGGAGCGTCCCCGCGGGCCGGGGCGGAGCCGACAGCGGAGCGACCGACCTCGTGGACGTCGAGGGCGAGGTGGACGGATCACCCGATTCCGGCGAGCAGAACGACATCGCGGGCGTCGGCCCCGCCCTGCCCGAGGACCCCGCCCTCGGGCGGGAGGACGCGCAGACCGAGCCGCGCGAGGACGTCCCCGCGGCATCGGCGGACGAACGGATCCGCGGCATCCTCGTGCAGGTGCAGGCCGACCTCTCGACGGACCGGCTCACGGAGTCGGGGGTGTCGCGGATGCTCGCGCAGCGCCTCCACGATGCGCAGATCGCCGCCACGGACGAGGACCTCGAGGCGCTCGCCCGCGAAGCGGTCTCGGGCGGGCCTCCCACCACGATCGAGGAGTCGCAGCCGGGATCCGAGGCCTGAGCGTGCGGTTCTAGACTGGAGTCCATGCCCGACTCCGCCGCTCTCGCCGCAGGAACGCCCGGTGTGAGATCCCGCCGCATCACGCTCCTCGACGTGCTGCGGCTCCTCTCCGAAGTGCTCGCGTTCGCGAGCATCGCGGCCTGGGGCTTCCTCGCGTGGGCCTTTCCGTGGAACGTCGTCGCGGGGATCGGAGCACCCGTGCTCGCGATCCTCGCCTGGGCCCTGTTCGTCTCGCCGAAGGCGGTCCTTCCCGTTCATCCCTTCCTGCGGGCGCTCGTCGAGCTCGCGGTCTTCCTCACCGCGACCATCGCCCTCTGGGGACTCGATCTGCCCTGGCTCGGGGTCGGGGTCGGCGCGTTCGCGGTCGTGATCGGGGTGCTGCACAACCTCCGGGCGGTGGGATGACCTCGCCGCGTCAGATCGTCTGCCAGGCGGGTTTGTTGTTCCACGTGTACCGGTAGTAGTCGGCGTCGCGCAGGCCGGAGGCGGCGTCCTCGTCGACGAGGACGGTGACGTGCGGGTGGAGCTGGATGGCCGAGCCCGGCAGCGACGCGGTCACGGGGCCCTCGACGGCGCCGGCGACGGCCTCGGCCTTGCCCGCCCCGAACGCGAGGAGCACGAGGTGTCGTGCGCGCAGGATCGTGCCCAGACCCTGGGTGATGCAGTGCATCGGCACGTCGTCGATGCGGTCGAAGAAGCGCGCGTTGTCCTCCCGCGTCTGCCGGGTCAGCGTCTTCACCCGGGTGAGGGACGCGAACGACGATCCCGGCTCGTTGAAGCCGATGTGGCCGTCCGTCCCGATGCCCAGGATCTGCAGGTCCACGCCCCCGGCCGCCTCGATGGCCGCCTCGTAGTCCTCGCCGGCGTGCGCGATGCCCTCGAGGGACCCGTCGGGCGTGCGGATGCGCGCGGGGTCCAGGCCGAGCGGCTCGACGACCTCCCGGGCGATGACCGACCGGTACGACTGCGGATGCGAGGGGTCCAGGCCCACGTACTCGTCGAGCGCGAACCCGCGCATCCGGGACACGTCCACACCCCCCAGGCGCGGACGCAACGCCTCGTACACCGGCAACGGCGTGGACCCCGTGGCGAGCCCCAGCACGGCATCGGGACGCGACCGGACCACGCGCACGATCTCGTCCGCGACGACACCCCCCGCGACGGACGCATCGGAGACGATCACGACTTCAGCCATAGGACCACCCTGTCAGACGGGGAGCGTTCACGTGCGGAGCGTCGGCGACGAGGCGACGGGCTCGCCGCGGCCGACGAGGGACGCCCCCACGGCTGCCGCGGCCGAGGCCGGCGGCAGCAGCTCGATGCGCTCGGCGAGCCGGAGCGAGCGGATGAACGGCGACGCCGCACCGGAGGGGATCAGCTCCGCGTTCACGACGGCGAGCAGCCGGTCCCCGAGGGCTGCGAGACCGCCGCCGATCACGATGGTCCGCGCGTCGACGGCGAGGACCAGCAGCCGGACGGCCGCCGCCACGCCGCGCGCGAGGCCGTCGCGCAGCGCGACGGCGTGCGGGTCGGCCGCGTCGGCCGCGTCGAAGACGTCGCGCACCGGCAGCTCCCCGCCGCGTCCCCAGCGACGGGCGATCGCCGCGCCGCCCGTGTAGGTCTCGATGCACCCCCGCTGCCCGCACACGCACACGGGGCCGGCGGGATCGATCGACAGATGCCCGATCTCCCCCGCCGCGCCTCCTGCGCCGCGCCACAGCCGTCCCGCGGCGACGATGCCGGCCGCCGTCCCCGTGCCGAGGTTGAGGTACGCGATCACGTCGGCGTCCGCCGCGCGGCTCGCGCCTTCGCTCAGCGCGTCCGCACGCGCGCCGCGACGCAGCGCGGACGCGCCGAGGGCCGCGGCCTTGACGTCGTTCTCGACCCGGACGGGGATCCCCGTCGCGCGCTCGACCTCTCCGCCGAGGTCGAGATCCGTCACCCGCAGGTTCACCGCGTGCCTCACCCGGCCGCCGTCGATCTGCCCGGGAACCCCGATGCCGATGGACGCCGGACGCCGCGCCGCGCCGCCGCGGTCCAGCGCCTCGAGCGCGCGCAGGGCGGTCGCCACGGCTCCGTCGGCACCGTGCTCGGTCGCGATGCGGGCCCGCGCGGCGATGCGGCCGTCGCGGTCCAGGGCGACGGCGTCGGTCTTCGTGCCGCCCATGTCGAGACCGATGCGCACCGCGCCTCCCGCGAGGATCTCGCTCACGAGACCCCGAGCGCCGTCGACAGGACCATGACGAGAGCGCCGCGCAGCACGATGTCGTCGTTGTGCTCGGAGATGCGCATCCGCACACGCGAGCGGAAGCGTCCGAGCGTGCGCTCGCGCAGCATGTCCCGCGCGGCGTCGAGCAGCACGCCGTCGTACAGCTCCGGCGGCGCGGCCACGACGACGTCCGACACGTCGAGCGCCCCCACGACGGGCGCCAGCGCCATCCCGAGGCGTCCTCCCGCATCGCGGAGGACCGCGTCGGGCTCCGGCGCCCCGTCGAGCTGCTCCAGGAGACGCGGCATCGCGATCCACGCCTCGAGACAGCCCCGGTTGCCGCACGCGCATTCCGGCCCCCCGGAGCCGACGGGCACGTGCCCGATCTCGCCCGCGGCCTCGTGGCGTCCGGCGACCAGCTCCCCGCGCAGGAGGAGACCCGCGCCGACGCCGCGTGCGATGCGCACGAGGATGAGATCGGGCTCGCCGCCGCCGAGCGTGTACTCCGCGAGAGCGGCCGCGTTCGCGTCGTTGCCGACGCTCACCACGACGCCGAGCTCGCGTTCGAGCAGCTCCCGCAGCGGCACGCCGTTCCATCCGATGTTGGGCGCCTCCAGCACGACGCCGTCGGCGGAGACGACGCCGGGCGAGGCGACGCCCACGCCGAGCAGGCGGCCGCCCGGCGCCTCGACGAGCCGCCGGGCGAGGGAGACGACGGTCGCCTGCGCCTCCTCGCTCGTCTCCCCCGTCGCCCGCGGCGACGAGATCCGCGTGCGGACCGCCCCGGTGAGGTCCATCACGGCGCCGACGTACTCGTCCGCGCCGGAGAGGTCGATCCCGGCCACGAGCAGGCCCGTGCGATCGAGGTCGACGAGGAGGGCCGGCTTGCCCGGCCCCGAGGGCGCGCGCAGCCCCAGCTCGAGGACGAGACCGTCGCGCACCAGCTCGGCGACGAGGTCCGACGTCGTCACCCGTGTCAGCCCCGTCTCACGCGCGAGGTCCGCGCGGCTCATCGCCCCCTCGTGGAAGAGCGTCGTGAGGACGAGGGCCCTGTTGTGCACGCGCGCGTGCTCGGGCAGCTGGCGGGTGCCGGTCCTGGCACGACGCGAGAGAGCGGACGAGGCGCCCATGACGGTCCTTTCGACGGTTCGACGACCTTCGCCGGGAGACGGACGTTTCACGGAGGAAAACTCTCCGAGCAACTTCATGCCTACTCTTCCATTTTGTTAGTTAGGTGTCCATACTTTCCTCCAAGGTGTCGGGCGCTTCGACGACGAAGGCCCCGCGTGATACCCCGCACCAGGAAGATCACCCACGAGAGGACACACCATGAAGAAGACGCTCCCCCTCCTCGCCCTCGCCTCGGCGAGCGCTCTCGCCCTGACCGCGTGCGGCTCCGGAGACACCGCGGACGGCGGCGGAGACGACGCGACGGCCGACCTCACGGTCTGGTTCATGGAGAGCTCCATCCCCGACACCGCCGTCGAATGGCTGCAGACCGAGTTCGCCGCGCAGAACGAGGGCTCGACGCTCAGCGTCGAGATCCAGACCTGGCCGGGGATCGTCGAGAAGCTCCAGACGGCGCTGCCGAGCGCAAGCGAGACCCCCGACCTCGTGGAGGTCGGCAACACGCAGGCCTCGACGTTCACCTCGGTCGGCGCGTTCACCCCGCTGGACGACCTCCTCGGCGACCTCGGCGGCGACAGCCTCGTCGCCAGCGGCATCGAGGCGGGCTCCTGGGACGACGTCGTCTACGCGACGCCGCTGTACCAGGGCGCCCGCGTCATCTTCTACCGCACCGACCTGCTCGAGGCCGCGGGCATCGCGGTGCCGACCACGATCGACGAGCTCGCCGACGCGGCGATCGCCCTCAACGAGGCCAACCCGGAGGGCACGGACGACTTCACCGGGATGTACCTCGCCGCAGCCGACCCGCACACGCTCGAGGGGCTGCTCTTCACCTACGGCGGCGACTACGCCGTGCAGGGCTCCGACGGCACCTGGGAGGGCGCGCTGTCCACCCCCGAGTCGCAGGAGGCGCTCACGGCCATCCAGCGCATCTTCCTGGAGGGCTCGGAGTACGACCTCGACTCCAACGACGCCGTCCAGGCAGCGCCCGAGCTGTTCAACGAGGGCCGCATCGGCTTCCTCTCCTACCTGAACTACGCGGAGGCCCGCATCGACCAGTCGCTCTGGGACGAGGGCAAGGTCGGCGTGATGGCGCTTCCCGGGCTCGAGGCGGGCGAGCCGGGAGTGACCTTCGCGGGCGGCTCGAACATGGCGATCTCGGCCGCCTCTCCGAACCAGGGCCTCGCCCAGGAGGCCATGAGCCTCATCTACAGCGAGGAGTTCCAGTCGATGCTCGCCTCGGACGGGGGCTGGGTGCCGGGGAACCTCGACTACGCGGGAGCCCTCGAGGGCGTCACCGCGGAGTTCGCCACGACGGCCGTCGAGGCCTCGAAGCTCACGCCCAACACCCCGGCCTGGGGCGTCGCCGACAGCGCGCAGGTGCCCGCGAGCATCTTCACCCGGATCGCGAACGGCGAGGACGTCCAGACCGTGGGAGCGGACGTCGACGCGCAGCTCGAGGACATGCTCAACGACTGAAGCCGGTCGGGGCGCCCGCCGCGGGCGGGCGCCCCGTGAAGGGATCGAACGATGACGATGCAGCTCGAGGACAGGGAGAGCGCCCAGGCGCCTCCGGCCCAGACCGTCCACGTCCCCGCCGCGGGACGCCGGGGACGGCGCGCCCAGAAGGCCGCCCCCTATCTTCTGATCGCCCTGCCCGTGACCCTTGTCGTGCTCGCACTCGGGTACCCACTCGTGCAGCAGCTGATCATGTCCTTCCAGCAGTTCGGCCTCGCCCAGCAGTTCGGCCAGCCGGCCGACTGGGTCGGCCTCGACAACTACGCGGAGATCGCGACCGATCCGTACTTCTGGCTCGTCCTGCTGCGATCCCTCCTCTTCTGCTTCCTCTGCGCGGGCCTCACGATGCTCGTCGGCGTCGCGCTGGCGGTGCTCATGCAGCACATCTGGCCCGCCGCGCGCCTCGCGCTCCAGATCGGCCTCGTCCTCGCCTGGGCCACGCCCACGGTCGCGGCGCTGACCGTCTGGCAGCTGCTGGTGGACCAGAGGAACGGCCTCGTCAACGAGGTGCTCACCGGCCTCGGCCTGTCGGGGTTCCAGAGCTTCAACTGGCTGCACGCGAGCCCCTTCACGTTCTGGGCCGTCGCGGGCAGCGTCATCGTCTGGGCGAGCGTTCCGCTCGTCACGCTCTCCACGTTCGCGGCGCTGACGCAGGTGGACCCGTCGCTCGTCGAGGCCGCGCAGCTCGACGGCGCGGGCCTGCGACGCCAGCTCGCGAGCGTCGTGCTGCCGCTCGTCAGACCCGTCATCCTGCTGCTGGGCATCCTGCAGATCATCTGGGATCTGCGCGTCTTCACCCAGATCCACGTGCTGCAGCGGGCAGGCGGCGACGCCACGCAGACGCACCTGCTCGGCACCTACGTCTACAACACCGGCATCGCGGGCGGCGACTACGGCATGGCGTCGGCTCTCGCCATGGTCATGCTCGCGGTCCTCCTCGTCATCACGTGGCGCTACGTGCGCCAGCTCGGCAAGCAGGGAGACCTCGCATGACCTCGCTCGTCCTGTCCGCCTCGCGCCCGAGACGCCGTCGCCGCTCCACGACGAGGAGCGTCGCGAGCATCGTCGCGATCGTCCTGGCGCTCGTCTGGGTGTTCCCCATCTACTGGATGGTCAACGCCTCGCTGCAGGACCCGAACCTGCTGCGCATCAGCGAGCCGCGGCTGTTCCCCGTCGACCCCACCCTGTCGTCCTACGCCGGAGTGCTCGCCGACGCGACGTTCTGGTCGTCGCTCTGGACGAGCGCCAGGGTGAGCCTCCTCGCGGTCGCCGTCTCGCTGCTGTCGGCCGTGCTCGCGGCGGTCGCGCTCAGCCGGTTCCGCTTCCGGGGACGGGCGGGGATGATCGTGGCGGTCCTCGTCGTGCAGATGATCCCCGCCGAGGCGCTCTTCATCTCCCAGTACCGCATGCTCGACTCGTGGGGGCTGCTGAACTCCGTCCTCGGGCTCAGCCTGCTGTACGTGGGGACGGTCCTGCCGTTCATCACCTGGATGCTCAAGGGGTTCGTCGACGGGGTGCCGATCGAGCTCGAGGAGGCCGCCATGGTCGACGGGTGCGGCAAGGTGAGCGCCTTCTTCCGCGTCACGCTGCCGCTGCTCGGCCCCGGCCTCGTCTCGACCGGCGTCTTCGGCTTCCTCGTCGCGTGGAACGAGTACACGCTCGCCCTCGTCATGCTCTCCTCGGGCGGCTCGACGACGCTTCCCGTGTGGCTGCAGACCTTCCAGCAGGGGATGCAGGGCACCGACTGGGGCGGCGTCATGGCCGGGTCCGTCCTCGTCGCCGTCCCCGTCATCGTCCTTTTCGTGTTCGTCCAGCGGACGATGGCGCGCGGCATGGTCGCCGGCGCCGTCAAGGGCTGACCATCCGCATCCCAGAAGAAAGCAGGCATCTCGTCTTGTCCACACCGTCGCTGTTCCCCGCCCCCCGATCCCTCACGCCGATCGACGCCGCCCCGCCCGCCGCCGACGAGGCCGTGCGCGTCCGCCACGACCCCGAGCTGCCCCCGCAGGGCTACCGGCTGCGATACGCCGCGGGCGCGGTCGCCCTCGACTACGCGGACGCCGCCGGGCTCCGCTATGCCCAGCAGACGCTCGATCAGCTGCGGGGCCTGCCCGCCGCGGAGCAGACGGCCGCCGAGATCGAGGACTGGCCCGACTTCGGGCGACGCGGCTTCATGCTCGACGTCAGCCGCGACCGCGTGCCGACCCGTGCGAGCCTGGCGCGGCTCGTCGAGGTCCTCTCGCTCGCCCGCATCAACCAGTTCGAGCTCTACCTCGAGCACGCCTTCGCCTACAGCGGGCACGAGGCCGTCTGGCGCGACGCCTCCCCCCTCACGCCGGAGGACGTGCGCTGGCTCGACGATCTGTGCGCGTCGAGGGGCATCGAGCTCGTCGCGAACCAGAACACCTTCGGCCACTGGGAGCGCTGGCTCGCGCACGACGCCTATCGCGACCGCGGCGAGATCGCCGAGCCCGTCGAGATCGGGGATCAGCTGCGTCCGCCGTCGACCCTCGCGCCGACGGCGGACAACGCGGCCTTCGTGACGGGTCTCGTGGAGGAGCTGACGTCGCACCTGCGCTCGCGGCGCGTCAACGTCGGCGCCGACGAGACCTGGGAGCTGGGGCTCGGGGCCAGTCGCGAGCGGGCGGAGCGCGAGGGGCTCGGCACGGTCTACGTCGAGTACCTCGCCCAGGTCATCTCCCCCTGGCTGGATCGGGGCTACTCGGTGGAGTTCTGGGCGGACATCCTCGCCAATCACCCCGAGGTCGCGTCGCGCGTGCCCGCAGGCGCCATCCCCATCGTGTGGCAGTACGACTCGCCGTCGCTCATGCGCGCCTCGGTGGAGCGCATGCCGGAGGCGGAGCGCCGGCGGCTGCTCGCGCACGGCGTGGACGTCGCCGCGCTCACGGCCGGCTTCGTCGACCGGGCCCGTCCGCTCATCGACAGCGGGACGTCCTTCTGGGTGGCGCCGGGGACGAGCACATGGCTGTCCCTCGTGGGACGGCTCGACAACGCCGTCGAGAACCTGGAGGACGCCGCGGCCGTGGGCCTGGAGCACGGCTCCGGCGGCTATCTCATCACGGCATGGGGCGACCACGGCATGTACGACCCGCCCGTGATGTCGTACGGGCCCATCGTCTACGGGGCCGCCGTCAGCTGGGGCCTGGAGGCCAACCGCGGCCTCGACCTCTCCGAGGTCCTCAACACGAGGGTCTTCGCCGACGAGACCGGCCTGATCGGCGAGGTGCTCACCGCCGTCGGCGGCGTGGCGGCGCAGCTCGACGTGCCGATGTTCAACGCGAGCCCGCTCTTCCGCGTGCTGCTGGACGCGGAGGGGTTCCCCGCCGAGCAGCACCCCGCCCCGGACGCGCTGCAGGCGGCGCGGACGACGCTGCGGGAGGCGCTGGACGACCTGCATGCGGCGCGGCCCGCCTCCCCCGACGCCGCCGCCGTCCGCACCGAGATCCGGCAGGCCGTGCACCTCGCCCTCTTCGCCGTCGATCTGCTCGCGGACGGGATCCTCGCCCGCGAGCCCGCGGCGTCCGACCGCGTCGCCGCGGGCCTCCTGCTCGACCGGCTCGACGCCCTGCTCGACGCCCAGCGCGAGGCCTGGCTGCTCTCGTCGCGGCACGGCGGGCTCGACGACAGCATCGCGCGGCTCGCCCCGCTGCGCCGGTCGCTCGCGGAGCGGGCGGCGCACACCGGGTGACGCGAGGAGGAGCGCGACCCGGCCCGCCGGGCACAGCGGTAGCACAGACTCGGCGATCGTGCTCACATCGTGATCGTCGGGCGCGCCCGATCCCGGCACGCCCGCGTAGCATGGAGCGACGGACCACGCCTCTTCCGGCGCGCCTCTGGGGGTATTGAAGATGACGGATCTCGTGACAAAGCCCGAGCCCGCCGCGGGCGGGGACGACGGCGCGCTCGGCGCCGGCGCCCCCGTCGAGTGGGCCCCCGCTGAGCCCGAGAGGAAGAGACGGCACCTCGGCCTGTGGCTGGGGATCCCCGGCGGCCTCATCGTCGCGGGTGCCGCCGTGTGCTCGGCGATCCTCATCGCCCCGGGCGTCGTCGCCGCCGGTGCCGACGTCGGCTGGCAGACCGCGGGCGGTGCCACGCAGACGATCGACGACAGCCTGGCCACGACGGAGATCACCGTCGCGGCCCCGTCCGGGGACGTCACCCTGACCGGCGCCGAGCTCGGGGTCTCGGCGGATGCGCAGGCCGTGGCCGAGCAGGCCTTCGGCGACCATCCGCTGTGGAACGTCGGGGCGTGGAACCCCGGTTCCATCCCGGTCGACGTGACCGTCGACGCCGAGACCGCGCGAGCGGCGCTCGCCGAGGCCGCCCCCGAGCTGTTCACCGATCCCGTGAACGCCGAGGTCGCCTACGACGAGGGCGCCGGCGCGTACACCGCCGTCGACGCGCAGGCCGGTTCCGGCGTGGACGTCGACGCGCTCGCGGCGAGCATCTCCACGGCCCTCAGCGAGACCACGGGCGATGTGACGGTCGAGGCGCAGACGAGCGAGGTCGCCCCCGCCGTCACGACGGCCGACGCGCAGGCCGAGGTCGAGACGCTCAACCAGCTCGTCGCCGACGCCGGCTTCTACGTCGACGGCGAGGAGGTCATCGACCTCGAGCCCTCCCAGGTGGCCTCGTGGATCACCGTCACGACGGAGGACGACGGATTCCAGGTGTCCGTCGACGAGGCCGCCGTGCAGCAGGTCGTCGACGGCCTGCCGGAGCAGGTCAACCGAGACGTCGTGAACGAGGAGGTCGTGACGAACTCCTCGGGCGAGCACCTCCGGGTCATCCAGGAGGGCCAGGACGGCTGGGGGCTCCCCTCCACCGACGGCGTCGCCGCGGCGTTCTCGGAGCAGCTCGCCTCCGGCGACGGGGCGTACGAGGTGCCGGTCGAGGCCGTCCCGTTCGAGACGACGGAGCTCTACCGCTGGATCGAGGTCGACAAGAGCGCGGGGACGACGATCCTCTACGAGAACGACCAGGTGGTCGACACCTACTCGATCGCGCTCGGCAGGCCCGGCTACGACACCCAGGAGGGCCGTTTCACGGTCTACGGGCAGCTCACGATCCAGGACATGGGATCGTGCGACGCGGACGGGGACTACGTCCCGGGAGGACGCTTCGACTACTGCACGGCGGACGTGCCCTGGGTCACCTACTTCAACGGCGACCAGGGCTTCCACGGCACCTACTGGCACGACAACTTCGGCGCGGGCGCGCTGATGAGCCACGGCTGCGTCAACATGACCGTCGCGGCCGCCGAGCGCGTGTACTACTTCGCGCAGACGGGAACCGAGGTCTGGGTCCACGCCTGATTCGACGCTAGCCTGAGGGTATGACCGAACTGCGCCTCGTCGAGCTCTCGGCCGACACGATCGTCCAGGTGAACACCCTGTCGCTCAAGCCAGGCCAGGAGCAGTTCCTCGCGCCCGTCTCCTACGGCATCGCCGCCTCCGTCGTGAACCCGAAGACGACGTGGCAGCGCGTCGTGCTCGACGGCTCCGAGGTCGTGGGGTTCGTCAGCGCGAACTTCGACCCCGAGGCCGCTCCCGACTACTTCCGGTCGGTCCTGTGGCGCATCAACGTCGACGCGGACGAGCAGAGGCGCGGCGTGGGACGATTCGCGGTCGAGGCGCTGCTCTCCGAGGCGCAGCGACGCGATTTCGACCATCTCGACGTCATCTACGAGGCGGGCGAGGGCGGTCCGGAGGCGTTCTTCCACCGTGTCGGTTTCTCCCCCGTGGGCGAGACCGAGTACGGTGAGATCATTGCCGAGATCCGCTTCTAGGCGAGACGACGGCGATATGATCGCCCCGATGAAACGATTTCAGCACGGCCGCCAGGACACGTGCTGACCCATGGCCGGCGGCGGGGCCTCGAATACCCCTCCCCCATCGAGACCCCGTCGCCCTCCTTCTCCGTTCCGGACGTCAGACGAGCGATTCCTTCCACGCCGCGTGCAGCTGGGCGAACCTGCCCGTGCCGGCGATGAGGGCGTCCGGGGCGTCGTCCTCGATGACCTTCCCGTGCTCCATGACGAGCACGCGGTCGGCGATCGCGACCGTCGAGAGGCGGTGCGCGATGATGATGGCCGTGCGATCGGCGAGCAGCGTCTGCAGCGCGTCCTGGATCATCCGCTCGGACGGGATGTCGAGCGAGGCGGTCGCCTCGTCGAGGATGAGCACGGCGGGATCGGCGAGGAAGGCCCTCGCGAACGAGACGAGCTGCCGTTGGCCGGCCGAGACGCGGCCTCCGCGCTTGTTCACATCGGTGTCGTAGCCGTCCGGCAGCGACTCGATGAAGGCCTCGGCCCCCACGGCGCGTGCGGCCGCCTTGATCTCCTCGAGCGAGGCGTCAGGCCGTCCCAGCGCGATGTTGTCGGCGACCGTCCCGCTGAAGAGGTACGCCTCCTGGGTGACCATGACGATCGCGCGGCGCAGGTCGCGTCCGTCGAGATCGCGCAGGTCGACGTCGTCGAGCGTGATCCTCCCCCCGGTCGGATCGTAGAACCGAGAGAGCAGCTTCGCCAGCGTCGACTTCCCCGCGCCCGTGGTGCCCACGAGGGCGACCGTCTGACCCGCGGGGATGTCGAGGTCGAAGGCGGGGAGGATCGTGCGCCCGCCCGCGTAGCCGAAGGCGACGTCGTCGAAGCGGACGTGCCCCTGCGCGGACGGCAGCGCGACGGGCGACACCGGATCGGGCACCGTGAGGTCCTCCTCCAGCACGCCGGAGACCTTCTCGAGGGCGGCCGCGGCGGCCTGGAAGGAGTTGAGGAACATCGCGACCTCCTGCAGCGGGCTGAAGAAGTTCCGCACGTAGAGCACGGCGCTCAGCAGCAGCCCCGCCGTGAACTCGCCCGTCGTGACGCGCACGCCGCCCCACAGCACGACGGCGCCGATCGCGGCCGCCGAGATCGCCATGAGTCCCGGCTCGAAGGTCCCGAAGAGACGGAGCGAGCGCATGTTGACCTCGCGGTACTCCTGGGACAGCCCGCCGAACTCCTCCTCGTTGCGCGGCTCGGTGCGGAACGCCTTGCCCGCGCGGATCCCCGTCATCGTCTCGACGAACTTGACGATGAGCTTCGCGCTCACCACGCGCGAGACGCGGTACGTGCGCTGGGAGTTGACGTAGAACCAGCGCATGAGGATCGCCAGCGGCACGCACGCGACGACGAGCACGAGGGACGAGCGCCAGTCGACGAGGGCGAGCGCGATGAACGTGAACACGCCGTAGAGCACACCGTGGACGAGCTGGTTGAGCCCGCCGTTCAGGAGCTCGCGGATCGTGTCGAGGTCGCTCGTCTGACGGGAGATGATGCGCCCCGACGTATAGGTCTCGTGGAACTCCAGGCTCAGCCGCTGCGTGTGGCGGAAGACGCGCGTGCGCAGATCGAGCAGGACGTTCTGGGTGACCCGTGCCGCCAGCAGGTCGTACCAGGCGAGCAGCAGGCCGCCGCCCACGGCCGTGACGACGTAGACGGATCCGACGATCCACGCCGGTCCCCAGTCGGCGTGGTCGAGCACCGACGGCAGCGCCTGGTCGATGCCGATGCCGATGAGGGCGGGGCCGAGCACGCGTATCGCCGTCTGCAGCACGACCACGACGGCCACGAGGGCGACCTGGCCCTTCAGCGGACGCAGCAGCGACAGCAGCAGCAGCCACGACCGGCGCCGGATGGCGCGGTTCTCCTCCCGCGTGTAGTCGGACCGGTCCTCGCCTGCGGTTCCGTGGACCGTGTCGCTCATCGGGCCGTCTCCTCGTCGGTCTCGTGCATCGTGTCGCCGCCGTCCGCCGCCGGGATCGGGATGGCCCCCGTGACCACATCGAACTCGCGCTCCGGGTCCATGCGCCGGGCCCTGTCCTCCGAGTCCTCGCGCTCGAAGCTCGAGATGACGCTGCGGTAGTGCGCGGAGGCCGCCATGAGCTCCGAGTGCGTGCCGACGGCCGTGATGCGGCCGCCCTCGAGGAGCGCGACGCGGTCGGCGAGCGCGACCGTCGAGGGCCGATGCGCGACGATGAGGGCCGTCGTGCCGTCGAGGACACGACGCAGCCCGATCTGCACCCGCTCCTCCGTGTCGACGTCCAGCGCCGAGAGCGGGTCGTCCATGACGATGACGGTCGGATGCGCCGCCACGGCGCGTGCGAGCGCGAGGCGCTGGCGCTGGCCGCCGGAGAGGCTCATCCCCTCCTCGCCGATCATCGTCTCGGCGCCCTCGGGGAGGTCGGCGACGAAGTCCGCCTGCGCGACGGCGAGCGCCTCCCGCAGCACCCGCTCACCCTCCGGGGAGCGGATGTCGAGGTCGTCGCGGCCGAGGAGCACGTTCTCGCGCACGGATGCGGAGAACAGCGTCGCGTCCTCGAAGGCGGTCGCGATGTGCGTGCGCAGCTCGACGATCGACAGGTCGCGCACGTCGACGCCGTCGAGCGAGACGCGGCCGCCCGTGACGTCGTAGAGACGCGTGGGAAGCGTCGTGAGCGTCGTCTTGCCCGAGCCGGTGAGCCCGACGAGGGCCATCGTCTCGCCGGGACGGAGGGCGAGGTCGATGCCGTCGAGCAGGTCGGGCTCCGACGCCCTGGCGTCCTGGTAGCGGAAGTGGACGTCCTCGAACGCGAGCGCGCCCCGGGGCGCGGACAGCGTGCGCGGCTCCTCCGGATCGGCGATCGTGTCGATCTCGTCGAACACCTCGAAGACGCGGTCGGTGGCCGTGCGCGCGTCGAGGAGGAAGGAGAAGAGGAAGCCGATCGACTCCATGGGCCAGCGCAGGATCGTCGCCATCGCGAAGTACGCGAAGAGCTGCGACACCGTGATCTCCTGGACGGAGGAGAGCCAGATGCCGAGCAGGAGGCAGGCGGCGAACGCGAGCTCCGGCATCGCGACGAGCCACAGGTCGATGCGGGCGACGGCCCCGGCCTTGCTCATCTCCGTGGCGCGCAGGGTCTCCGCCTGCCGGGTGAAGCGGCGCAGGGCGTGCGGCCCGCGCCCGAAGGCCTTGAGCACGCGGATGCCGTGGACGCTCTCCTCGACGCTCGTGGCGAGGTCCCCCTGCTGGTCCTGGCTCTGACGGCTCAGCAGGCCGTACGTCTGCTCGAAGCGGAACCCCTGGTACCAGATCGGGACGCCGCCGGCGATGAACACGAGTGCGAGCGCCCAGTGCCATTGGAACAGCAGCGCGGCGCCGATCACGATCGTGAGGATGTTGACGACGAGCATGATGAGCCCGAAGGCCATCCAGCGCCGGATGAGGCTGATGTCCTGCATCATGCGGCTCAGCAGCTGCCCGCCCTGCCAGCGGTCGTGGAACTCCACGGGCAGACGCTGCAGGCGATCGTAGAACCCCGTGCGGAGGTCGTACTCGACGCTCGTCGCCGGACCCAGCACGAGCCAGCGCCGGAGCCAGACCATCCCGGCCTCGGCGAGTCCGAGGAGGAGCACGACCCCGGCGCCCCAGACGATCGCGGGGACCGCGCCGGAGGCGATCGGTCCGCCGACGACCCATTCCAGGGCGATCGGGATGAGCAGGGCGAGCACGGCGGCGGCGAGCGCGCTGACGCCGCCGAGCACGAGGCGCGACAGCACCGGCCGGGCGAACGGGACGAGCCGGAGCAGGGAGCGGAGAGTCGACGAGGGAGGGGAAGAGGTGGTGGGGCGCGACATGATCCTCATTGCGGTGCGCGCGCAATGCGGCAGACCGGGCTGGCGGGGGTGTCCGACCGTCCGAGCGGCGGTCAGCCTCTCAGCCTATCGCCATCCCGCGCTCAGGCCAAGGGTCCGGCGTGCGCCTCCCCGAATCTGCTCGCGCCCGTCGCGACCGGCCGCTCGGTGTTGCTCCAGGCGCTCCACGATCCCGGGTACAGCCGCGGCGAGAAGCCCGCGAGCGTCAGTGCGACCACGGCGTGCGACGCCGTGACGCCGGAGCCGCAGTAGACGCCCACCGGCCGGTCGACCCGCGCGCCGACCTCCTCGAACCGCGCCCGGAGCTCGTCGGGCGGGAGGAAGCGTCCGCGCGCGTCGACGCTCTCCCCCGTGAAGAGGTTGCGCGCGCCGGGGACGTGCCCCGCTCGCGGGTCGATCGGCTCGACGTCGCCCCGGTACCGTTCCGGTGCGCGCACGTCGATGAGCACGCCCTCCTGCGCGACGGCCGCCGCCGCGTCGATCGTCAGCTGCGGGAGCCTTCCCGCCGAGAGGACGATCGATCCGGGCGCCGGCACGACGTCGCCCTGCTCGAGGGCGTGCCCGGCCGCGACCCATCCGCGCAGCGCGCCGTCGAGGACGCGCACGTCCTCGACCCCGGCGTCCTTCAGCAGCCACCACGCGCGCGAGGCCGAGAACGACTTCAGGTCGTCGTACACGACGACGGTGTCGCCGTCGTCGAGACCCCAGCGGCGCGCTGCGCGTTCCAGCGACGGGGTGTCCGGCAGCGGATGGCGGCCCTCCGCCGGCGCCCCGCGACCGGCGAGCTCGGCCTCGAGGTCGACGTAGACGGCGCCCGGGATGTGCCCGTCGAGATACTCCGGCCGCCCGTCCGGACGGTCGAGACGCCAGCGCACGTCGAGGATGCGGACGCGCTCGTCGCGTGCGGACAGGTCCACGAGCTCGTCGGGCGTGATGAGGATGTCGCTCATACCGCCACGCTACGCGGCGACGTCGTCCTCGGCGGATGCGCGGTAACGCTTCGTCGCCGTGTTGCGCCGCGTGAGCGCTCATGACGCCCGATGTCGGCGACGGGAGCCGCCCGCCTGCGCGGTCAGTGCTGGTGCGCGGCCTCCTCGCCGAGCTTGAACGCGAGGCGCCCGTGGGCGAAGCCTCCTCCGGCGCGCAGGGCGGTGGCGACCCATGCGGTCTCGGCGAGCTCCGCCTCCGTCGCCCCGGCGCGCACGGCGGCCTGCGAGTGGGCGTCGATGCAGTAGACGCACTGCGTCGTGATGGCGACGGCGACGGCGAGGAGCTCGCGGTACTTGAGGGGGATCTCGCGCCCCTCCTTCGCGAAGACCGCGGTGTTGAAGTCGTTCCACGTCTTCAGGATGTCGGGGGTCTGCTCCTTGTACACGCGCGTGTACGCCTTGTCGTGCTGCCGGTCGAAGTAATCGCTCATGCTCGCAACCCTAATCGCGCGGGAGGGCGCGGGACGCGCGGGTTACGCGTCGTGGCGCGACGCCGCCTCTCTCGCCAGGAGCGAGCGCTTGACCTCGATCCCCCAGGCGAAGCCGCCCATCGTGCCGTCGCCGCGGAGGACGCGGTGGCACGGCACGAACAGCGCCGGCGCGTTGCGCGCGCAGATCGACGCGGCGGCGCGGACGGCGCGGGGCGAGCCGAGCTCCGCCGCGAAGCCCGTGTAGGCGAGGGGGGCTCCCGGCGCGATCCGCCGCAGCGCCCGCCATCCGGCGATCTGCAGCGCGGTGCCGTGCTGCCGGACCCGGACGCCGTCGATCGCCGCGAGGTCGCCCGCGTAGTACGCCGCCACGGCGTCGGCGGCGGTCGTCTCCCCGTCCTCGACGGCCAGGGGGCGAAGACGCGGGTGCACGCGGTCGACGACCGTCGGCACATCGCTCGACCATCCCGAGGCGAGCACGGCGCCGTCCGCGCCGGCGACGATCGTGAACGGGCCGTCCGCCGTGTCGACGGTCTGCACGACCGCGGTGCGGGCGGCGGCGGGGATCGGATCGGTCATGGTGCGGTCTCCTTCGGACGGCGGACGGACGGCGCCGAGAGGGCGGCCCGCCACAGGTGCATGGACAGGTACGAGCGCCACGGCGCGGCACGAGCGGCCCACGCGACGAGCGGCCGCGGCTCGGCGGGAAGGCCCGCGGCCGCGGCGCCCGCGCGGAGGGCGACGTCGCCGGGGAGCAGGACGTCGGGGTCGCCCAGCACGCGCATGCGCACGTAGTCGGCCGTCCACTCCCCGACGCCGCGGAGGGCGAGCAGGTCCGTGCGCTGCGCGACGGCGTCGTCGCCGGGTCCGAGGGAGAGCGCGCCCGAGGCGAGCGCCGACGCCGCCTCCGCGACGGCGCGGATGCGCGCGGCGGGGCCGCGCAGGAGCTCGGGCCCGTGCTCGGCGATCGTCTCCATCGCGGGGAAGAGCAGGCGCGAGGCCCCTCCGAGCTCGACCGGGTCTCCCCGCGCCTCGACGAGGCGCGTGAGGTGCGTGCGGGCGGCCGGGACGGAGATCTGCTGGCCGATCATGGCGCGGATGAGCATCTCGTGCGGATCGGCCGTTCCCGGCAGGCGCATCCCGGGCACGGCGACGACGAGGGGGGCGAGCGCGGGATGCGCGGCGAGCGCGGCGTCGACCGCGAGCGGATCGGCGTCGAGGTCGAAGAGGCGCCGCACCCGCGCGACGAGCGTCGCGAGGTCTCCGAGGCTCTCCAGGTGCGCGTCGAGACGCAGCCGGCCGTCGAATCGCAGCCGGAACCATCCGGCGCCGGACGGAAGCCGCAGGGTCCGCGCGAACGACGCCCCGTCGCCCTCCTCCATCCCCGCGATGGTGCGGGCCGACATCCAGGAGAACAGGCCCGCGTGGTCGAACGGCTCGCGATAGGGCAGCACAAGCGTGAGGCCCGCGGGCGCCGCCGCCGCGCGTCGCGTCGACCTGAGCTGCGTGGGTGTGAGGGAGAACACCTCGCGCACGGTGTCGTTGAACTGCCGGACGCTCGCGAACCCGGCCGAGAACGCGACGTCGGCGGCGGGCAGGTCGGTGCCGACGAGGAGCATCCGCGCCGTGTGCGCGCGCTGCGCCCGGGCGAGGGCGAGGGGTCCTGCGCCGAGCTCCGCCGCGAGCAGCCGGGAGAGATGCCGCGAGGAGTACCCGAGCCGGGCCGCGAGCCCCGCGACGCCCTCCCGCTCGACGACACCGTCGGAGACGAGCCGCATGGCGCGGGCCACGACGTCGCCGCGGAGATTCCATTCGGGGGAGCCGGGAGCCGCCTCGGGGAGGCAGCGCTTGCACGCGCGGTAGCCCGCCTCGTGCGCCGCCGCGCTCGTCGGATAGAAGGTCACGTTGGCGGCCTTCGGCGTGCGCGCGGGACAGCTGGGACGGCAGTAGATGCCGGTCGATCGCACCGCCGTGACGAACTGCCCGTCGAAGCGGGTGTCGCGCGCGGAGATCGCGCGATACCGCTCGTCGAAGGTCATGCCCGGGCTCATGCGTCCAGCCTGTCACGCCCGCAGGCGACCGGCTGGCGGGTTTCGGACATCGCTGTGACGCGCCCCGAGCGGGGCGTCAGTGGAAGAAGTGGCGCTCCCCCGTGAAGAACATCGTCACGCCGCGCTCCCTCGCCAAGGCGATCGTCTCCTCGTCGCGCACCGAGCCGCCCGGCTGGATGATGGCGCGGACGCCGGCGCCGATGAGGACCTCGGGGCCGTCCGAGAACGGGAAGAACGCGTCCGACGCGGCGATGGAGCCCGCCGCGCGGTCTCCCGCCCGCTCGACGGCGAGCTTGCACGAGTCCACCCGGTTGACCTGGCCCATGCCGACGCCGACCGTGGCCGAGTCCTTCGCGAGGACGATCGCGTTCGACTTGACCGCCCGGCAGGTCTTCCACGCGAACACGAAGTCGTGCATCTCGTCGTCGGAGGGTCGCTCGCCCGAGACGAGCTCCCATCCCTTCGCGACGGCGTCGATGTCGTCGGGGAACCGGTCGGCGTCCTGCAGCAGCAGACCGCCCGAGACGAGGCGCACGTCCATCTGCTCCTGCCGCCAGTCGGCGGGGAGCCTCAGCACGCGCAGGTTCTTCTTCGCCTTGAACACCTCCAGCGCGGCCGGCTCGAAGTCGGGCGCCACGATGACCTCGGTGAAGATGTCGCGGAGGTTCTCGGCCATCTTCAGCGTGACGGGCCGGTTCGCCGCGATCACCCCGCCGAACGCCGACAGCGGGTCGCACTCGTGGGCGCGCAGGTGCGCGCTCGCGATGGGGTCGAGGGCGTTGGGGGCCGAGACGGCGATGCCGCACGGGTTCGCGTGCTTGATGATCGCGACGGCCGGCTTGACGTAGTCGTAGGCGGCGCGCAGCGCGGCGTCGGCGTCGACGTAGTTGTTGTAGGACATCTCCTTGCCCTGCAGCTGCGTCGCCTGCGCGATGCCGTGTCCGCCGACGCGGGAGTAGATGGCGGCGCGCTGGTGCGCGTTCTCGCCGTAGCGGAGGTCGCCGAGCTTCTCGGCCTTGATGGTGAGGTGCTCGGGGAGCCCGCTCTCGGAGCCGAGCGTGCCCTCCGCGAACCAGGCCGCCACCGCCGTGTCGTACGCCGCGGTGTGCACGAACGCCCGCGCGGCGAGCTCCTTGCGATGGCCGAGGGAGGTGCCGCCGGATGCGACCGCGTCGATGATCGCCGGGTACGACTCGGGCGAGACGACGACCGCGACGTTGGCGAAGTTCTTCGCCGACGCGCGCACCATGGCGGGTCCGCCGATGTCGATCTGCTCCACGACGTCGTCGCCCTCCGCCCCGGAGCGCACCGTGTCGACGAACGGGTACAGGTTCACCACGACGAGCTCGAACGGGGCGATGCCGAGGTCTCCGAGCTGCTGTTCGTGGTGCTCGAGCCTGAGATCGGCGAGCAGGCCGGCGTGGACGCCCGGGTGCAGGGTCTTCACGCGCCCGTCGAGCGACTCGGGGAAGCCCGTGACGCTCGAGACGTCGGTCACGGAGAACCCCGCGTCGCGGATCGTCGACGCCGTCGATCCGGTCGAGACGATCTCGACGCCGGCGCCCGCGAGCGCCTCGGCGAGCTGCGGGAGGTTGGTCTTGTCGCTCACCGACACGAGGGCGCGCCGGATCGGCACGACGTCTCGGTCGCGGTAGAGCGAGTGATCGTGGCGAGGGCCGGCCATGAGGGCTCCTTCTCGAGGAATCGGTGGCGGATGGTCTGAGGTACGGACGGCGCGTCGTCGCGTCACGGCGCGGGCGCGGGATGCTCCAGGTCGATCTCGCCGTCGGCGATGCGGCGGACGACGTCGATGAGGAGCCGTCGCTCGACGGGCTTGATGCGCTCGTGGAGCGTCGTCTCGTCGTCGCCCGGGAGCACGGCGACGCGCTCCTGCGCGAGGACGGGTCCGGAGTCGACGCCGTTGTCGACGACGATCACGCTCGCGCCGCTCTGGTCCGCGCCCGCGGCGAGCGCGTCGCGCACGCCGTGGGCCCCCGGGAACTCCGGCAGATAGGCCGGATGGGTGTTGACGATGCGCGGGCCGAACTCGTCGACGACCGATGCCGGCAGAAGGCGCATGAGACCGCTCAGCACGATGAGATCGGCGCCGACGGCCCGAAGGCGTCGCGCGAGCTCCTCCCCCCACGCCTCGCGCGAGGGGTGGTCGCGGAAGGCGACCGTGAAGGCCGGCACGCCGAACGCCTCCGCGTGAGCGAGGCCGGCCGCGGCGCGGTCGGCTCCGACGGCGACGACCCGCGCGGGATACGCCGGGTCGCTCGCGGCTTCGAGAAGGGCACGGAGGTTCGAACCGGTGCCGGAGATGAGGACGGCGACCGTGAGCACGCGGCTAGTCTACCGGCGCGCGCACATCGCCCCCGTCCGCCGTGGCCGCGCGGCCATCCGCGTCGTCCGAGGCGAGGCCGCCCGCGCGCCCGCGCGGCGAGAGCAGCAGGATCGCCGCCCCCAGCAGGACCTCGAGCCCCACGGCGAGGGCGACCGGGCCCGGCTCCGCTCCCACGGTCTCCAGGCGCCCCGGGCCGATCGCCCCCGAGGAGACCGCCGCGACGATCGCCGCGCCCGCGCCCGCGAGCACGGCGATCGCGACGGCGAGCACGATGCGCGGCGAGACCGGCTCCCGCGGTGACGCGTCCGCGGACTCCGGCGTCTCCGGCGGGTCCGCCTCCCACTCGGCGACGAGGGCCGAGCGCACGGCCCACCCCGCGGCGGCGCCGGCGGCGACCGGCAGCAGCAGCACGAGCAGCAGCCACGGAGACCCCTGCTCCGGCAGCAGTCCGAGCACGGGGATGCCGGGCACGACCCCGAGCTGGGTGCCGGCGGGAGACACGGCCGTGGCCGCCCCGACGGCGAACCCGGGACCGGCGGTCCACGCCACGGCCCATCCGATGAGCGTCGGGAGGTAGGCCAGCTGCGCGAGCGCGATCGCCGTGGCCCCGAGCCCGTCGACCTGCGCGCGCTCGAACAGCGCGATGACCTCGTCGGCGCGCAGGAGCACGGCGACGACGACCGCGATCGCCCCGACGCCGACGACGCCGGCGAGGGCGAGGGCAGCACCCCGGACGGCGAGCGACGGCAGCTCCCGCCACTTCGACGGCCACGCGTCGATCCGCTCCCGCAGGGCGTCGATCGCGCCGCCGTCGCCCTCGGCCCACGCCTCGGTCCACGCCCCGGCGAACGCTCCGGCGCCGTAGACGAGGGCGGGGAAGACGACGGCCTGCCACGGCTCGACCGTCGCGAGCGCGTTGCCGGAGCTGACGAGCACGACCGCGGCGATCGCCGCGGTCGCGGCGATGCCGGCGACCACGCCCGTCGCCGCGCCGCCGCTGCGGACCGCGCGACGAGCCGACCGCGCGGCGAAGACCACGGCGAAGACCGTCAGCGCGAGCGGCGCGAGCGACAGCGCGAACGACGCGCCGTCCGCCGGGAGGCCGAGCGCCACGACGGCGGCGTCGTCGAACGCGAACGACACCGGCACGAGCGCCCCGAGCTGCCAGATGCGCGCCGTCGCCGGCCACAGCGCCGCCCAGTCCGCGTCCACGCCGAAGGCGAAGACCCACAGCAGCGTCAGGGGGGCGAGGACGACGACGAGGCCGACCGCCGCGGCCACGAGAGCGTCGAACGCGGCGAGCAGGGCGATGAGGATCCGGTGCATGGCGAGACGACCCTACCGGCCACGGCCCGGAGAAGCCCGGACCCGCGCCGGGCGCTACGCCTCGAGCGGTTCGAGGACGAAGACCTCGATGCGGCGAGTCGTGCGCTCCTGATACTCGGCGTACGGCGGGTAGGCCGCGACGGCACGCTCCCACCACCGCGCGTACTCCTCGGACGCCGTGTCGAGCTCCCGGGCCAGATAGTCGCGCGTGACGGCGCCGTCCTGCAGCTCGACGTGGGGGTTGGCCTTCAGGTTCCAGAACCACGTCGGCGGTTTCGGCGCACCGCCCTTCGACGCGACGACGGCATAGCGCCCATCGTGCTCGACGCGCATGAGCGCGGTCTTGCGGAGCTTGCCGGTCTTCGCCCCGACGCTCGTCAGCACGATGATGGGCCATTCGGTCCCCGGCAGCACGGACGCGTCGGCGCCCTTCGACGTCTCGAAGGCCTCGGCCTGCCTGCGCGCCTGCTCCGACGTGCCCGGTGCGTACTCTCCCTGAAGCGGCATGGACCGAGCCTACGACACGTCTGCGGTGCACATCCGCTCGGCGCTCTTGACACCTCGCCCGGGCCTGCGAATAGTGAGGCGTGACGACGCAGGCGTCGAGCACGAGGGAGCACGGATGTCCACGATCACCACGGCCGCCGGGACCGGAACATGAAGAAGCTGGTCGGCGAGGTCGCCCGCGTCGTGTCCGACGCGCTGACCGGCATGGAGGCGGCGCTGCCGGAGATCCGCGTCGACCACGACAGCCGCGTCGTGCTGCGCGCGACGGCGAAGGACCCCGGCAAGGTCGCGGTCGTCTCGGGCGGCGGCTCGGGGCACGAGCCGTTGCACGGCGGGTTCGTCGGGTACGGGATGCTGGACGCCGCGTGCGCGGGCGAGGTGTTCACGTCGCCGACCCCCGACCAGGTGCTCGCGGCGACGACCGCCGTCGACGGCGGGGCCGGCGTGCTGCACGTCGTGAAGAACTACACCGGCGACGTGATGAACTTCGAGATGGCCGCCGAGCTGGCCGACGCCGCGGGCACGGAGGTCGCGACCGTCCTCGTCCACGACGACGTCGCCGTCGAGGACTCCACCTACACCGCGGGCCGGCGCGGCGTGGGCCTCACCGTGCTCCTCGAGAAGATCGCCGGAGCCGCGGCCGAGGAGGGACGTCCGCTCGACGACGTCGTCCGCGTGGCCGAGACCGTGTCGGCGCAGGGGAGGTCCATGGGCATGGCGCTCACGAGCGGCACCGTCCCGGCGGCGGGGAGGCCGACGTTCGAGCTGGCGGACGACGAGATGGAGATCGGCGTCGGCATCCACGGCGAGCCGGGGCGCCGCAGGGTCCCGCTCGCGCCCGCGGCGCAGATCGCCGAGATGCTCGTCGAGCCGATCCTCGCGGACGCCGACTTCACCGGGGCGCCCGTCGTCGCGATGCTGAACGGGATGGGCGGGTCGCCCCTCCTCGAGCTGTACCTCATGTACGGCGAGGTGGCGAAGCTGCTCGACAGGGCGGGCGTGCGGGTCGAGCGCCGCCTCGTCGGCGACTACATCACGTCCCTCGACATGGCGGGATGCTCGCTCACCCTGCTGCGCGCGGACGACGAGCTGCTCCGACTGTGGGACGCGCCCGTCGTGACGCCCGGCCTGCGATGGGGGCGGTGAGCGGATGGGCACGGAGATCTCGCTCCCGACTCTCGTCTCCTGGGTGACGCTGTTCCGCGATCGCATCGCCGCCGAGCAGGGCCGGCTCACCGAGCTCGACTCGGCTATCGGCGACGCCGACCACGGCGCGAACATGGCGCGTGGGACGGCCGCGGCGGCCGCCAAGCTCGACGAGACGCCGCCTGCCACCGTCGACGCCCTCGGGAAGACGGTCGGCATGGCCCTCGTCTCCACCGTCGGAGGGGCGAGCGGGCCGCTCTACGGCACGTTCTTCCTCCGGTTCGGCACGCAGGCCGCGGGCGCCGCCGCGCTCGACGGCGCGGCGCTCGCCGCCGCGCTGCGTGCGGGGGCCGAGGGGGTGGTCGCTCGCGGAAAGGCCTCGGCGGGGGACAAGACCATGCTCGACGCGATGCTCCCCGCCGTGGAGGCGTTCGAGGCGGACCCCTCCGATCCGGCGGCCGCCGCCTCCGCCGCCGCGGGCGCCGCGCGCGCGGGGAGCGACGCGACGGAGCCCCTCGTCGCCCGCAAGGGACGGGCGAGCTACCTGGGCGAGCGCAGCGCAGGGCATCTGGACCCCGGCTCCGTGTCGACGGCGCTGCTGTTCGAGGCCCTGGCCGAGGCGCTGGCATGATCGCGTTCGTCGTCGTCTCGCACAGCACCGCGCTCGCCGAGGCCCTCGTCCTGCTCGCGGGCGAGATGGCCCGCCCCGAGCCGCCGCCCATCGCCGTCGCCGCGGGAACGGCCGACGGGGGCGTCGGCACCGACGCCGCGCTCATCGCCGAGGCGATCGAGTCCGTGGCCTCCCCCGAGGGGACGCTCGTCTTCACCGACCTCGGCTCGGCCGTGATGAGCGCCGAGCTGGCCGTCGACCTCGCGGCGACAGGAGGCGAGGTGCGGCTCGCCGCGGCCCCGCTCGTCGAGGGCTTCGTCGCGGCCGTGGCGCGCGCGGCCGCCGGCGGCGACATCGACGAGGTCGAGCGCGAGGCGCGCCGCGCCCTCACCGCGAAGCTCCAGCACCTCGGAGCGGACGACGGCGAGCCCGCGCCGCCGCCGCCCTCCGGCCGCTCGGAGTCGTTCCTCCTCACCAACGAGATCGGCCTGCATGCGCGGCCCGCGGCATCCGTCGCCGGTGCGCTGCGCGGACTCGACGCGGTCGTGCGCATCGGCACCGCGACCAGGCCCGCCGTCGACGGCCGGAGCCTCGTGGGCCTCATGGCGCTCGGCGCCCGCCGCGGCGACACGATCGACGTCACGGCCGACGGCCCGGACGCCGACCGCGCGATCGACGCGATCCGCGCGCTCGTCGAGTCGGGCTTCGGCGAGTGAGCGCAACCCCCTGACGGGCGTGCCCGCACCGCCCTAGAGTCGGCCCATGCCCTCCGAGCGCCTCACCCTGACCGTGCCGGGCCCCCTCGGCGAGCGTGAGGTCAGCCTGTCGAGTCCCGACCGGCTCGTCTGGCCCGCGGCCGGCGTCACCAAGCGAGAGCTCGCGGAGTACCTCATCGCGGTGTCCGGGCCCTTCCTCGCGCACAGCGGCGGCCGGCCGATCTCGCTCGAGCGCTACCCCGGCTCCGTCGACGGCGAGAGCTTCTTCTCCAAGAACCCGCCGCGGGGCGCTCCGGGCTTCGTCGAGTCGGTGCCCGTCACCTACAACAGCGGCAGACGCCATCCGCAGCTCGTGCTCACCGAGCCCGCGGCCGCCGTGTGGGCCGCGCAGATGAACGCCGTCGTGTTCCATCCGTGGGCCTCGCTCGCCTCCGACACGGACCATCCCGTCGAGCTGCGCATCGACCTCGACCCGCAGCCCGGAACGGACTTCGCCGACGTCGTCGCCGCGGCGCACGCCATGCGCGAGGTGCTCGGCGAGGCGGGCCTGACGTCGTGGGTCAAGACGAGCGGGAGCCGCGGCATCCACCTCTTCGTGCCCATAGAGCCGCGCTGGGAGTTCCTCGAGGTGCGCCATGCGGTGATCGCGGCGAGCCGCGAGCTGGAACGGCGGATGCCCGACCGCGTCACGACGAGCTGGTGGAAGGAGGAGCGCGGGGAGCGCGTCTTCGTCGACTTCAACCAGGCGAACCGCGACAGGACGATGGCCGGCGCCTACAGCCCGCGCGCGCTGCCGCAGGCCACCGTGTCGACGCCCGTGACGTGGGACGAGCTCGACGGCGTCGACCCGCACGCGTTCACGGTGCGGACCGTTCCGCAGCGCCTCTCCGGGGCCGGCGATCCCTGGGCCGGCTTCGCGGACGCCCCGGGATCGATCGACGTCCTGCTCGGATGGTGGGAGCGGGACGTCGCGGACGGCCTCGGCGAGCTGCCGTTCCCGCCGGACTTCCCGAAGATGCCGGGCGAGCCGCCCCGCGTCCAGCCCTCACGGGCCAGGAAGGGCTGAGGCGCAGAAGGGCCCCGCCGTCCGGCGGGGCCCTTCTCGTGAAGACCGTCTACAGCGTCTCGATGATCTCGCGCATGAGGGCGGCGGTCTCGCTCGGCGTCTTGCCGACCTTGACCCCGGCGGCCTCGAGCGCCTCCTTCTTCGCCTGCGCGGTGCCGGCGGAGCCCGACACGATCGCGCCGGCGTGGCCCATCGTCTTGCCCTCGGGGGCCGTGAAGCCCGCGACGTAGCCGACGACGGGCTTCGTGACGTGCGCCTTGACGTACTCGGCCGCCCGCTCCTCGGCGTCGCCGCCGATCTCGCCGATCATGACGATGGCCTTCGTCTCGGGGTCGGCCTCGAACGCGGCGAGCGCGTCGATGTGCGTCGTCCCGATGACGGGGTCGCCGCCGATGCCGATGGCGGTCGAGAAGCCGAGGTCGCGCAGCTCGAACATCATCTGGTAGGTGAGCGTGCCCGACTTCGAGACGAGCCCGATGGGGCCCTTGCCCGTGATGTTCGCGGGCGTGATGCCCACGAGCGACTCGCCCGGCGTGATGATGCCGGGGCAGTTCGGGCCGATGATGCGGGTACTGTTGCCCTTCGACTGCGCGTACGCCCACGCCTCGGCGGTGTCGCCGACGGGCACGCCCTCGGTGATGACGACGAGCAGCGGGATCTCCGAGTCGATGGCCTCGACCATCGCGTCCTTCGTGAAGGCGGGGGGCACGAACGCGATCGACACGTCGGCGCCCGTCTTCTCGATGGCCTCGGCGACCGAGCCGAAGACGGGGAGCTCGACGGCGGCGCCGTCCTTGTCGGTGTGCGAGACCGTGGTGCCGGCCTTGCGGGCGTTCACGCCGCCGACGACGTTCGTCCCGGCCTTGAGCATGAGGGCGGTGTGCTTGGTGCCCTCGCCGCCCGTGATGCCCTGGACGATGACCTTGGAGTCCTTGTTGAGGTAGATCGACATTTCCCTGTGTCCTCTTCCGTCTCAGGCGTTCGCCAGCTCGGCGGCCTTGTCGGCGCCCTCGTCCATGCCCGCCGCGAGCGTGACGAGCGGATGTCCCGCTCCCGCGAGGATGGCGCGGCCCTCCTCGACCTGGTTGCCGTCGAGGCGCACGACGAGCGGCTTCGTGGCCGTGTCGCCGAGGATCTCGAGGGCCTTCACGATGCCCTCCGCGACGGCGACGCACGACGTGATGCCGCCGAAGACGTTCACGAAGACGCTCTTGACCTGCTCGTCGCCGAGGATGACGTCGAGACCGGCCGCCATGACCGTCGCCGAGGCGCCGCCTCCGATGTCGAGGAAGTTCGCCGGCTTCACTCCGCCGTGGGCCTCGCCCGCGTAGGCGACGACGTCGAGCGTCGACATGACGAGGCCCGCGCCGTTGCCGATGATGCCGACCTCGCCGTCGAGCTTGACGTAGTTGAGGCCGCTCGCCTTGGCCTTGGCCTCGAGCGGGTCTGCGGCGCCCTTGTCCTCGAGCTCCTCGTGCTCGGGGTGGCGCACCTCGCTGGCGTTGTCGTCGAGCGACACCTTGCCGTCGAGCGCGACGATGTCGCCTGCGCCCGTGAGCACGAGCGGGTTGACCTCGACGAGGGTCGCCCCCTCGCCCGTGTAGACGTCGTAGAGCTTGACGAAGACGTCGGCGACCTTCGGGGCGAGCTCCTCGTCCCATCCGCCGGCGCGGGCGATCTCGATGGCCTTGGCCTCGTCGATCCCCGTGAGGGGGTTCACCTCGACGCGGGCGAGCGCCTCGGGCTTCTCGACGGCGAGCTGCTCGATCTCCATGCCGCCCTCGACGCTGGCGAGCGACAGGTAGGAGCGGTTCGAGCGGTCCAGCAGCACCGAGAAGTAGAACTCGCGGGCGATGTCGGCGCCCTGGGCGACCATGACGCGCTTGACGACGTGGCCCTTGATGTCGAGGCCGAGGATCGCCTTCGCCGCCTCGTACGCCTCGTCGGGGGTCTTGGCGACCTTCACGCCGCCGGCCTTGCCGCGTCCGCCCGTCTTCACCTGGGCCTTGACGACGACCACGCCGCCGATCTTCTCGGCTGCCGCTCTCACCTCCTCGGGGGTGTCCGCGACGATGCCGGCGAGCACCGGCACCTCGTACTTCTCAAAAAGGTCTCGAGCCTGGTACTCGTACAGATCCACGTTGCATTCCTTCGATGGGGCCACGGGACAAGACGCGTGGAAACGTCTCGGCGTCGAGAGATCTCGACCAGTCCCCCACCCTACTACCGCGCGGATGCCGCTTCCTTCGGGCTCCCGGCGCGGGCATGCGAAACGGCCCCGGTCTCCCGGGGCCGTTTCCAAGGGGGCGCGCCTACTTGGCCTTGATGTGCATCGGCAGCGCCATCGCGAGGCAGATGAGGAGGATGCCCGCCACGAAGACGAGGGCCTGGAACGCCGGCACCATGAAGGCCACGCCGAACAGCGCCATCCCGGCGAGGAAGAGAACCAAAGCGACGATGAACATCCCTGCTCCTTTTGAAGACTTCCTCCAGCTTAGATGATCGCGCCGGAGGCCTCTGCCTAATCTGGCGTCATGGCATCGCAGCTCCTCCCCGGCGAGCGGGTCTCGTCCTACGACGTCACGAAGGCTCTCGGCACCGACTACTACGCCGTGTTCGAGGATGTGGGAGGAGCGGATCGCGACGCCTGGTCGCGTGCCCGCGACGTCGGCGCACGGCTCGCGCCGCTGATGCTCGAGGCCTGGGAGCGCGCGGAGTACCCGCGGGAGGCGCTCTCCGAGCTCGGCGCAGCCGGGCTGTTCGCGGACGGCATCGACCATCCGGACGTCCCGGCGCTGTCTCCGCTGGCCGCCGGCCTCGTGAACATGGAGGTGTCGAGGCACGACGGCTCGCTCGGCACCGTGATCGCCGTCCAGGGCGGTCTCGCGCTGCGCACCCTGGCGCTCTTCGGCAGCGAGGCGCAGCAGGCGGCCTGGCTGAAGCCGCTGCTGTCGGGCGAGGTTCCCGGAGCGTTCGCCCTCACCGAGCCCGACCACGGGTCGGACTCGACGTCGCTCGAGACCTCTGCCCGGCGCGACGGGGACGGATGGGTCCTCCGCGGTGCGAAGAAGTGGATCGGCAACGGCGCATCGGGCGGCGTCACCTTCGTGTGGGCGCGCGTCGACGACGAGGGCGCCCCGGACCACGGCGCCGTGCGGTGCTTCCTCGTCGAGCAGGACGCCCCCGGATACACGGGGACCGTCATCACGGGCAAGGTCGCCCTCCGCGGCATCCACCAGGCGCACATCGCGCTCGACGACGTGCGGGTGCCGTCGGACGCGCTGCTCCCGGGAGCGCACACGTTCAAGGACGCCTCCCGCGTGCTCTTCGCGACCCGCTCGGGCGTCGCGTGGTCGGCGCTCGGTCACGCCACGGCGTGCTTCGAGGCGGCTCTGGCCTATGCGACGGAGCGGGTCCAGTTCGGCAAGCCCCTCGCGCGGTTCCAGATGGTGCAGGAGCGGCTGTCGCGGATGCTCGCCGAGCTCACGTCGATGCAGCTGTACTGCCGGCGGCTGGCCGACCTCGAGGCGGCGGGCGCGCTGCGTCCGACGCAGGCGTCGCTGGCCAAGTACCACGGCACGCGCACCGCGCGTGACATCGCCCGCACCGCCCGGGATGTGCTCGGGGGCAACGGCATCCTCCTGGAGAACCGCGTCGTCCAGCATCTGGCCGACATCGAGGCGATCCACACCTACGAGGGCACCGAGAGCGTGCAGGCCCTCCTGATCGGCCGCGACCTCACGGGCGTCAGCGCCTTCGCGTGAGGTGAGCGCCCACCCGGTCCAGGCTCTGCACAGCGGGCAGGACCATCATGGGCGGCGACCCTATTCGGCACGTCGAATGAGATGTGCCCCGGACTGAACTCGCTGAGGAGAATCATGGTGGACAGGCTCGACGGCAAGGTCGCGATCGTGAGCGGAGCCGCTCAGGGCATGGGCGAGAGCCACGCCCGCGCGATCGTGAGCGAAGGCGGCAAGGTCGTCATCGGCGACATCAACGACGAGAAGGGCGATGCTCTCGCGGCCGAGCTCGGCGACGCGGCGGCATACGTGCACCTGGACGTGACGAGCAGCGAGGACTGGGACAGGGCGGTCGCCCTGGCCGTCGACCGGTTCGGCAAGCTGAACGTCCTGGTCAACAATGCGGGGATCGTGAACTTCGGCTTCCTCGACAACTACACGCAGGCCCAGTGGGACCTGATCCTGAAGATCAACCTCACCGGCCCGTTCCTCGGCATCAAGGCGGCCGCGGCCGAGCTGAAGCGGTCGGCGCCGTCGTCCATCGTGAACATCTCGTCGACCGCGGGCCTGACCGGCAGCGCGGGGCAGCACGGCTACGCGGCGTCGAAGTTCGGCGTCCGGGGTCTGACGAAGAGCGTCGCCGCGGAGCTCGCGGCCTTCGGCGTCCGCGCGAACTCGATCCACCCGGGGACCGTGCGCACCCCCATGACCGAGGGCATCGACCTGTCGTCGCTGGCCGCCCCCATTCCCCGTGTCGCCGAGCCGCAGGAGGTCTCCAACCTCGTCGTGTTCCTGGCGTCGGACGAGTCGTCGTACTCCACCGCGTCGGAGTTCCTCGTCGACGGCGGGCTCGTCAACGTCGCCGGCTCCGTCACCGACAGCTGACCGCCGAGAACGCGCTCCGGGTTCGCCGACACGGGCGCCGACCCTGGCAGGATGTCGGTATGACGACGCGACGGGCGACGGTGGTGGGGAGCGGGCCCAACGGGCTCTCCGCCGCCGTCGCGCTCGCGCGGGCCGGGTTCGACGTCACGGTCGTGGAGGCGCACGACGCGATCGGCGGCGGCACGCGGACGGCGGAGCTCACCCTGCCGGGGTTCCGGCACGACGTGTGCTCCGCCGTGCATCCCGCCGCGTTCACGTCACCGTTCTTCCGCGCCTTCGGGATGCGCGAGAAGGTCGGATGGCTCATCCCCGACGCCTCTTACGCGCACCCGCTCGACGGCGGACGCGCCGCCGTCGCCTGGCGCGACCTCGGACGGACGGCGGACGCCCTCGGCACGGACGCACGCGCGTGGAAGGCGATGCTCCGGCCGCTGTCGCGGCGCATCGGCGGCGTCGTCGACTTCACCGGCAACCAGATGGTGCGCGTGCCGCGGCATCCCGTCACCGCCGTCCGGTACGGGCTGCGCGCCCTCGAGCTCGGGTCCGAGCTCGGACGCCGCTCGTTCCGCACGGAGGAGGCTCACGCGCTCATCACGGGCGTCGTCGCGCACGCGAACACCGCGCTGCCGTCGATCGGCGCCGCGGCTGCGGGGCTGCTGCTGGCCGCGCAGGCGCATGCCGACGGATGGGGCTTCCCCGTCGGCGGGGCGCAGGCGATCCCGGATGCGCTCGCCGAGGACCTCGCCGCGCACGGAGGACGCATCCGCACGGGTGAGCGCGTCGACGACCTCGCGACGCTCGACTGGGGCGACCCGCGGCGCGGCGACGTGCTCGTGCTGGACGCCTCCCCGCGTCTCGCCCTGACGCTCCCGGACGTGCCCGATCGGTGGGCGCGGGCGATCCGGCGCTTCCGCTACGGCCCCGGCGCGGCCAAGGTCGACTTCGCGCTCGACGGCCCCGTGCCGTGGGAGAACGCCGACGTCCACCGCTCGCCGACCGTGCATGTCGGCGGCACGCGCGCGGAGGTCGAGGCGAGCGAGAACGCCGTCGCGCGCGGACGGGTGTCGGAGCGCCCCTACGTGCTCGCCGCACAGCCGTCGGTGCTCGATCCCACGCGCGCGCCCGCGGGCAAGAGCGTGCTGTGGTCGTACATCCACGTCCCCGCAGGCTCCACGCTCGATCCGACCGAGCTCGTCACGCGTCAGATCGAGCGGTTCGCCCCCGGCTTCCGCGACCGCGTCCTCGCCTCGCACGCGACGACGGCGACCGATCTCGCCGCCTACAACCCGTCGGCCGTCGGCGGCGACTTCTCCGGCGGGGCGGTGACCTTCGCGCAGCTCCTCGCGCGTCCCGTGCTCACGCCCGCGCCGTGGCGGACGCCCGTCCGCGGCGTCTACCTCGCCTCGGGATCCACCTCCCCCGGCCCCGGCGTGCACGGGACGGCGGGGTGGCTCGCGGCCCGGCTCGCGATCGCCGACACGACCGGGGAGAGGGTCGGCCTGGACGATCTGTTCGGCTGACGAGGCCGATCAGAGGCGCGAACGCCATCGGGCGCGGGACGTCTTGCCCGCGTCGTCGCGCACGGGCTCGTGGACGACGCGAACGCTCTCGGGCGCACGCGCACCGAGACGCTCCCGCATCCAGGCCTCGAGCTCGCCGGGGCCGACGGCAGCGTCGGCGACATCCACGACCGTGGCGATGCGCTCGCCCCATTCGGCGTCGGGCACGCCGAACGCCACCGCGCCGCGCACGAGGGGATGACGCTCGATCGCGCTCTCGATCTCGACGGGATAGACCTTCTCCCCTCCGCGGTTGATGACGTCGTCGACGCGGTCCAGGAGATGCAGATAGCCCTCTTCGTCGAGGAGACCCACGTCTCCCAGCGTGTCCCATCCGTCGTCGTCGCGCCGCGACGGCGCCCCGAGATAGCGGTAGGCCGGCTCCGCGCCCCGACGCATCCACACCTCCCCCTCCTCCCCGGGCCGCGCGCGCGTTCCGTCCGCGCGGCGGATCTGGAGCTCCGTGCCCCCGACGGGCCGGCCGACGCTCCCGGGATGCCCGATCCACTCGTCGCCGCGGATCATGGTCAGCCCGTTCGACTCGCTGCCCGCGTACACCTCCACGACCCGCTCCGGGCCGAGCCAGTCGAGGAACGCGCGCTTGAGGCCGGGGGCGCACGGCGCCCCCATGTGCAGCACCGACTCGATCGTCCGCACGCGCTCCGGCGCGCGTTCGCCCGAGGGCAGCCGGAGCAGACGGTGCATCATGGTCGGCACGACGAGCGCCCACGTCACGCCGTGCCGCTCGACCGCGTCGATCCAGCGGTGCTCGTCGAAGGCGGGCAGCACGACGAGGCGGTGCCCCGTGAGCAGACCGCGGAACGCGTACGTGAAGGTCGCCGAGTGCGTCAGGGGGCCGGCGACGAGCTGCACGGCGCGCACGGGCAGGAACGCGGCGACGGGCCTCGTCGGGTCGAGCAGTGCGGGGCCCGACGCCATCACGATCTTCGGACGTCCGGTCGAGCCGGAGGTGGCGGGCGCCTTCCACGACGACGCGGCGAGATCGGGGAGGGCGCCCGCCGCCGGCGGTGCGGCGACGCCCGGGAACCACGCGATCCCCGGCGTCTCCGGCCGTCGTCCGATCGCCGCGGCGGGGCGGGCGGTCGCCTCCAGCGCGGCCCTCTCCTCGGCGCTCAGGGCGCGCGAGGCCGGCTGAGGCGTCGCGCCCGCGCGCCAGATCGCGGCGCATGCCACGACGAAGTCCCGCCCGTTGGGGAGCGTCACGGTCACGAGGTCGTCGCGTCGCACCCCTTCCCGGACGAGCGCGTGGGCCAGCCGCGTGGCCGCCTCGTCCAGCTGCGCCGCCGTGAGCGCGCCGTCGTCGTCCGCGACGACGACCTCGTCGGGCGCCTCGGCGGCACGGTCAGCGAGGATCCGCGAGATCGATCGCCGCACCGCCGTCGCCTCCCCCGTCGCGAACCGCGTCGTAGAACCTCTCGTGCTTCTCGGCCGCAGCCTCCCAGGTGTGTCTCGCGGCCAGCGCCCTGCCCGCGGCCGGATCCGGCGCACGCCCCCGGAGGACCTCGCCGATGCGCTCCGCGATGTCCCCGGGATCGGTCGCGTAGGCGACGGCGCCGCCGAAGACCTCCTGCACCACGGGCAGCGATCGCGCGACGACGGGGACGCCCGCGGCGAGCGCCTCCATCGCCGCGAGCCCGAAGCCCTCCTTCGTCGAGACGAACCCCAGCACGCGCGCCGCCGCGACGAGCGACGGCACGTCGTCGTCGCGCAGCGTCCCGAGGACGATCGGCTCGACGCCGAGCTCCCCGGCGCGCTCCTCGAACCGCTCACGGTAGGGCCGGTAGTCGAACAGCGTCTCCCCTCCGCCGAACACGAGCCGGAGACCGGGATGCCGCTCGCGGACGAGGGCGTATCCCTCCAGCAGGTCGATCGATCCCTTGCGCGGCTCGATGCCGCCGAGTGCGAGCGCGTAGTCGCCGAGGTCGCCGAGCCAGCGCTCGCGCGCGGCCGCGCCGTCGGGGCCCGCCGCCGCCGCGAAGCGCGACGCGTCGACGCCGTTGGGGATCACCGACGGCGAGAGCCCGTACGCGGCGTCGACCTCGGCGGCGACCGCGCGGGAGACGCACAGGCGGGCGACCGGCTCGGTGATCGCCCTCTCGTGGCACTCCACAAGCCTCGGCGTCGTGAACGCGTCCAGGTGGTGGATCGTCCGGACGCACGACGCGCCGCTGTCGACCACGGCGTTGGCCGAGATGCAGTCCTGCGCGTGGACGATGTCGGCCGTCGTCTCGAACGCTCCGGCCATCACCGCTATGGACCGCTCGATGCGATCACCCACGTCCTCCCCGTCCCGGTGCGCGAAAGGCACCACGCGCACGTCGACAAGAGGGTCCACGTCACGGAAGAACGCCGTGTCGTCGCCGCGGCCGAGCGTCCACACCTCGACCTCGTGCCCTCGTCGTGCGAGCGTCTCGGCGAGGGCGAGGGTGTGGACGACGCCGCCCCGGGGCTTCGTCGAGTACGTGACCTGCGCGATGCGCATGCGCGCTCCTTGTCGTGGGAGGCGGCGCCGATCGCGAGCGGACGGTCGGATCAGGCGGTCGCCGTGAAGCGGTAGGCGTGCTCGGCACGCTGATGGATGTGGTCGAGCGAGCGGCGCGCTCGTGCGATGGTGGCCGACACGTCGGCCTCGACCACGGCGAGACCGCCCTTGGCCCACGTCTTGGCGATGATCTCGCCTGCGGGATCGACGACCTTCGCCTGCCCGAGGAAGCGCAGCCCGCCGAGCACGCCGGTCTGGTTCGCCGAGACGACGTAGACCTGGTTCTCGGCCGCGCGGGCGCAGTCGTAGAGGTCGAACAGGTGCGCCTGACGGTCGTTGCGGATGCGGTCGGAGCGATCGGTGACGCTCGCGGGCCAGGCGCTCAGGCAGGCGATGACCTCCGCGCCGTCGAGGGCAAGGGAGCGCGCGGACTCCGGGAAGGTCTTGTCGAAGTCGATGAGCATCCCGATCCGCCCGACGGGGGTGTCGAACGCGCGGAACTCGTCTCCCGCCCGGTAGACCTCGGACTCCCCGAGCGGGAGATGCACCTTGCGATGCGTCCCCAGGATGCCGTCGCCCGTCACGCAGACGGCCGTGTTGTAGCGGACCTCGACGCCGTCGACGACGGCGCGCTCGGCGATGCCGAAGCACACCGTCATGTCGCCCGCGAGCTCCACGACCGCCCTCACCTCGGGGCCGTCCAGATCGACGGAGTGCGGGAAGCCGTCGCCCTCCTCGACCGGGTGGTGCAGGTCGAGGAGGTAGCCGCCGATCGTCGCATCGGGGAGCACGAGCAGGTCGACGCCGCGCTCGCGCGCCTGGCCGACGACGCCGGGGAGCTTCGCGAGCGTGCGATTCACATCGCGTCCGAAGTGGGCGGCGACGGCGGCCAGCGTCACGGAGACCATTCCCCCAGGGTAGAGGCAGGGCGCACGCTCACGCGGCCCCCGCCCTCTCTCGCACGCGACCGGCGACGAGCCCCGCCACGTGCTCGGCGTCCTCGGCGATCGCGTGGAAGCGGCCCGATCCCCAGGTGTGCAGCCACGGCAGGCCGACGAGCTGGAAGCCCGGGACGCTCGTCCGCCCCCTCTCGTGCGCGGGATGGCCCTCGGCGTCGAGGACGTCGAGGTCCCCCAGCCACGACCAGTCGGCCCGGAACCCGATCGCCCACACGATGCTCCCGACACGGTCGAGGTCGAGCGACCGCGGGACGTCGGCCGGCGTCCACACCGGCGTGTACCGCTCCTCCGCGGGGGCGTCGATCCCGGAGCGCGCGATGTACGCGTCGATGTCGTCCTTGATCGACTCCGCCACGGAGTCCGCGTGGTCGAGGTCCGCCGCGAGGGAGTCGTCGAAGCGCACCGTCCCGCCGTCGAGCCCCACGGCGCGGCCGTAGAGGGCCATGCCGCGCAGCGCGAAGCTCCGCAGGTCGATGTCGCGCCCGCCGTCGCGGCCCGTGACGTAGTGGTTCGTCGACTCGCGTTTGGCCAGTCCCCTCGTCGAGACGGGCACGTCGTACACGCCCATCTCCGCGAGCCAGGTCATGCAGTCCTTCCCGCGGTAGAAGCGTGCCACGCGCGGCGCCCTGCCGAGCGCGAGGTGCACCTCGCGGCCCGCGAGGAGGAGGTCCTCCGCGATCTGCGTCCCCGACTGCCCGGAGCCGACGACGAGCACGGGGCCGTCGGGCAGCTCCCCCGCGTTGCGGTAGCGGTGCGAGTGCACCTGGCGGACGCGCTCCGGGATCCGCGCCGCCCAGCCGGGCACGACGGGCACGTGGTATCCGCCCGTCGCCGAGGTGACGGTGTCCGCCGTGATCGTCCCCGCGCTCGTCTCCACGACGAAGCCCCCGCCGACCCGCTGCGAGACCCGCTGCACGGAGACGCCCTCCGCGACGGACGCGTCGAACGTGTCGGCGTACCGGCGCACCCACGCGTAGACCTCGTCGCGCGTCATGAAGCCGTCCGGGTCGTCGCCGTCGTAGGCGTATCCCGGAAGGCGGCAGTGCCAGTTCGGCGTGACGAGGGTGAAGGCGTCCCACCGCCCGTCCCGCCATTCGTGCGCCACCGAGTCCCGCTCGATGACGACGTGCGACACGCCGTGCTCCAGGAGGTGACGGCTGACGGAGAGGCCCGCCTGCCCGCCGCCGACGACGACGGCCTCGAAATGGGCGTTCTCGTCGAGCGTGACGGGGATCATGATGCTCCTTGCGGCAGGGCGGGCTCCATCCGGAGCACCTCGACGTCGCCGTCGTCGTACGCCGCGGCCGCGGCGGCGATGGTCTCCTCGGAATGCGCGGCGGAGGTGCACGCGAAGCCGAAGGTCGCCCGCACCCGCTCGCTCGCGACGCGGAGCGCCTCGCTCGACCGCGAGACGAAGTCGGAGACCGGGTAGCGGCCGCCGGTCTCGAGGTAGTCGTGCACGACGAGGCTCGGAGAGTAGTGCGACGTCTCCCGGCCGTCCGGCCACCGCACGGCGAACGTCATCTCAGGCATGGGCGAGCTCCCGCCATCCGTTGACGTGCCGGGCATCGGCCTCGGCGATCGCCCCGTAGACGTCGGGACGGCGATCGCGCAGGTGGAACATGCCGCCGCGCATGGCCCGGAACGTCTCGTCGACGTCGATCTCCGCCACCGCGAGCCCCGCGCCGAGCAGCGTCGTCGCGAGGACGTTCCCGCCCGGGTCGACGACCTTCGCGTTGCCGACGTAGCGCAGGGAGCCGAACGTCCCCGACTGGTTCGAGGCGATCCAGAACACCTGGTTGTCGAGGGCGCGGGCGATGTCGAACTGGTTGAACCGGTACGTCCAGCGGTCGTCCTGCAGATCCTCGGCCGTCGCGGTGCGCGCCGCGGGCCAGGCCGACATGCTCACGACGATCTCCGCGCCGTCGAGGGCGAGCATCCGCGCCGCCTCGGGGAAGGCCTTGTCGTAGCAGATCTGCATGCCGAGGCGGCCGACGGGGGTGTCGAACGCGCGGTACTCGGAGCCCGCCGAGTACGACATGTTCTCGCCGAGGGGCTGGTGCACCTTCCGGTACGAGCCGTAGACGGTCCCGCCGTCGAGGCACACCGCGGCGTTGTAGCGCGTCTCGCCGTCGTCGTCGAGCTCGCAGAACCCGATCGTGACGACGGTGTCGCCCGCGAGCTCCTGGACCCGGGCGATCTCCGGGCCGTCGAGCCGGATGGCGGGAGGGAGCGACCGCCGGGTGCTCTTGACGGTGTCGCCGTGGTTGCCGAGCGACGACAGGTAGCCGCCGATAGCGGCCTCGGGGAAGGCGACGAGCTCCGTGCCCCGATCGCGCGCGTCGTCGAGAAGCTGTGCGATGAGCGCGTAGTTCTGCTCCAGGTCCCGGGTGAAGTTGGCCGAGACGGATGCGACGGTGACGGACATCGGGAGCCTCAGAGGTTGTAGGTGGAGTTGATGATCGCGCCCTTGCGCGCGTAGTAGATGAGGGCGTCCTGGACGTCGAGGGGATGGGCGGGGATGACGCCCGCGATGAGGTCCTCCTCGCGGATGCCGTGGAGCGCCAGCCCGAAGCGGCAGGCGTAGACCGTCCCGCCCTCCTTGATGAAGGTCTCGAGCGACGCGTTCGTGTTGAGCTCGCCGGGGAAGCCCGAGTCGCCCGTCGTCGGGAACCCGCGGTTCGCGCTGACGGCGAGCGTGCCGGGGCCGTAGAAATAGATCGCCGACTCGAACCCCTTCCGCAGCGCGCGCGTGGCCTGCAGGATCGCGACGAAGCTCACGGACGACTCGTGCGGGATGCCGTGGACGAGCGTGAAGTACGTCTCGCCGTCCTCCGCCTGGAAGTCGGGGAAGAGCTTGGTCGAGCCGTAGATGTTGCTGCCCTGCGGGAGGGACGGGTGGGGGATCTCGCCGAGGGACGTGGCGATGTTCTCGGCGATCTGGGCGTCGATGTCGTCGGTCATGACCGTTCCTTCTGTCGGTGGGGCCTGGGTCGGAGGAGGTGGAGCGTGTCTCCAGCGTCACCGCCGGATGTTTCGTGATGGTTTCGTTCGGAAAGAGACTGCGTTACGTCACCGCCCCGAGACCGGTCGCCTGCCCGGCGGCGTCCGTCTCGACGCCATCGGGCCATCGCAGCGTCACGCCGGAGCCCGGCGTGAGCGCACCGATCGCGGCGGTCTCGGCGTGGGGGCCCGACATGCGCGATCGGCCCGGCGCATCGGCGGTGAGCATCCCGAAGCCCGGGAAGCATGTGAGCCAGTCGCCGAAGGACGCCTCGGCGGGCGCGGGGATCGCGCCGACCTCGACGACGGCGCCCGTCCCGGACGACTCGGCGAGCATCGCGGCGGTGCCGACGATCCCCGCCATGCTGACGTCCTTCGCGGCGGCGGGCCGGGCTTCGCGCACGAGCGCGCCGAGATGCCGCAGCTCCGCGCCGGTGCGCGCGGAGGTGCTGTCCCACTGGCGCCCCTCGAACCCTCGCCGCCATCGACCGGTCACGTCGACGGTCAGGCTCAGCGCGTCTCCGGGCCTGCCGCCCCCGCCGGGCACGGGATGGCGCGTCCGGCCGAGGGCCGTCACGGCGAGCGCCGAGGGGGAGCCGAGCTGGGTGTGCCCGCCGAGGACGGGGACGCCCCAGGCCTGCGCCGCGCTGCGCACGCCCGCCAGGATGCGGCGCACCAGGGAGGCGGTGGGAGCGGCGACCGCGTCGAGCAGGCCCGTGGGATCCGCCCCCATCGCCGCGAGGTCGTTGACGTTCACGAGGACCCCGCACCATCCGGCCCATTCCGGATCGCGCTCAATGAGCGCCGGGAGGATGGCGTCGCACGCCGCGACCAGGTCGCTGCCCGGCACCGGGGCGCCGTCGTCGCCGACGTAGCCGTGTCCGCCGAGGGCGGATGGCGAATCGCCCCTGAGGCCGAGGAGAAGGTCGCCGAGGGGCTGCTTCGTCGCCGTGACGAGCGAGCCGATGCGGTCGATGGGCCATCGCATGCGCACGTGCGGCACGCCCTCGATGTCGGCGCTCCCCCACGGGACCCAGCCGAGGTGACGGAAGAGCGGCGCGTTGCGCTCCTGCACGTTCGCCTCGAAGCGCAGCACGCCGCGATCGAGCGCCTCGGCGCATGCGCGGCGCACGAGGGCCGATCCGATCCCGCCCGCGTGCCGCGCCCCGCGCCGCACGACGAGCCGGCTGCCCGTCCACCAGCCGATGTCGCGTCCTTCCACGGCGGGAGACAGCCGGACACCGCCCAGGACGTCGCCGTCGTCGCCGACCGCGACGAGCACGATCGTCCGCGGGTCGTCGTCGATGCGGTCGCGGTCGTCGGACGCGAAGATCCCCTGCTCGGCGACGAACACCTCGCGCCGGATCGCGCGGTAGGCGTCCGCCTGCGCACGATCGGCCCGTACGACGCTCCAGACGGCGACGCGCGCCCGCCGCGGAGGCCCGGTCAGCGCCGGGACCTCGAACACGTCACGCCCCCGCCGTCTTCAAGACGCTGCACGCGCCGCAGGCGGCGCAACCCGCGCTCTGGTCCTCGCCGCGCATGCCCGCCGCCTGGAGCAGCGCGGCGACGCGACCGGTGACGCGGTTCAGGACCGCCCGGTGCGGTGCGGGCACGTGATCGACATCCGTGGCGAGGGTGCCCTTGAGCGGGCGGAACGGGACGACGAACGGGTACACGCCCATCTCGATGAGCTCGCGCGCGCCCTCCACGAGCTCGTCCGGGTCCTCCCCCATCCCGACGATGAGATAGGTCGACACCTGGTTCCAGCCGAAGACGCGCACCGCCTCGCGCCACGCCGACCGGTAGTCGTCCATGCTCACGCGCGACTTGCCGGGCATCCAGCGCCGGCGGACCTCGTCGTCCATCGACTCGACGTGGATGCCGATCGAGCGCGCTCCGGCCTCGTACAGATCTGCGATCGCCCGCAGGTCGGCCGGCGGCTCGCACTGCACCTGGACGCCGAGCCCCGGCGCCGCGGCCTTGACCGCCTTCACGCAGCGCGCGAGGTGCTTGGCGCCTCGGTCCCATCCGTTCGAGGTGCCCGTCGTCATGACCATCTGCGTCACGCCGTCCAGCCGCACCGCGGCCTCTGCGACCTCGGCGAGCATCGCGGGGGTCTTCACGGCGACCGTCGTCCCCGCGTCGAGCGAGGCCTCGATCGCGCAGAAGCGGCAGCGCTCGCTCTCGTCGTAGCGCACGCAGGTCTGCACCACGGTGGTGGCCAGCACGTCCTTGCCGTGCAGCTTCGCGATCTTGTCGTACGAGACCCCGTCGGCCGTGACGAGGTCGTAGAAGCGTGGGCGGATCACGGGAGACACGTCGAGCCCGAGGTCTGCGCCGTCGAGGGTCAGACGCCCGCGACTGGTGACGACGTAGGGGCTGTCGGGATTGAGCGGGATGGCCGCCCCGTCGCCGTCCACGACGAAGTGGCCGTCGTCGCTCGGGCCGGCACCGCCCGTGCGGCGGACGGGAGCGTCGCTGCGGACGCCGAGAAGAGCGATGTTCACCCGGGTGGAGACGCGTTCCGGGCTGTCGGCTGCGAGGGGGATGGCGGGTGTCATGCCTCCAGTAGACGGAGATCGTGTTTCGGATTGGCTACGACCAGACTTCCTTTCTGTTTCGCGGAGAGAAGATCCTGTTTCGTGCGGCCCGCGCGTCTCGGCGATGACAGGAGTCGACGTCATGCAGAAAGATTATTGAGCCCTAATTATTAGTGCGCTAACAGCATGTTTCGGGTCTGTTGCCGGCGCACCCGGGGGGCGATGTCGGGGCGGGCTCAGATCCAGCCCCTTCAGACACGAGGCGATCGGTAGGCTGGGACGGCTATGACTTCACGCCTCGAACCCGGTTCCGTCGCTCCCGACTTCACGCTCCTCGACCAGGACGGCGAGAGCGTCTCGCTCTCCGACCTGCGCGGCGGGAAGGTCGTCCTGTACTTCTACCCTGCGGCGATGACGCCCGGCTGCACGACGCAGGCCTGCGACTTCCGCGACAGCATCTCCTCGCTCGCCGCCGCCGGCTACACCGTGCTCGGCGTCTCGCGGGACGAGCCCGCGAAGCTCGCGACGTTCCGCGAGCGCGACGGCCTGACGTTCACGCTGCTGAGCGACCCGGACACCGCCGTGCACCGCGCCTACGGCGTGTGGGGCGAGAAGAAGAACTACGGCAAGGTGATCGAGGGCGTCATCCGCTCGACGCTCGTGCTCGACGAGGAGGGCGTCGTCGTGAAGGCGCTCTACAACGTCAAGGCCACGGGCCATGTGGCTCGTCTCCGGCGCGAACTCGGCATCGACGCCTGACGCAGGCCGGCGCCCGCACGGGATCAGCCGAGCGCGGCTTGAAACCTGATGAGGTACCCGTCGGGATCGGCGACGAGGAACTGTCGTACGCCGACATCGCCACGATCGGTGCGGTAGAGCTTCGTCTCCGGCTCCAGGAAGAGCGGATAGCCGACTTCGCGCAATGACGACAGGATCGGCGCCACGTCCGGGACGGTGATCTGCAGGTTGATCCCACGGCCCAACGGGCGCTCCAGAGAGGCCGTGATCCAGTTTCGTCCAACGCCCTGCTGCTCGAGCATCACATGCGCCGAGCCGGACGAGATGGAGGCGAACCCTTCCTCCTCGCGCCGATAGTCGATCGCGAAGCCGCAGAGGCCACACCAGAAATCGACGCTCTTCTCGACGTCTGCGACGAGCAGCTCGGGGACGAGAGCCGGGCCTTCGGCGGAACTCACCCGCCCATGCTCTCACGCACGTCGCGCCGCACGGCGCACGAGAGCGAGCACGACGACCGTCGACCAGGTGCCATCCGCACGACAACCGTCGAGGACGACGGGCCGGTCCTCGCCTGCGCCGCGAGCTCGGCATCGACGCCTGCCGCCGGCCGGCGCCCGCCCGAGCACCCCTGGTAGGCGGCTCTCATCGGAGTCGCGTCCGAGAGGTGGGAGCGCCCCTGGAGACGCGTCGGCGGTCGACCCATCCCGGTGCGGCGACGTAGGGCGTGCCATGACGCATCGTGATGTCCCAGCCGCAGCGTTCGAGGTGGTGTAGATGCCACCAGCACAACAGACCTGACTTACATCCGCACCACGCCGGCTGGGTCTACGCCGCGTTCGTGATCGACGTGTTCTCTCGTCGCGTGGTGGGCTGGCAGACCTCCACGAACATGCGCACCGACCTTGCCCTGGACGCCCTCGATATGGGCCTCTGGCAGCGGCAACGCACCGGGCAAGACGTCACCGGTCTGATCCACCACTCGGACCGCGGAGTCCAGGGCTGATTCAACTGGTTGTCGCAACACCTCGATCGTGGAGGTGTTCAGCGGTGGCGACGAAGTACTGGTCTGCGAAGACGAGCGAGGTTCCTGAGGGGGCTCGGCGACAGTGGCGTGCGGACAGGGCGTTGCGTCCGCCGATGTGCTCGCCTGGGCGGCCTGAGCCCTCGCGGGCGGTGCAGCGGCAGTTCTGGCGTCTGGTTGCGACGGGCATCAACTCGGCCGAGGCGGCGCTGAAGGTGGGCGTGTCCGTCCCGGTCGGAGCCCGCTGGTTTCGCCACGCTGGGGGCATGCCACCGATCTCGCTTGCCGAGCCCACCGGCCGCTACCTGTCATTCGAGGAGCGTGAGGAGATCGCGATACTGCGCGCCAAGCAGGTCGGGGTGCGTGAGATCGCTCGCAGCATCGGCCGCGACCCGGGGACGGTCTCCCGCGAACTGCGTCGCAACGCGGCCACCCGGGGCGGGAAGCCGGAGTATCGGGCGTTGGTGGCGCAGTGGAAGGCGCAGCAGGCGGCGAAGCGCCCAAAGATGGTGAGGCTCGCGACCAACGACAAGCTGCGCGAGTACGTTCAGGAGCGCCTCGCTGGCAACGTCCGCCGACCCGATGGCAGCATCGTCGTCGGGCCTGAGCCGCCTGCGTGGAAGGGGTTGAACAAGCCGCATCGGCAAGATCGGCGGTGGGCGACTGCGTGGAGTCCGGAGCAGATCTCGCACCGGCTGAAGGTCGACTTCCCGGATGATGAGTCCATGCGCATCAGCCACGAGGCGATCTACCAGTCGTTGTTCATCCAGGGCCGTGGAGCACTGGGGCGCGAGCTCGTCACCTGCCTGCGAACTGGCCGCGCGCTACGACGGCCACGGGCTCGAGCGCAGAACCGCCCGCAAGGGCATGTCACTGCGGATGTCGTGTTCTCCGAACGTCCTGCGGAGGCCGCGGACCGCGCCGTCCCGGGGCATTGGGAGGGCGATCTGATCATCGGCACGGGCCGGTCCGCGATCGGCACGATCGTCGAGCGCAAGAGCCGCTCGACTCTGTTGGTGCATCTGCCGCGCCTTGAAGGCTATGGCGAGACGCCGCCCGTGAAGAACGGGCCCGCGCTGGGCGGCTATGGCGCCGTCGCGATGAACGCCGCTCTCATCGCGTCGATGACGAAGCTTCCCGAACAGCTCCGCAAGACCCTCACTTGGGATCGAGGCAAGGAACTCTCCGCGCATGCCCAGTTCGCGCTCGAGACGGGCACGAAGCTGTTCTTCGCCGACCCCCACTCGCCCTGGCAGCGGCCGACGAACGAGAACACCAACGGGCTGCTGCGTCAGTACTTCCCGAAGGGCACGGACCTCTCACGATGGTCCGCCGAGGACCTCGAAGCAGTCGCCCTCGCGCTGAACAACAGGCCCCGCAAGAGCCTCGACTGGCGCACCCCCGCCGAAGTGTTCGAGGAGCAGCTACGCTCACTTCAACAACCCGGTGTTGCAACGACCGGTTGAACCCGCCCAGTATCGAGCGATCCGCTACACCGAACGCCTCGCCGCAGCAGAAGCCGTCGCCTCCGCGGGTTCCAAAGGCGACAGCTACGACAATGCCCTCGCTGAGGCGTTCAACTCGCTGTTCAAGGCCGAGTGCATCCGCAACCCCGTCATGCGACCCAAGGGCGGCTGGGCGTCTATCCGCGACGTCGAGATCGCCGTCGCGGAATACGTCGACTGGTTCAATCACCGTCGCCTCCACGGCGAGATCGAGCTCGTCCCACCCGCCGAAGCCGAGGCCACCTACTGGGCACCTCAGCCCGCGGTCGAATACGCTCGAAAACACGTCCCCGCCGGGGCCGAAACCAACTAACCGAGCCTCCACAAAACCCGGGGCGCTTCAACATCGTTTCGATGGGAGTCCAGGGACAGTGGGATCTTCGTTACCCGCGTCTCAGGAGACCTCGCCGCGGTGCGCGACCGCGACGAGCCTCCCGAGAACCTCTCACCCGACGCGGTAACGGTGCTCCGGGCGCCCGGCCGTGCCGTACCGCAGGGCGACCTCGACCGCGCCACGGGCGGCGAGCTCCGCCAGATGCCTCTGTGCGGTCGCGCGGGAGACCCCGATGCGCTCGGCGAGCTCGACGCTCGACGCCTCCCCCTCGGCGAGCGCGTCGAGGATGAGCTGCTGCGTGCCCGCACGCGCCGGAGGCGGCGCCGCTCCCCCGTGCAGCAGCCCGACAGCGCGATCGATGGTCGCCTGCGTCGCGCTTCCCGCCGCCAGCAGGTTGCGGAACCGCGCGTAGCGGTCGAGCCGGTCCCGCAGGTCCCGCGCGGCGAAGGGCTTGACGAGGTAGTGCAGCGCTCCCGAGGCGATCGCCCGGCGGATGGTCGCGACGTCGTCGGCCGCACTCAGCACGAAGCGGTCGATCCCGGCCTCCCGTCCGACCTCGATGCCGTCACCGTCCGGCAGGTACACGTCGAGCAGCAGCAGGTCGGGCTGCATCTCGCGGATGGCGGTGCGCGCGGATGCGGCGTCCCGCACGGGAGGAAGCGGCTCGAACCCGGGGCGGGAGGCCACGAGGTCGCGATGGATGCCGCTCACACGGAAGTCGTCGTCGACGATGAGCACCCTGATGTCGTCCGTCATGTCGCATCCCCCTCCCCTCGGCGCGCTGTCCCATCCTCGTCGACCGGCGCTCCTCGGACCTTCATCACGCCGGGGAGCCGCGCCGCGAACACCGCGCCGTGTCCTTCGCCGTTCGCCTCGGCGAGCCAGAGCTCGCCTCCGCGGCGCCGGGTGAACCTCCGCGCGAGCGGCAGGCCGATTCCCCGCCCGTGCACGCGGGCCGATTCGTCCTCCTCGGCGGCGCGCGCCCGCTCGAAGACGTGCTCGGGGTCGTCGACGCCGGCGCCGGAGTCGGTCACCGTGAGCGCGAGCTCGTCCCCGTCGTCGAGCAGCGACACCTCCGCCCAGCGGGGCTCTCCGCCCGCGGCGGCCGCGGTCACGGCGTTGTCGACGAGATTGCCGAGGACGGCCGCGACGTCCTCGGGCTCCGCGACGACGCCCACGAGGAACGTGTCGTCTCCGACCCGCAGGTCGACGCCGCGCTCGCGCGCCTCGATGCGCTTGGCCACGAGGAAGGAGCGCAGGAACGGCTCGTCCACGACCACGTCCGCCTCCTCGGGCAACGCGCCCCGGACGGCGAGCCCCGCCAGCAGGTCCTGCACCTCGGGCACACGTCCCGCAGCGATCATGCCGCTCACGGCATGCATCCGGTTCGCGAACTCGTGTCGCTGCGCGCGCAGGGCGTTGGTCGCCGCACGGACGGCGTCGAGCCGCTCCACCATCGCCACGACGTCCGTCCGGTCGCGGAGCACGGCGACCACGCCGAGCACGTCGTCGCCGTGCCGGACGCGCCGCACCTCGACGTACACGACTCGATCGCTCAGGACGAGCTCCCCCTCCGCGAACGGCGCACCCTGCAGCGAACGCGCGATCACCGCCCGCAGTCTCGGCGGAAGCGAGAGCTCGTCGAGCGAGCGACCGGCCGCGCCGTCGATCCCGACCGCAGCGGCCGCGGCGCGGTTGACGGCGCGCACGACGCCGTCGAGCGACACCGCGATGACGCCGTCGTGCACGCCCTCGAGCACCGCGGCGTGGCTCTGCAGGAGCGTGCCGAGCTCCTCCGGCTGCACGCCGCGCGTCAGCCGTTCGAGCCGACGTCGGATGAGGGACGACACGAGGGCGGCGAGCACCAGAGCCACGAGAGCGACCCCGGCGAGGAGCGCGGACATCAACGGCACATCCGCGAACACCCGGGCCGGGGCGAGGCCGACGCTCACCTCGCCGACGACCGTCTGCGCACCGGCCGCCCGCACAGGGACCTTCGCGCGCACCGAGTCGCCCAGCGTGCCCTCCTCCCAGGCGACGACCTCCTCGCCCGCGAGAACGGCGGCATACTCCGTGCTGACCTCGGCGCCCAGGAGAGACGCGTCCGGATGCGCCAGCCGCAGGCCGTGGTCGTTCGCCACGACGACGAAGAGCGCCCCCGTGCGGTCGACGATGCCCGTGGCGTACTCCTGCAGGGGCTGCCCCGCGAGCGTGCCCGGATCCAGATCGGTGCGACCCGAGTACGCCGCGACCTGCTCGCGGACCTGCGGGTCGCTCGCGACCGTCCGCGCGATCGCGAGGGCCGTCGACTCCGCCTCGTCGCGCAGCTGACGAAGACCCAGGACGGCGAAGGCCGCCACGCAGACGGCGACGACGACCGCCGCGGCGATCAGCTGCATCGCGAAGACGCGCGTGGTGAAGCGCATACGAAGAGTATGACCGCGGGGACACATGAGCAGAATGCGCAGAATCAGGCCAACGCGCAGATCCTCCCCCAATGCGCGCATCCCCTTCCGCGAAGGGCGACGACCGTATCGTCGCCGGGTACGGCCCGTCTCCCCGGGCCATCCGTCTCCACGGCACAAGACAAGGACGTCACATGCTCGTCATCCTCGGATTCACCATGATCCTCGCGTTCATGGTGCTCATCATGACCAAGCGGCTCACGCCCATGGTCGCGCTCATCCTCGTCCCGACGATCTTCGGCCTCTTCGCGGGCGCCGGGCTCGGCATCGGCGACATGGTCATCTCGGCGATCGGCGACATGGCGCCCACGGCCGCGCTCCTCATGTTCGCGATCATGTACTTCGGCATCATGATCGACGTCGGGCTGTTCGACCCGCTCATCCGCTTCATCACACGCGCCCTCGGCGACGACCCCGCCAAGGTCGTGCTCGGCACGGCGCTGCTCGCGGGCGCCGTCTCGCTCGACGGCGACGGCTCGACGACCTTCATCATCACGACGTCGGCGATGCTCCCGCTCTACCTCCGCCTCGGGATGAGCCCCGTGGTGCTGACCTGCGTGGCCGGGCTGATGAACGGCACGCTCAACATCGTGCCGTGGGGCGGGCCGACGGTGCGCGCGGCGACGGCCCTCGGCCTGCAGCCGACCGACGTGTTCGTCCCCATGATCCCCTCGCTCATCGTCGGCATCGGGATCGCCCTCGGCCTGTCCTGGCTTCTCGGGCTCTCGGAACGCCGACGCCTCGGCCGCCTCAGCCTGACGGGAGCGGACGAGCTGTGGACGGATGGCGGCACCACGCGGCCCGGTCGTCTCGGGATGCGCGTGCGCCGGCTCGCCGAGCCCCGCTCGGGCACGGGGACGCCCGGCGCCCGCGCCGTGCTCGGCACGACGAACGTGGTCACCGTCAAGGGCTCGGGGATGCCCGCCCCCACGCTGATCTCCGAGGACGAGCGCGACACGGCGATGGCCGACACGATGCTGAGCCCCGAGCGCGCCACGCTGCGTCCGCGGCTCATCTGGGTCAACCTCGTGCTGACGATCGCGGTGATGGTGCTGCTCGTCCTCGACGTGCTGCCCCTCGCCTTCGTCTTCATGATCGGCACGGGCATCGCGCTCGTCCTGAACTTCCCGAGGCTCAAGGACCAGAGCGCGGAGATCGTCGCGCATGCGCCGAGCATCGTCGGCGTCGTCTCCATGGTGCTCGCCGCCGGCGTCCTCGTGGGCGTGCTCGACGGAACGGGCATGGTCACGGCGATGGCCGACTGGGTCGTCGACATCGTCCCGCCGTCGCTCGGTCCGTTCTTCGCCGTCATCACCGGGCTCCTGTCGATCCCCATGACGTTCTTCATGTCGAACGACGCCTTCTACTACGGCATCCTGCCGATCCTCGCCGAGAGCGCTGCGACCTACGGGATCACGCCGGCCGAGATGGCGCGGGCGTCGGTCATCGGCCAGCCCGTGCACCTGCAGAGCCCGCTCGTGCCGGCGATCCTGCTCCTCGTCTCGCTCGCGAACGTCAACCTCGGCGACCACCACAAGAAGGTGCTGTGGCGCGCCCTCGTCGTCTCACTCGCGATGCTCGCCGTGGGCGTCGTCGTGGGGTCGGTCCCGATCGGCTGACGGCAGGACGAGCACGCCGTCGACGCGCGTCGGAACCTGCACCGGTCCCTCGCGCAGCTCCGGAGGCAACGCGTGCTGTGGGGCCTGCTGCCACGCGACCGGACGCAGAAACCGCCTGATGGCCGTCGCGCCGACCGAGGTGTGCAGCGTGTTCGTCGCGGGCCACGGGCCGCCGTGGTGCTGCGCGGGGCTGACGGCGACGCCGGTCGGGTAGCCGTCGAACAGGATGCGACCGGCGCGCGCCGTGAGCGAGGCCCTCGTCGCGGGGAGGCCCCGATCCGTCTCGCCCGCGGTCAGCACCGTGGCCGTGAGGGATCCCGGGACGCGCGCGAGGGCGGCGAGCGCGTCCGCTTCGTCCTCATACCTGGCCACGACGGCGACCGGGCCGAAGCACTCCTCCGCGAGCAGGTCGGTCAGGGATTCGGCTGCGACCTCGAACAGGACGGGACGCGTGGTGTGCGGCCCGCCGGCCGCCCCCGATGCGCGCCGGCGCGCATCGTGCGTCCGCGCCTCCACGCCGCGGTCGTACGCCTCCGCCATCGACGCCGTGAGCGCGGGCGCGGCCGTTGCCGCCGAAACCGCCTGCGCCATCGCCGCGACGACCCGGTCGCCGTCCTCGCCCTGCGGGATCAGGACGAGCCCGGGCTTCGTGCAGAACTGCCCCCCGCCCTGCAGCACGGATCCCGCGATGCCCTGGCCGTACTCCTCCGCCCGTTCGCGAGCCGCGCGCGGGGTCACCAGGAGCGGGTTGACGCTGCCCAGCTCGCCGTAGAACGGGATCGGGTCCGGCCGCCCCGCGGCGGCATCCGCGAGCGCCCGGCCGCCGGCGAGCGAGCCGGTGAACGCCGCCGCGCGCACGGAGGGATGCGTCACCAGACGTACGCCCGCGTCGAACCCGTGCACGAGCGCGAGCAGCCCTGCGGGCGCTCCCGCAGAGGCGACGGCCTCCCGGGCGATCGCGGCCACGCGTTCCGACGCGGCCGGATGGCCCGGGTGAGCCTTGACGACGACGGCGTTGCCCGCGGCCAGCGCCGACGCGGTGTCACCGCCCAGCACGGAGAAGGCGAACGGGAAGTTGCTCGCGGCGTACACCGCGACGGGGCCGAGCGGCACGAGCATCCGCCGAAGGTCGGGACGCGGTCCCATGGGCGTCTCGGCCGCGTGGTCGACGGCGGCTTCGAGGTGGCTCCCGTCGCGCACGACGCGGGAGAACTCCCTGAGCTGGTACGTCGTCCGTGTGAGCTCGGCGCCCAGGCGCGTCGCCCCCAGGGCCGTCTCGCGGTCCGCGTCCGCCACGAGGGCGTGGCGTTCCCCCTCCAGCCCGTCGGCGAGCGCCTCGAGCAGTCCGGCGCGTCGTGCGCGGGACCACGTCGCGAAGCCGTCGGCCGCTTCCCGCGCGCGCGACACGACGTGGTCGACACCCGCGGCGTCGGTCTCGCCGACGTCGAGGGCACGCACGTCACCCGTCCGGGCGTCCCTGCTCTCCACGCGGTTCGTCACATCCATGCCGTCGATCCGTCCTTCCGCACGGGAACCCGTCGTTCCCAGTGCACCCAGTCGTCGCGCTCGAGAGCGCTCTCGTCGATCTCGATCCCCCATCCGGGTCTGTCCTCGCGCAGCTCGAGGTGCCCGTCGGTCGGGAGGTACGGGTCGTGGCACCACGAGACCTCGTCCGGCTTGTACTCCAGGATCGAGAAGTTCCAGGTCGCCGCGGCGAAATGCACGTTGGCGGCCGTCGCCAGCGGGCCGAGCGGGTTGTGGGGGGCGACGGGGACGTCGTGTGCCTCCGCGAGCACGGCGATCTTCCGCATCTGGGTGAGGCCGCCGACGACGCAGATGTCGGGCTGGATGATGTCGGCGCCCTGCACCGACAGCAGTCCGAGGAACTCGCTGGGCGAGTAGAGCGACTCCCCCGTCGCGAGGGGGACGGCCATCTCCGATCGGATGCGGCCCCACGCGGGAAGGTACTCCGGGCGGATGGGCTCCTCCAGGAAGAGCGGGTCATGCGGCGCGAGGGCCGCGGCGAGGGCCACCGCCTGGCGCGGCTCCCACAGGCATCCGTGGGCGTCGAAGGCGAACTCCCACTCCTCCGGATGGGCCTGGCGGATCTCGCCGAACCACTCCCCGAGCTCTCGCGCGACCAGGCCGAACCGCGAACGATGCACATCGCGCCGGTAGGGGCTCAGCTTGAACGCGTCGATCCCCTGCTCCTCGTGGAGCTGCGCCGTCCGGTCGACGAGGTCCCGCACATCCGGTGCGGAATAGAGGCCGGCGTACACGCGTACCCGATCGCGCACGCGTCCGCCCAGCAGCTGGTAGACGGGCACTCCCGCCGCCTTCGCCGCGACGTCCCACAGGGCGTGGTCGACGGCGGCGATCGCAGCGAGCCCCAGCGCGCCCTGCGGGAACCGCGCCGACTGGTGGAGCAGCTGGTTGACGAAGCCGACCCTCGTCGCGTCGATCCCGGAGATCTGGTCCGCGAGGTATTCCAGGATCGCCGGATAGGCGAGGTCGGGGCCGTGGTTGTAGACCTCCGCCCACCCGTCGATCCCGTCGTCCGTCGTGAGGCGGAGGAGGACTCGCGGCCGATCGCCGACGCGCTGGAGGTACGTGGTGAGACGTTCGATCCTCATGATGCCGCTCCCCATCCCGCGAGGATCTCGGAGATCTCCGCCCTGACGCTCTCGCCGACGACGGTGCTCGGCGGCCTCACCGAACGGTCGCACAGGCCGAGCTGGTGCATCGCCTCCTTGACGACCGACACGTTGTCGGCGTTGCGATCGCGCGCGCGGAGCTGCTCGAAGCGCCGGATCCGGCGCCATGTCGACGACGCCGCGTCCCGGTCTCCGGCCCGCAGCGCATCGAGCATCGCGAAGGAGACCTCCGGAGCGACGTTCACGAGCCCCGAGGTGAACGCGCGCGCACCCGCCTGCCATGCCGCGGGAGCATGCGACTCGGCGAGCCCTGCGATCCAGAGGAGGTCGCCGCCGACGTCCTGGACGGTCTCGGCGAAGAGCACGGGGTCGGGCACGGAGTACTTGAGCGCGATGACGTTGGGCGCCCGTCGCACGAGCTCGGAGACATCGGCGCCGCTGATCGCCGTGGAGCTCACGTACGGGACCACGGCGGTCTCCGGCACGGCCGCGGCGACCGCGGCGACGTAGTCGACCCATCCGCCACCCGACATGTACGGCAGGACGGGCTGGTGCACCATGACGGCCTGAGCCCCGAGCTCGGCCGCGAGCCCCGCCTCCGCGGTCGCGGTCGACAGATCGAGTCCGACGCCCGCGATCACCACGGCTCGGCCGCCGACCGCATCGGTCACGGTGCGCAGCACGTCGATGCGCTCCCGGGGGGACAGCGCGTAGAACTCCCCCGTGTTGCCGTTGGGCGTGAGGGCGCCGAGCCCCCTGGACACCAGCCGGTCGGCGAGCTCCGCCGCCTGAGCAAGGTCGATCGAGCCGTCGGACGCGTACGGCACGACGGGGATGCCGACAACCGTGTGCAGGGCGTTCAGCGTTCGGTCGAAGGTGGTCATGGGGCTCCGATCTCATGTGGTGCGGACACGACGTCCGCGAGGGGTTCGACAGGCTTGATCCGGACCCAGAATCCGTAGACGGCCGCACTGACGAGACAGCTGAGCGCTGCGAACACCAGGGGGCCGAGGTACGACCCGCCGGAGAAGGTGAGGAAGAGCCCGATGGCGATGGGGCTGATGAGGTTGCCGAGCTGAGAGCCGAAGTTCTGGAATCCGGCGAGCGATCCGACCTGCTCGGATGACGGCGCGACCTCAGCGGGGAGGCTCAGGATGGCCGCGCCCGCGAACGAATGCGCGGCGCTCGACACGGTGAGGACGACCATGAGGATCGCGTTGCTGTCGATGAACGGGCTGAATCCGATGCACGCGCTGAGCACGAGACCCGAGATGATCGGCACCTTGCGCGCGACGTTGGCCGACAGGCCCGAGGCGAGCATCCGATCCGACACGACGCCGCCGAGCACGGTCGAACCGATTGCGATGAGGGCGGGGAGGGCTCCGACCATGCCGAACTCGGCCTCGGTGAAGCCTCGCGCGTCGAGGAGATAGCTCGGGTACCAGGTCAGGAAGAAGGCGCCGGCGAGCGAACGGAAGACGTACCCGAGTGTCAGCGCCCACACCTGGTTGTCGGTGAGGAGATCGCGCCAGCGAGGCGCCTGCCCCGCGGGCTTCACCATCTCCGCCTGATCGGAGCGGATGTGCTCCAGCTCGGCGGCGTTGACCCGGGGATGCCTCTCGGGGACGCGGTAGATCGCGAGCCAGCCGACGATCCAGAGCAGGCCCACGGCTCCGATCAGCACGAAGGCCCAGCGCCAGCCGGCGGAGACGGCGATCACGGTGACGATCGGGATCGACAGCGCCGAGCCGATCTGCTGCCCCATGTCGAACAGGCTGGAGGCGAAGGCGCGTTCACGGCGCGGGAACCATGTCGAGACGACCTTGATGTTGGCGGGCTGGACGGGGGCCTCCCCCACTCCGAGGCCGAGCCGGAAGACGATGATGCTCGAGACGCCCGTGGCGAAGGCCGTGAGCGTCGTCCAGATCGACCACCATCCGACCGCGATCGGGTAGATGACACGCGGGCCGAACCGGTCGAGCAGCCATCCGGACGGGACCTGGAACAGCGCGTACGTCCAGAAGAAGGAAGACAGCAGCACGCCCTGCACGGCAGGGCTGATGGCGAACTCGTCCGACATGAACGGCACGGCGACGCTCAGCGCCGCCCTGTCGAGGTAGGCGATCGTCAGTCCGAGGGCCGAGAGGCCCACGATCGTCCAGCGGGTCTGACTGCGGTGGGGGCGCGCTGCACTGCGCTGCCCCGTGCTTGTACGATGAAGCATCGTCGCTCCTTGGGTGGCGTGTGCTCCTTGGCGGAGCACGGTTCCTGAGGTGCGGCCCGGGATCTTGGCGGTGAACGGGTCGCACCTCGCTGTCAGCGGGCGGCTCCTCCCTGACGAAGACGGTCGAGGAAGCCGGCGATGTGCCGGCTGGTCAGTTCTGCGGCTCGGTCGGCCTCGCCCGCCTCCGCCGCGTCGAGGATGCGGGCATGCTCCTCGGCCTCGTCGCGCCAGCTCGGCTCGCGGGCCCACGTCGACACCGCAGCGAGCGCGGTCTGGTCCCGCAGGCCGTCGAGGACCCCGATGAGGATCGGATTCTGCGCCCCCGCCCAGAGCCCCGCATGGAACGCACGGTTCGCAAGGCTGCGAGACGGCGCGTCGACCGCGGCGTCCGCCCGCACGAGCGCTGCGCGCGCGGGCGAGGTGTCCGCGCCGTTCGCGACGCTCCGACGCACGGCTTCCGGCTCCAGGAGGAGACGCGTGTCGTAGATCGCCACCGCGTCCTCCTGGGAGAGCTCCCGCACGCGCACGCCGATGTAGGGGCGCACGACGACGAGTCCGCTCATCTCGAGCGTCTTCAGCGCCTCGCGCACCGGTGTCTTCGACATGGCGAGCTCCTGGGCGAGCTCCGTCTCGACGAGCGACTGCCCCGGCGCGAATCGCCCGCTGAGGATCCCCTGCTTGATGACCGACAGGGCGTGCTCCGTCCGCGAGGGCAGCACGATCGGCGCGGGTGGCAGGGTCGACATGTCGTACATCATATATGACGTTATTGACGACAAACAAGTCCGGTCCGGCCTTCGGCTCCCCGAAATGCTGCCAAATCCGCCCTCCGCGTGGCCCGGCCGCGAGTGCTACGGCAGGGTGGAAGGGCTGAGGGACGCGCGTCCTGCGGCGGGCTCACCGCCTGCGGCGCGGCGAGACCCTCGGCACGCGCAACGATGTGCCGGGACCTGCACACCGGCCGACGAGGAGAGCCCCGGAATGTCACCCTGGACCCTGATCCCGCTCGCCATCGGCGTCTCGGCGGACGCGTTCGCCGTCGCACTCGGGAAGGGTCTGCATCTGCGGTCGCGCGTGGTGCTCGGAGCCCTCGCCATCGCGGCGGCGTTCGGGGTCGCCCAGGCGATCATGCCCCTCATCGGCTGGCTTCTCGGGAGCGCGTTCGCCGAGGCGATCGCACCCTTCGACCACTGGATCGCCTTCGGGCTGCTCGCGCTCGTCGGCGGGAAGATGCTGTGGGAGGCGCTGAACCCCGACCAGGAGACGGAGGCGGAGAAGACCGGTCGCCTCTCGGCACGCGAGATCCTCATCCTGTCCGTCGCCACGAGCATCGACGCGCTCGCCGTCGGCGTCTCGTTCGCGTTCCTCGACGTCGTCGTCTGGATGGCGGTGCTCGCGATCGGCGTGACCACCTTCGCGCTGTCCTTCGTGGCGGTGCTCGTCGGGCACCGCATCGGCACGCGGTTCCGCCGGCCGGCGGAGGTCCTCGGCGGCCTCGTGCTCATCGCGATCGGCGTGCAGATCCTCCTCGATCACCTGACCGCCTGAGCAGGGGGTCCGGCGTCAGACGAGGCGGACGGACATGAGCGACCAGCCCTCCGGCACCTTCGCGTCGAGGGCGGCGCGGTCGTCGGCCTCGATCTCGGCGGTCTCGGTGTGGCGGTGCTTTCCGACGGCACGGATCCTCGTGGACCGCTTGATCATCGACACCGTCGCATCGGTGAGGACGTGCCCCGCGGGCACCTGCTCCTCGAGCGCCGCACGCACCTCCGCCTGGGTCTCCGCCTCGGCCTCGATCTCACCGCTGTCGTTCCGCCTGATCACACCTACGAGCACGGAGTCCAGCCTACGAGGCTCCACCGACATGACGGACGCATCCGCTCCCGATATCCGTCTCCGGGCTCGTCATCGGAGCGCAGAGAGAGATGGAACGGCAGAATGGCCTGGCATGTGGTCACGTGGGCCGTGATCCTCAACCCCGTGGCCATCAGCGTCACTGCCGGGATCGGCGTCGGCTTGTGGAACCTCGCCCCGCCCCGCATCGCGCAGGCCAGCATCTGGGCGCTGCCGACGGCGCTCGACGACACCTGGACGACTGCGCTGATCCTCATGGCGGCCATGCCGACGGCGGCGACGGCGTTCATCTTGTCTCACGAGCCCGACCAGGACGGACGGCTCGTCGCCGCCGTCATCGTCGTCACGAGCGTCGTCGCCGTCGTCATGGTCCCCCTGGCCCGCGTTCTCGCGACCTGAGGGCCGGGTCTCGTCGGACAGCGCTCAGAGCGCAAGCGCATCTCGTCGGCTCGACGAGCGTCTGGGCCCGGTGCACGTCGCCGGGCAGTCGACATGCCCGCTTCGACGGTGCACGCGGCTTTCGGACGCTGCCACCTCAATCCACGTCGACGTAGAAAAGCTCGGCGGCTTCCCCGACGGCGGCGGTTGGCGCTTCGTCGGCCGTGCAGGGCGAAAGGAACCGCGAGGCGACCGCTCGACGCCTCACACGTGGCTGCGCACCCCGGCCTTCGTCGCGTCGCCAGGATTCATCGCCAATCGGCGATTGGACATTGACACGGTCGCGCGCGCTTCACTATCGTTTCTTTCAGCGAATCATCGGTTCGCTGAGTGCACCACCCTCCTGTTCTTCCATCACTCCCGAATGTGAGACTTCGATGAACCGAATCAAAGTGGGCAGCATCGCACTGAGCCTGGGTGTCGCCCTGGCCATCGGAATGGCCGGATGCACCGGCACCCCTGAGGACGCGCCGAGCGAGTCGCCGGCTGGCTCCGCGCCCGCCACGGACGAGGGCGGCATCGACATCCAGAAGGTGACGACCTTCGACGAGATCGAGCCCTATCCGGACGTTCAGGCACTCGTGCCCGACCGGATCAAGAACGAGAGGATCACGGTAGCCCTCAGCGCTGCGGCGCCGCCGACGACGTTCGTGGGAGCCGACGGCAAGACGAGCCTCGGCCTCAACGCTGACATCGCCCGCGCTCTGGTGCGGATCATGGGGATCGATGCAGAGCTGACTTCGGTCCCGTTCGACGCGATCATCCCCGGCATGGCGTCGGGCAAGTACCAGTGGTCGATGGCCTCGATGTCCCCGACCGCGGAGCGGCTCGAGGTGATGGACATGGTGCCGTTCACCAAGGGCGGCACCAGCATCGCCGTTCCGGACGGCAACCCCGAAGGACTGGCCCTCGACACCTCGCTCTGCGGGGTGCGGATGGCCGTGGGCGTGGGCACCATCCAGGCCACCCGACAGCTCCCGGACTTCAGCGAGGACCTCTGCGAGTCACAGGGCGAGGAGGCCATCGTCCCCGTCGAGGTGCCGAACCCCAACCAGGCGCTGCTGGCTCTCTCGAGTGGACGGGTGGATGCGTTCATGGGCGACGGTGTGCCGCTCGCCTACGCGGACCGGGTGAACAGCGGCCAGTTCGACATCCTCGAGCACGATTCTCTGAACGAAGGCTCCTCCCGAGACTCCGCGCTGGAGGTGGCCCTCGGGGCGATGGCGGTGCCGAAGGGCTCGGACTTCACGCCGGCGCTCGTCGAGGCGATGAAGGTGCTGCAGTCCCTCCCGCAGTACCAGGCCATCTACGACCGGTGGGGCATGGGCGACTACGCGCTCGAGGCCGACGAAGTGATGCAGATCGAGACTGCCAAATGACGACCAGCGAACTGCGCGCCTTTCCTGCCCCCGTCCGGGGCAAGCTGATCGCCAAACGCCCCGGCCCATGGAGCTACGTCGCCGCGATTGTCGTCCTGTTCTTCGCAGCCGCGCTCCTGGACGCCGCCGTCACGAACAAGAACTTCGGGTGGCCGGTCGTCGCGGAGTACCTGTTCGATCCATCGATCATCAACGGGCTTTTGCTCTCGCTGTGGTTGATGGCGCTCGTCATGGTCATCGGGTCGGTCCTCGGGCTGATCCTCGCGATCATGCGGCTGTCCAGTAACCGCATCCTCTCGACGGCGTCCGCGCTGTACGTGTGGTTCTTCCGTGGCACCCCGCTGCTGATCCAGGTGATCTTCTGGTTCAACATCGCGGCGCTGTTCCCGACGATCGGACTCGAGATCCCCTTTGGCCCGACGCTGTTCGGCGTGGACGCGAACCGGCTCATCACTCCCCTGACCGCCGCACTGCTCGCCCTCTCCCTGAACGAGGCTGCGCTGATGGCGGAGGTCATCCGCGGCGGCCTGCTGGGGGTGAACCGCGGTCAGGCGGAGGCGGCGCGTGCCCTGGGGATGAAGCCTGCGCAGGTATACCGGATCATCATCCCGCAGGCGGTCCGCATGATCATTCCGCCGACCGGGAACAACCTCGTCGGGGCGTTCAAGAACACCTCGCTGGTCAGCATCATCGGACTCACGGACCTGCTGCACAGCGCCCAGATCATCTACTCGCTCAACTATCAGACGATCCCGCTGCTGATCGTCGTGGGCCTCTGGTATCTCTTCGTGACCTCTGTGCTCGGCTATGTGCAGCAGTTGCTGGAGGCGCGCTACTCCCGAGGCTTCGTGCCCCGGAGGGTCCGCGGGAAAAAAGCCGAGACGAGCAAGCGCGGAGAGGATGTGCACGCGTGACCGAGACATTCATCGACTTGAGGGGCATCCGCAAGAGCTTCGGCAGGGTCGAGGTCCTGAAGGGCGTGGACTACACGGTGCGGCAAGGCAGCGTCAGCTGCCTGATCGGCCCGTCGGGATCCGGCAAGTCGACGCTGCTGCGCTGCATCAACAGCCTCGAGCAGCCGGAGGAAGGCGAGATCTGGGTCGACGGTGCCCTCATCGGTAAGCGCACGGAGAAGGACGACTATCGCGCGCTCGATGAGCGGGAGATCGCCGGTCAACGCGCCTCGATCGGGATGGTCTTCCAGCAGTTCAATCTCTTCCCGCACATGACGGCCCTGGAGAACGTGATGGTCGGCCCGCAGTGGGTCAAGGGCGAAGACCGCACGCGAGCGAAGCGACGGGCACTCGAGCTTCTCGAACGAGTGAGCCTGGGTGAGCGGGCTCACCACTATCCCGCCGAACTGTCCGGAGGCCAGCAGCAGCGGGTCGCGATCGCACGGGCGCTCTCGATGCAGCCGAAGGCGATGCTCTTCGACGAGCCGACATCCGCGCTGGACCCGGAGCTCGTCGGAGAGGTGCTCACGGTCATGAAGGATCTCGCGAACGGCGGCATGACGATGATCGTCGTGACGCACGAGATGAGCTTCGCCCGCGAGGTCGCCGACCACGTCGCATTCATGGACGCAGGAGTGATCGTCGAGGAAGGGCATCCGCGCACCGTGCTCTCCTCGCCGCGCTCGGAGCGCGCCAGGGACTTCCTCAGCCGTGTTTGAGGCGATGGACGTCGCGTCGCGCGTCGATCTCGCCTCCGTACGGGACGACACACGGGGGGTGCACGACGTCGCCCACTTCAACAACGCGGGATGCTCGCTTCCGCCGAAGACGGTGACAGACACGGTGAAGGGCTACATCGACTTCGAGGAGCGCTTCGGCGGCTACGAGGCACGGGAGGCGTTCGAACCGCAGATCTCGGCCGTGTACTCATCGCTGGCCCAGCTGATCGGCGCGTCCGCCGATGAGATCGCCCTCGCCGACAGCGCGACCCGCGCCTGGGACATGGTCTTCTACGGCCTGGCCCTCGCCCCAGGCGACCGCATCATCACCTGCATGTCCGAGTACGGCGGCAACGCGATCGCCTACCTCCACCGCGCGAAGCAGACAGGCGGCGAGATCGTCGTCGTCGAGAACGATCCCGACGGCCAGATCGACCTCCGTCGACTCGAGGAAGAGCTCGGCAAGCCGCGAACTCGCCTCATGACGATGAACCACATCCCCACCCAGGGCGGGCTCGTCAATCCCGCGGAGCGGATCGGCGAGCTGTGCCGCGAGGCCGGCGTCCTGTTCCTCCTCGATGCGTGCCAGTCCGTCGGACAGCTCGACCTCTCGGTCGCGCGACTCCACTGCGACGTGCTCACGGGCACCGGACGGAAGTACCTACGTGGCCCGCGCGGCACAGGATTCGCGTACGTCAGATCGGAGGCGATGGCGCTCTTCGAGCCGGCGTTCCTCGATGGGCGCTCCGCCACCTGGCTGAGCCCTGGCGAGTACGAGTTGGCGAGCACTGCCATCCGATACGAGACGTGGGAGAAGAACTACGCGAACCTGCTCGGTCTGGGCGCCGCCGCCGACTACGCGCTCGGCCTGGGAATGAGCGCGATCGAAGCGAGCGTCCTGCGGCGCGGCACAGAGCTGCGGGACGCACTGCGCGAAGTCCCCGGCGTCACCATCGCCGACCAGGGCGCTCGCCACTGCGGGATCGTCTCCTTCACGCTCACAGGGGTGTCACCTGACAGAATCATGTCCTCGCTGAGACAGAGACGCATCAACGTGAGCGTCTCACGCGCGAGATCCTCACGCTGGGACCTTCCCCGGCGCGGGCTCGAGAGCGTGGTCAGAGCATCGGCGCACTACTTCAACTCCTCGGACGAGGTCGCAGCGCTGGTCTCTGAACTGACGACACTCGGCGACGAGGCGAAAGAGGACACAGAGGAACCATGACGGATTCGAAGAACAACACCCTGCTCGGGATCGAGCGTGCGCTCTCGGTCCTCGAGGCGTTCATCCACCGTTCGAGCTGGGGGCTGAGCGACCTCGCCCGCCACCTCGACCTGAACAAGGCGGTCGTCTATCGCATCGTCCGATCGCTGGAGCAGCGCGGCTTCCTCGAACAGCCGGAGGAACGAGGACCCTACCTCCTGGGACCGGCCGCGGTCGCGCTCGGCCGGTCCGTGAAGAGCAAGTCTCTGGTCGCCGTCGCGCGGAGGCACCTGGTGCGCGCAGCGGAGAGCACCGGCGAAGTGGCGCTGTTGTACTCGATGCGCGGACATCGCTACCTCTGCGTCGACCGCCTGGACGTGAACAGCGACACCGAGGTGACCGTGGAGATCGGCGACACGATCGGCCTCCACGCGGGCGCCGGGAAGTCGATCCTCGCGTTCCAGGACGACCCGTTCGTGGACGAGGTGCTCGCCGCGCCCCTGAGCCGCTACACGGAGGCGACGCCCGTCGAGCCCGACCGGATCCGCGAGATGCTCACGCAGATCCAGGGAACGCACCACTGGGTGAGCACCGGGGAGATCACACCGAACACGGTGGGGATCTCGGCACCCATCCGCGACCCGAAGGGGCGCGTGAAGTATGCGTTCTGCATCAGCGTCGACGCTCCCGGAGGGCAGCTCGACCCGACGCGCCTCGACTATCTGGTGAGCGCTGTCGTCGACACCGCCGCATCGATCTCGCAGAGCCTCGGATACCTCGAGGGCCGACCCCTCGAAGAACGGCTCTGACCCCCGCCGCTCGACGGCGACTGGATACACCACCCGCACGGACACGGAAGGCACTGCTGATGACGCTTGCGACGGATCTGATCACCCGCCTGGAGACCTGGAACGTCGAGGACTCACGGGCACGAGGGACGAAGCGCTGGGGACGCTACCCCGAGGGCGTCCTCGATCTGTCCGTCGCCGAGATGGACTTCCCGACCGCCGAGCCTGTCCTGCGGTCCCTGCAGGACAGCGTGACCCGCGAACGCTTCGGATACCCGCTCTCCGAGGAGCACACGACGTTCCAGAGCGCGTGCGGTTCGTGGCTGCGAGCCGGCGGACTTCCGGTGGGGGACGGCAACGTGTTCATGCTCGCCCACGTCGCGCAGGGCATCTCTCTCGCGGTGCGACACTTCACCCGCCCCGGGGCGCCTGTGGCCGTGATCACGCCCACGTACAGCTCGTTCTTCTCGGCGATCGAGGTGGCCGGACGCGAGGTGGTCCAGGTGCCGATGAACGCACACGCGACGGGGCGCTACACGCTCGATCTGAACGGGATCGAAGAGGCTCTGGCGGCAGGGGCCGGATCGGTGCTGCTGTGCAATCCCAGCAATCCCACCGGTACCGTCTACACGCAGGAGGAGCTGCAGAGCCTTGCGGAGCTCGCCGACCGACACGGGGTGCGCGTGATCAGCGACGAGGTCCATGCCCCACTGACATACTCGGACGCAGAACACGTCCCGTTCGCGAGCGTGAGCCCGGAGGCGGCCGACGTGGCGATCACCGTGACCAGCGCGAGCAAGGCCTGGAACATCCCCGGCCTCAGATGCGCGATCATCGCGTTCACGCGGGACACGGACGTGCAGACCTGGCGGTCTCTGTCCGGAGGCGCGAAGGGCGGCATCTCTCCGCTTGGGATCTTCGCGACGATCGCGGCCGTGTCCGAAGGACAGCCCTGGCTGAACGCGGCGATCACGGTGCTCGAGAAGAAGCGCAACCATCTCGTGGAGGCTCTCAACGCCCTCGGACATGGGCACGTCATCACCTCGCCCGGCGCGACCTACCTCGGATGGCTGGATCTCCGCGCGTTCGGGCGCGGAGAGCTCGCGGAGCGATTCCTTCGCGACGTGGGCGTCTTCCTCACCGACGGGAGCGCGCATGGCCTCGCCGGCGCTGGCCATGTGCGGGTGAACTTCGCAACGCACGATTCGGTGATCGACGAGTTCGTGGACCGCGCGGATGCGCTGCTGCGCGCCTGGTGAGGTCGGCACACGGAGCTCTGCAATGCTGATCCTGGCCGTATAGGGCGCCAGCAGCATGCTCGCAGTGCTCCGAAACACGACTTACCGGTGCCTGTTCATCGCGCACTGTGTCGCGCTGATCGGCACGGGCATCCTCACCGTCGCCCTGGGGCTCCTCGCATACGACATCGGCGGCGGCGACGCAGGGGTGATTCTCGGCATCGCGATGATGGTGAAGATGATCGCGTACGTCTTCCTGACGCCGTTCCTCTCGGCGCTGAGCGCGCGATTCCAGAGCAAGAACGTCCTCGTCTTCTCGGACGTGCTGCGCGCGGGAGCGGCACTCCTGCTGCCGCTTGTCACGGATGCGTGGCAGATCTACGTGCTCATCTTCGTGCTGCAGTGCGCGTCCGCGCTCTTCACACCCGCATTCCAAGCGCTGATCCCCGACATCGTGGAGGACGATGAGCAGTACACGCACGCGCTGACGCTGTCCCGGATCAGCTACGACACGGAATCACTGGCAAGCCCGCTGATCGCCGCCGCTCTGCTGACGGTCATGGACGTCAATCTGCTGTTCCTCGGGACCGCCTTCGGGTTCCTGCTCTCCGCTGGCATCATCCTCCGAACCCGCCTGCCGCGCCACGAGGGCAAGACCGATCGATCGTTCGGCCGGAGACTCGTGGAGGGGCTACACGCCTTCCTGAGCCGTCGCGAGCTCCGCGGCCTGTTGGGGCTCAACCTGGCATTGTCCGCATCGACCTCCGTGGTCGTCGTCACGACGGTCATCGTCGTGAAGGAGGACCTCGAGGGGGACTCGACGGACGTCGCGCTCCTGCTCGCCTGTTTCGGAGTGGGGTCGCTCATCACCGCGCTCCAAGCGCCGAGGCTGGTTCGCAGATGGGCGGATCACGATGTGATGTTCACGACCGTCCTGCCCATGCCCGTCGTGCTGCTGACGCTGGGGCTGTCTCTGACCTGGTTGCCGGTGGGCGTCCTGCGTGGGGTCGCACCCGTCATCTGGTTCCTGTTCGGACTGCTCACGTCATCGGTGCTGACGCTGTCGGGGAGGCTTCTGCGCCGGTTCTCGACAACGAGGTCCAGGAACGCCGTATTCAGTGCCTACTTCTCCCTGTCGCACGGATTCCTGCTGGTCATGTACCCAACAGCCGGCACACTGGGCGCGCAGCTCGGCGTCGGGACAGCGGCAACGATCCTCTCTGTCGTGAGTCTGACCGGGCTGATCGTGTGCTTCGCGGTCTGGAGGGGAAGGCTGCTATGCACTCGTTAGCGCTCACAAGCTTCCTCCTCGGTGCTGCCGCGTGGGTCGTGCCGTCCGGCACGAGAAGAGACCCGGATCTGCTGACACCTGCAGATCCGGGCCTCCCATCAGCCCTTCAGAAGAGCCGGGCTGAGATCACTCTCAGAACGCCCAGTCGTCGTCCTCGGTCGCGACGGCCTTGCCGATGACGTACGACGAGCCGCTCCCGGAGAAGAAGTCGTGGTTCTCGTCGGCGTTCGGCGACAGGGCCGACAGGATCGCCGGGTTCACGTTCGTCGCCTCGGCCGGGAACATGGCCTCGTAGCCGAGGTTCATGAGCGCCTTGTTCGCGTTGTAGTGCAGGAACTTCTTGACGTCCTCCGTGAGGCCGACGCCGTCGTAGAGGTCCTGCGTGTACTGCACCTCGTTGTCGTAGAGCTCGTACAGCAGCGAGAACGTGTAGTCCTTGATGTCGTTGCGTCCCGCCTCGTCGAGCTTCTCGAGTCCCTTCTGGAACTTGTAGCCGATGTAGTACCCGTGCACGGCCTCGTCGCGGATGATGAGGCGGATGAGGTCGGCCGTGTTCGTGAGCTTCGCCCGACTCGACCAGTGCATCGGCAGGTAGAAGCCCGAGTAGAAGAGGAAGCTCTCCAGCAGGGTCGAGGCGACCTTGCGCTTGAGCGGCTCGTCGCCACGGTAGTACTCCATGACGATCTGCGCCTTCTTCTGCAGGTTCGGGTTCTCCACCGACCAGCGGAAGGCCTCGTCGATCTCCTGCGTCGACGCGAGCGTCGAGAAGATCGACGAGTAGCTCTTCGCGTGCACCGACTCCATGAACGCGATGTTCGTGTAGACGGCCTCCTCGTGCGGCGTCAGCGCATCGGGGATGAGCGAGACCGCGCCGACGGTCCCCTGGATCGTGTCAAGCAGGGTCAGCCCCGTGAACACGCGCATCGTGAGCAGCTGCTCGTCCGGCGTGAGCGTGTTCCACGACTGGATGTCGTTGGAGAGCGGCACCTTCTCGGGCAGCCAGAAGTTGCCCGTGAGGCGGTTCCACACCTCCACGTCCTTGTCGTCCTCGATGCGATTCCAGTTGATCGCCTGGACGTGGTCCAGAAGCGGGAGCTTCTCGGTCATCCTCGTTCTTTCCTCTTGTTCGTGACGATCACAGCGTGCAGCTGACGCACATCTCGAGCTCCGTGCCCTCGAGCGCCATCTGGCGGAGCCGGATGTAGTAGATCGTCTTGATGCCCTTGCGCCACGCGTAGATCTGCGCCTTGTTGATGTCTCGCGTCGACGCGGTGTCCTTGAAGAACAGCGTGAGCGACAGGCCCTGGTCGACGTGCTGCGTCGCCGCGGCGTACGTGTCGATGACCTTCTCATAGCCGATCTCGTACGCGTCCTGGTAGTAGTCCAGGTTGTCGTTCGTCATGAACGGCGCCGGGTAGTAGACGCGACCGAGCTTCCCCTCCTTGCGGATCTCGATCTTCGACGCGATCGGGTGGATCGACGACGTCGAGTTGTTGATGTACGAGATCGAGCCGGTCGGCGGGACCGCCTGCAGGTTCTGGTTGTAGATGCCGTGCTTCTGGATGGACGCCTTGAGCCCGGCCCAGTCGGCCTGCGTCGGGATGTGGTGCCCCGCGAAGAGCTCCTTCACCTTCTCCGTCTGCGGCGTCCACGCCTGCTCGAGGTACTTGTCGAAGAACTCGCCCGACGCGTACGCGGAGTCCGCGAACCCGTCGAACGCCTGGCCCCGCTCGATGGCGAGGTTGTTCGAGGCGCGCAGGGCGTGGAAGAGCACCGTGTAGAAGTAGATGTTCGTGAAGTCGATGCCCTCCTCCGAACCGTAGTAGACGCGCTCGCGGGCGAGGTAGCCGTGCAGGTTCATCTGGCCGAGGCCGATGGCGTGCGAGCGGTCGTTGCCGTCCTCGATCGAGCGGACCGAGCGGATGTGGCTCTGGTCGCTGACCGCGGTGAGCGCGCGGATCGACGTCTCGACGGTCTGCCCGAAGTCGGGCGAGTCCATCGCGAGGGCGATGTTGAGCGAGCCCAGGTTGCAGGAGATGTCCTTGCCGATCTGGTCGTACGAGAGGTCCTCGTTGAGCGTCGTCGGCGTGTTCACCTGCAGGATCTCGCTGCAGAGGTTCGACATGTTGATCCGGCCCTTGATGGGGTTCGCCCGGTTCACCGTGTCCTCGAACATGATGTAGGGGTAGCCCGACTCGAACTGGATCTCGGCGAGGGTCTGGAAGAACTTCCGCGCGTTGATCTTCGTCTTCTTGATGCGCGGGTCGTCGACCATCTCGCGGTACTTCTCGGTGACCGAGATGTCGCCGAACGGCACGCCGTAGACGCGCTCGACGTCGTAGGGCGAGAAGAGGTACATGTCCTCGTCGTTGCGGGCGAGCTCGAAGGTGATGTCGGGCACGACGACGCCCAGCGAGAGCGTCTTGATGCGGATCTTCTCGTCCGCGTTCTCGCGCTTGGTGTCGAGGAAGCGCATGATGTCGGGGTGGTGCGCCGAGAGGTACACGGCTCCCGCGCCCTGGCGTGCGCCGAGCTGATTCGCGTAGCTGAAGCTGTCTTCGAGCAGCTTCATGACGGGGATGATGCCGCTGGACTGGTTCTCGATCTGCTTGATCGGCGCGCCGGCCTCGCGGATGTTCGAGAGGAGGAGCGCCACGCCGCCGCCGCGCTTGGAGAGCTGCAGGGAGGAGTTGATGCCGCGCGAGATCGACTCCATGTTGTCCTCGATGCGCAGCAGGAAGCAGCTGACGAGCTCGCCGCGCTGCGCCTTGCCGGCGTTGAGGAAGGTCGGCGTCGCCGGCTGGAATCGGCCCGAGATGATCTCGTCGACGAGCTTCCACGCGAGGTCCTGGTCGCCGTCGGCGAGCGCGAGGGCCGTCATCACGACGCGGTCCTCGAAGCGCTCGAGGTAGCGCTTGCCGTCGAAGGTCTTGAGCGTGTAGCTCGTGTAGTACTTGAAGGCGCCGAGGAAGGTCTCGAAGCGGAACTTCTTGCCGTAGGCGAAGTCGTTCAGCCGCTCGACGAACTCGAACGGGTACCTCTCGAGGACGGCGCCCTCGTAGTACTCCTTCTCGACGAGGTAGTCGAGCCGCTCCCGGAGGGAGTGGAAGAACACCGTGTTCTGGTTCACGTGCTGCAGGAAGTACTCCCGCGCCGCGCGCTTGTCGGCGCCGAACTGGATCTTCCCGTCCGCGTCGTAGAGGTTCAGCATCGCGTTGAGGGCGTGATAGTCCATGCCCTCGAAGGCGACGTTGTGCTTGAAGTCGGCCTCGGTCAGTGCTGCTGCTTCCACCATCGTTCCAATCCGTCGCTCACGCGATCGACGTCTTCCGGCGTGCCGAACAGTTCGAGCTTGTACAAATGCGGCACGTTGCACTTGCGGCTGATGACGTCTCCGGCGAGGCAGAACGCCTCGCCGAAGTTGGTGTTCCCCGCGGCGATGACACCGCGGATGGAGCGCCTGTTCCGCTCGTCGTTGAGGAAGCGGATGACCTGCTTGGGGACGGCCCCCTTCTCCTCCCCGCGACCCTGACCCCCGCCATAGGTGGGAGTCACGAGCACGTAGGGCTCTTCGACGACGAGGGGGGCGCCTCCCCCGTGAACGGGGATGCGCAGGGAGCGTGCCGACGAACGCTGCTCGAGCTTCTCGACGAAACGCGCCGTGTTGCCGGACACGCTCGAGAAGTAGACGAGCAGAGGTGCGCTCGTGGCCGTGAGCGTCGCGGTCATGTTCTCGTCACTCCCGCGTCCGTCGCTCAGGCCAGGCGCGCCGCGAGCTCGGCGATCTTGTCGGGGCGGAAGCCCGACCAGTGCCCCTCGTCGGTCACGACGACAGGAGCCTGCAGGTAGCCGAGCGCCTTGACCTGCTCGAGCGCGTCGGCGTCCTGCGAGAGGTCGGTGACCTGGTACTCGATGCCCTTCGCGTCGAGCGCGCGGTAGGTTGCGTTGCACTGCACGCACGACGGCTTGGTGTAGACCGTGATCGCCATGTCCTGTTCCCCTCAGATCCGTGTTGTCCCGGCAGACCCCCACCGGACTCTCAATACTACATATGGGTGCCGACGTTCGGGGGCACCACAAGGGCTAGTAGTTACATCCGTGTGATTTTCCACCGTTCTCCACCGCCTCCCACAGGTCCGTCCACCGAAGCATCCACAGGGGTGCAACGCTCGGAAGGCCCTCCGAATGCCCGATCGACGGGGATCGGCACCGCCGATCACGACGTTCTCCACAGCTCGCACGATAGGTCGGGCCACCGACATCGACGTCCCGCCGAGATCGCCTCTTCGGCGTGTCCCGGCGTGTCGCGCACGCGCCGGCTCCGGGCTCGGCCGCGCCCTATCACTGGGGCGGGTCGGCCGGCGTCGGGGTCCGGGGCGGCAGCAGGGGCTTTCGGTAGACCCGGAGAAGACACGGTATGGCGAGCAGGGCGCCGAGCGCGGCGTGGTGCGCGGCGAGATCGTCGTCGCGGACGTGCTCGTAGCCGAGTCGCCGATACCACCGGTCGAGTTCGCCCTTCGACCGATTGCTTCCGTCGAGAGGGGTGAGCACCTCGATCTGCATGACGGTCGCCGCGGCGTCCCGGGCCAGGTCCTCGGCGGCGTCGACCAGCCTCCGCCCGATCCCGCCGCCTCGGACATCCGAGCGGACGGCGAGCATGCCGAGCCAGCCGGTCCCGTCGGCGACCGCCGTGCGCACGACACCGACGAGTCGCTCGCGCGCGTACGCGGCGAGGATCTCGCCCGCACCGATGGCTGCAGCGATCTCATCGCGATCGGTGCGCGGCGTGCCCGGCTGCCACATCCCCTCTTCTGCCGCTGCGTAGACGTCGTTGGCCAATGCGGCGACGTCGTGCACCAGGTCGCCGTCGGCGGCGCCCGCCGTCGGCAGGAGGCGAATCGCGCCTGCGGAAGTCACAGCGAGCCCTCCGAGGCGATGTCCGGACCGAACAGGATCTCATCGGTCGTGGTGTTCTTCTTCATCGTGTCTCCCCTCGGAAGAGATGTCGACTCGGGCGCGAGGATCCGAACTCGCTCGTCGCCATGCCGCTCGTCGCGCCTGCGGTTCGGTGAGAACCCTACCCAAACCTCTGGAGCATCTGCCCTGTCGTCGAGATGGTCGTCGCCTCAGGGCGGAGACGGCGATCTCGTCTCTAGGCTGGGAGGCATGAGCCGGCCCGCATCCTTCGATCCCGAGACGTTCCTTCCCGACGCGCTCGTCGAGAGCATCCGATCGCGCGCCGCGAGGGTCGACGCCGAGAACGCCTTCCCCGAGGAGGACCTCGACGCGCTGCGCGAGGCCGGATATCTGCGCCTCCTCGTCCCGAAGGACCGCGGCGGCGCCGGGCTCGGGTTCGCGCAGGCGTCGGTGCTGCAGCAGCGCCTCGCCCAGGCCTCGCCCGCCACGGCCCTCGCGATCAACATGCATCTCGTGTGGACGGGCGTGGCGAAGACGCTGCGCGATCGCGGCATCGACGATCTCGCCTTCGTCGAGGAGGAGGCCGCGGATGGCGAGGTCTTCGCCTTCGGCATCAGCGAGGCCGGCAACGACCTCGTGCTCTTCGGCAGCGACACGGACGCCGCACCGGGGCCGGACGGCTCGTACGCGTTCACGGGCACGAAGGTCTTCACCTCGCTGGCCCCCGTGTGGACGAGGCTGGGTCTCCACGGGCTCGACACGACGTCGCCGGACGCACCGAAGCTCGTCTTCGCCTTCGTCGGGCGGGACGAGCGGGTCGTCACCCGCGACGACTGGGACACGCTCGGGATGCGCGGCACGCAGAGCCGCACGACCGAGCTGCACGGTGTGGTCGCGCCCGCCGAGCGCGTCGTGCGGCGCATCGACCCCGGGCCGAGCGCCGACCCCCTGGTCTTCGGGATCTTCGCCTCCTTCGAGCTGCTCCTCGCCTCGGTCTACACGGGCGTCGCGCGTCGCGCCCTCGACCTCGCCGTCGAGTCGGCGCATGCCCGGCGGTCGAAGCGGACCGGCCTCGCCTACAGCCAGGATCCCGACATCCGCTGGCGGATCGCCGAGATGGCGCTCGCCTACGACGCCCTTCCCCCGCAGCTCGAGTGGGTGGGTCACGGCCTCGACGCGCTCGAGGACCACGGCCCGCGCTGGTTCTCGTACCTCTCGGGCGTCAAGCACCGCGCCACGGCCACGGCGAAGCGCGTGGTGGACGACGCGATGCTCGTCGCGGGCGGCTCGTCGTACTTCTCGCGCAACGAGCTCTCGCGCCTCTCTCGCGACGTGCTCGCCGGCGCCTTCCACCCCTCGGATCCCGAGTCCGCCCACAGCACCGTCGCGTCGGCCTGGCTCGGCCCGCTCGGCTGAATCGCCGGTCGGTCAGGAACGCCCGTCGAAGTCGAACGCCCGCAGCAGTTCGGCGACGGCCTGGTCGCGGTCGTCGCCGCCGTTCTCGAACATGTGCGTCACATGCGTGCGCAGATGATTTTCCAGGAGCAGCCGGTTGAGCGACTCGAGCGAGCGCTGGATGGCACGGGACTGCGTGATGATGTCCATGCAGTACTCCTCGTTCTCGATCATCCGGGCGACGCCGCGCAGCTGGCCTTCGAGGATGCGGGTACGGTGCAGCGCGCGCTTCTGGATGTCTTCGATCACGGCGCCAGCGTACCCCGCTCGCCGGCCAGGCGGGCGCCGGCAGCGAGGCCGCGTCTCGTCCGGCACTCGCGTGCGAGGATCATGTCATGCCGCGCACCCCTACCGAGCTCCTCTCCCCCGCCGACCGCGTGCGAAGGAGCTCCCTGCGGCGGATGAAGGCGGTCGCGGCAGGTGCGCTCGTCTTCATGGCGGTCCTGTTCGTCTTCGGCTTCGCGCTGCAGGGCAGCGTGCCGTGGATGGCGTACGTGCGCGCAGCCGCGGAGGGCGGCATGGTGGGCGCGCTGGCCGACTGGTTCGCCGTGACGGCGCTCTTCCGTCGACCCCTCGGGCTGCCCATCCCGCACACGGCCATCATCCCCAGCCGCAAGGACGAGATCGGGCGCACGCTCGGCGACTTCGTGGAGACCAACTTCCTCTCCTCCCCGGTCGTGCGGGACAAGCTCGCGGGGGCGCGCATCGCGGAGCGACTGGGCGGATGGCTCACCGAGCCGGACCACGCGGAGCGGATCGCCGCCGAGGGCGCCACGATGGCGCAGGGCGTGCTGCGCGCGCTGAGCGACGACGACGTGCAGGACCTCGTCGCATCGCTCGCTCGCGAGCATCTCCTCGAGCCCGAGTGGGGGACGGCCGCCGGGGCGTGGCTCGAGCGGATCGTCGAGGCCGACGCCCATCACTCCGCCGTCGATCTCGCCGCGGACAGCATCTCGGGATGGCTGGCCGGGAACAAGGACGCGTTCGCAGGGCTCGTGTCGAAGCGCCTTCCGTCATGGGTTCCGTCGCTCGCGCACCGCGTGATCGACGGCGCGCTCTACAACGAGGCGGTCTCCTTCGTCGACGCCGTGCGCGCGGACCCGCACCACCCCGCCCGCCGGGCCATCGACAGGTACCTCGCGCTTCTCGCGAACAACCTGCAGCACGACGCCGAGACCCGCGCGAAGCTCGAGGGCGCGAAGAGCGCGGTCTTCGACAGCCCGCGCGTGCGCGACCTCGCCGCTCGCGCATGGGACACCGCGAAGAACGGGCTCATCCTCTCTCTGGGCGATCCCGACAGCGCCCTGCGCACGCGCATGCGCGAGGCCCTGATCGACATCGGCGCACGGCTCGGGACGGAGCCCGCGTTGCAGCACCGCGTCGACGGCTGGGTCGTGGATGCGGCCGGCTTCCTCGTCGAGCGGTACCGGCACGACATCGCCTCGATCATCACCGACACGGTCGATCGATGGGACGCCGACGAGACCACGGAGAAGATCGAGCTGCTCGTCGGCCGCGACCTGCAGTACATCCGCCTCAACGGAACCGTCGTGGGGGCCCTCGCCGGGCTCTCGATCTTCACCGTCGCCCACGCCGTCTTCGGATGACGGAGGTGAGGTGTGTGGGTGGTCGTGATGGGGTGCAGAAAAGGGCCGCCCGGCGTTGGGCGGCCCTTTTCTCACGTGAAGTCCGGCGGTGTCCTACTCTCCCACAAGGTCTCCCTTGCAGTACCATCGGCGCTGAGAGGCTTAGCTTCCGGGTTCGGAATGTGACCGGGCGTTTCCCTCTCGCTATGACCACCGAAACACTCTGCGATGCTTCGGAACATCAAGCTTCTCTATGAAACTATACGGGTGCCCATACATCGGGAACCACAAAGTGGACGCGAACACGCACTCTCGAAAAAACGACGATGAGTCATGTTGTTTTCAAGTCGTCGGCTTATTAGTACCAGTCAGCTCCACACGTTGCCGTGCTTCCACATCTGGCCTATCAACCCAGTAGTCTGCTGGGAGCCTCACACCCTCAAAGGGGCAGGGAAGTCTCATCTTGAGGCCGGCTTCCCGCTTAGATGCTTTCAGCGGTTATCCATCCCGAACGTAGCCAACCAGCCATGCACCTGGCGGTACAACTGGCACACCAGAGGTTCGTCCAACCCGGTCCTCTCGTACTAGGGTCAGATCCTCTCAAACTTCCAACGCGCGCAGCGGATAGGGACCGAACTGTCTCACGACGTTCTAAACCCAGCTCGCGTACCGCTTTAATGGGCGAACAGCCCAACCCTTGGGACCTACTCCAGCCCCAGGATGCGACGAGCCGACATCGAGGTGCCAAACCATGCCGTCGATATGGACTCTTGGGCAAGATCAGCCTGTTATCCCCGAGGTACCTTTTATCCGTTGAGCGACAGCGCTTCCACAAGCCACTGCCGGATCACTAGTCCCGACTTTCGTCCCTGCTCGACCTGTCAGTCTCACAGTCAAGCTCCCTTGTGCACTTACACTCGCCACCTGATTGCCAACCAGGTTGAGGGAACCTTTGGGCGCCTCCGTTACTCTTTAGGAGGCAACCGCCCCAGTTAAACTACCCACCAGGCACTGTCCCTGAACCGGATCACGGTCCGAAGTTAGATATCCAGAATGACCAGAGTGGTATTTCAACAACGACTCCACAACCACTGGCGTGGCCGCTTCACAGTCTCCCACCTATCCTACACAAGCCACACCGAACACCAATACCAAGCTATAGTAAAGGTCACGGGGTCTTTCCGTCCTGCTGCGCGTAACGAGCATCTTTACTCGTAATGCAATTTCGCCGAGTTCGTGGTTGAGACAGCTGGGAAGTCGTTACGCCATTCGTGCAGGTCGGAACTTACCCGACAAGGAATTTCGCTACCTTAGGATGGTTATAGTTACCACCGCCGTTTACCGGGGCTTAAATTCTCAGCTTCGCCCCAAAGGGCTAACCGGTCCTCTTAACCTTCCGGCACCGGGCAGGCGTCAGTCCGTATACATCGTCTTGCGACTTCGCACGGACCTGTGTTTTTAATAAACAGTCGCTACCCACTGGTCTCTGCGGCCACCACACCCTTTCCCAGGAAAACTGGTATAAGCGGGTGGCCCCCCTTCTCCCGAAGTTACGGGGGCATTTTGCCGAGTTCCTTAACCACGATTATCTCGATCTCCTTAGTATTCTCTACCTGACCACCTGAGTCGGTTTGGGGTACGGGCAGCTCGAACCTCGCGTCGATGCTTTTCTTGGCAGCAGAGGATCACCCACTTTTCATCCCCATCACATCTCACCCTGTAAGACTCCCGGATTTACCTAGAAGTCGGGCTACATGCTTGGACCAGGACAACCATCGCCTGGCTTGGGCTACCTTCCTGCGTCACACCTGTTAACACGCTAACCGCACCAGCATGGGGTCACGCGCTCCCCACCACGATGAGTCCCGAAGGACCCGGTGTGATGGCTCGGGCGCTTAGCACCACTGGATCAGCTTGGGCGGTTCTTCGCCGGTACGGGAATATCAACCCGTTGTCCATCGACTACGCCTGTCGGCCTCGCCTTAGGTCCCGACTTACCCAGGGAAGATTAGCTTGACCCTGGAACCCTTGGTCTTCCGGAGGACGTGTTTCTCACACGTCATTCGCTACTCATGCCTGCATTCTCACTCGTGTGCCGTCCACGGCTGGATCACTCCGCCGCTTCACCCCGCACACGACGCTCTCCTACCCATCCACACAACTGGACCCGCCCCCCGAAAGGAACAGGCCGGTCAAAAATATGAATGCCACAACTTCGGTGGCGTGCTTGAGCCCCGTTACATTGTCGGCGCGGAATCACTTGACCAGTGAGCTATTACGCACTCTTTCAAGGGTGGCTGCTTCTAAGCCAACCTCCTGGTTGTCACAGCAACTCCACATCCTTTCCCACTTAGCACGCGCTTAGGGACCTTAGATGGTGGTCTGGGTTGTTTCCCTCTCGACGATGAAGCTTATCCCCCACCGTCTCACTGCTGCGCTCTCACTTACCGGCATTCGGAGTTTGGCTGACGTCAGTAACCTTGTCGGGCCCATCGGCCATCCAGTAGCTCTACCTCCAGCAAGAAACACGCAACGCTGCACCTAAATGCATTTCGGAGAGAACCAGCTATCACGAAGTTTGATTGGCCTTTCACCCCTATCCACAGCTCATCCCCTCAGTTTTCAACCTAAGTGGGTTCGGCCCTCCACGACGTCTTACCGACGCTTCAGCCTGGCCATGGATAGATCACTTCGCTTCGGGTCTAGGACACGCGACTCCAAACGCCCTGTTCAGACTCGCTTTCGCTACGGCTCCCCCACACGGGTTAACCTCGCCACGTATCACTAACTCGCAGGCTCATTCTTCAAAAGGCACGCCGTCACCCCAACAAGGAGGCTCCGACGGGTTGTAAGCAAACGGTTTCAGGTACTCTTTCACTCCCCTCCCGGGGTACTTTTCACCTTTCCCTCACGGTACTAGTCCGCTATCGGTCATCTGGGAGTATTTAGGCTTACCAGGTGGTCCTGGCAGATTCACACGGGATTTCACGGGCCCCGTGCTACTTGGGATACCACTCATGGAAGAACACGCATGTCGGCTACGGGGCTACCACCCACTCCGGCCGGCCATTCAAAGCCGTTCGCCTATACGCTTCTATACCATCGAGACCACGGCAGCAGTCTCAAAACGGTCCCACAACCCCGAACGTGCAACACCTGCCGGCTATCACACACGCCCGGTTTAGCCTCCTCCGCTTTCGCTCGCCACTACTCACGGAATCACAATTGTTTTCTCTTCCTGCGGGTACTGAGATGTTTCACTTCCCCGCGTTCCCTCTACCCGCCCTATATATTCAGACAGGAGTCACCAGGACGACTCACACCGCCTGGCGGGGTTTCCCCATTCGGACACCCTCGGATCACAGCCCGCTTATCGGCTCCCCAAGGCTTATCGCAGATTGCTACGTCCTTCTTCGGCTCCAGATGCCAAGGCATCCACCGTTTGCTCTTAAAGACTTGACAAAACATGAGCCACACACCCCACCACACCCCCAAAAGGGCACAGCAAAAATGTGTGTTCGCATTCTTTCTAAAAGATGCTCGCGTCCACTGTGTAGTTCTCAAAGTACGGGCGGAACCCCACCCACCCCGGCACACACCGGTTCAGACGAGGCCCAACGAAGACCAACCACCCCCCACAACAGGGGACGCCTGAGCCCTCAGGACCCAACAACGTGCACACGCCCCACCCGAACCAGACCCCCCGTTCCCACCACACCGAAGCATGACGTACTGAGAAGACCTAGCCGACTGAGGCGCCTTGTCAAATGTTCCACCCATGAGCGACCAGCACCACACATCCGGTGATGACCTGGCCCCCTGCACACCCCCACCCCCACACACGTGAGAACAGAGATGCCCAGATGCTCCTTAGAAAGGAGGTGATCCAGCCGCACCTTCCGGTACGGCTACCTTGTTACGACTTAGTCCTAATTACCGATCCCACCTTCGACAGCTCCCTCCCAAAAGGGTTAGGCCACCGGCTTCAGGTGTTACCGACTTTCATGACTTGACGGGCGGTGTGTACAAGACCCGGGAACGTATTCACCGCAGCGTTGCTGATCTGCGATTACTAGCGACTCCGACTTCACGTAGTCGAGTTGCAGACTACGATCCGAACTGGGACCGGCTTTTTGGGATTCGCTCCACCTCACGGTATCGCAGCCCATTGTACCGGCCATTGTAGCATGCGTGAAGCCCAAGACATAAGGGGCATGATGATTTGACGTCATCCCCACCTTCCTCCGAGTTGACCCCGGCAGTATCCCATGAGTTCCCACCATAACGTGCTGGCAACATAGAACGAGGGTTGCGCTCGTTGCGGGACTTAACCCAACATCTCACGACACGAGCTGACGACAACCATGCACCACCTGTACACCGACCAAAAAGGGGCGACTGTTTCCAGCCGTTACCGGTGTATGTCAAGCCTTGGTAAGGTTCTTCGCGTTGCATCGAATTAATCCGCATGCTCCGCCGCTTGTGCGGGTCCCCGTCAATTCCTTTGAGTTTTAGCCTTGCGGCCGTACTCCCCAGGCGGGGAACTTAATGCGTTAGCTGCGTCACGGAGACCGTGGAAAGGCCCCCACAACTAGTTCCCAACGTTTACGGGGTGGACTACCAGGGTATCTAAGCCTGTTTGCTCCCCACCCTTTCGCTCCTCAGCGTCAGTCACGGCCCAGAGATCTGCCTTCGCCATCGGTGTTCCTCCTGATATCTGCGCATTCCACCGCTACACCAGGAATTCCAATCTCCCCTACCGCACTCTAGTCTGCCCGTACCCACTGCAGACCCGAGGTTGAGCCTCGGGATTTCACAGCAGACGCGACAAACCGCCTACGAGCTCTTTACGCCCAATAATTCCGGATAACGCTTGCGCCCTACGTATTACCGCGGCTGCTGGCACGTAGTTAGCCGGCGCTTTTTCTGCACCTACCGTCACCCCGAAGGGCTTCTTCGATACTAAAAGAGGTTTACAACCCGAAGGCCGTCGTCCCCCACGCGGCGTTGCTGCATCAGGCTTCCGCCCATTGTGCAATATTCCCCACTGCTGCCTCCCGTAGGAGTCTGGGCCGTGTCTCAGTCCCAGTGTGGCCGGTCACCCTCTCAGGCCGGCTACCCGTCGACGCCTTGGTAGGCCACTACCCCACCAACAAGCTGATAGGCCGCGAGCCCATCCCCAACCGAAAAAACTTTCCCACCACAGACCATGCGGCCATGATGCATATCCAGTATTAGCAACCGTTTCCGGCTGTTATCCCAGAGTCAGGGGCAGGTTACTCACGTGTTACTCACCCGTTCGCCACTCATCCACCCCGCAAGCGGGGCTTCAGCGTTCGACTTGCATGTGTTAAGCACGCCGCCAGCGTTCATCCTGAGCCAGGATCAAACTCTCCAAAAAAACCAAAACCCACCCCAGCCCAAAGACCAGGACAAGCGAGCTTGAAACTGACCAAAAAAAGAAACCACCAAAAAGATGATCCCCCATTGATCCAAAGGAATTCTCACCCCGGAAAAAACCGAGACGAGGATAAAATTTGGCACTTGACAAGTGCACGCTGTTGAGTTCTCAAAGATCAGACACACCCAGCCCCCGACCACACAGCCGAGCCCTCCGGGGCACCCACACCCCCCACCCGACGATCCGATCGATACGTCGTATCGATCCTCTCCGGTTCAGGAGTGAGGAAGACCCCCATCCTTCAGGATCCTCATGGAGGATCTCCGTCGAGATGGAGTTGATGTCACAGTCCTGGGATCAAGGAGCCTGTCGGCTCTACCTCATCGCTTGGCTGCAACAGAGATAACACTACGCCGCGCACTCTTCGGCTGCAATCCGGGACCCCGTCGGGCGTGTCGCGGCGGCGAGCCGCGGGACGGGCCGGGAGGGCCGGACCGGTCCGCTCCGCCGGGACGCGCGCCTGTCAAGCCCGAGCCGCCACGCACGCATCCTTCGTAGAGTCCCGTCATGAGCAGATCCGTTCCCGATCGTCCTCCCTTGCGTGCGCTGCCCCCGGCTCTCGACGAGGCGTTGGCGGACGTGGACGACCTCGCGGGCTTCGGCGTCGACCTGGAGTCCACGCTCGCGTGGGTCTCCCGGGTCGGCAGGATCGCCCCCTCGCCCGGTGAGGACACGGCCGCCCTCTGGGAACTCCTGGCATCGACGAGCGAGCGGGACGTCGGCGCTGCGCGGATCCTCGAGCCTCATCTCGATGCGCTGGCGATCCTCGATCAGGCGCGCGACGACGTCGCGGACGTCGACGCCGTGCTCGCATCGGTCGACGCGACGGACGACGCGACCTGGGGCGTCTTCGCCGCGGAAGGACCGGCGGCGCGGGTCACGGCGCGTCCCGCGGCCGGCGGCGGATGGACGCTCACGGGGACGAAGCCGTGGTGCTCGCTCGCCGGTCGCCTGAGTCATGCGCTCCTCACGGCGTGGGTCGACGACGGCCGGCGCGGCCTCTTCGCCGTCGACCTCCGTGCGCCCGAGGTGAGCGCCAGACCGGGGCCGTGGGCGGCTCGCGGGTTGTCCCAGGTCGTCAGCGCCCCCGTCGACCTGGAGGGCGCTCACGCCGCTCCCGTCGGCGAGCCGGGCTGGTACCTGCGCCGGGCGGGCTTCACGTGGGGCGGGATGGGCGTCGCGGCGGTGTGGTGGGGCGGGACCCTGCCGATCGTCGCGGCCCTCGCCGCCGCCGGCGCGCGAACCGACGCGGACCAGCTGTCCGCGCTGTACGCGGGACGGGCGGATGCGGCGAGCTGGGCGGCATCCCGCACGCTGGCGCACGCCGCCGCGGAGATCGACGAGCGCGTCTCGGGTGCGGACGCCGCTCTCCTCGCGGCGCGCGTCCGCGCGGTCGTCTCGCGATCCGTCCGCGTCGTGCTCGACGACGAGGCGGCGGCTCTCGGCCCCGGGCCCGTCGCCGCCGACGAGAGCCACTCCCGACGCGTCGCCGACCTCTCCGTGTACATCCGCCAGGACCATGCGGACCGCGATCTCGCGCGTCTCGGGCGCCTCGCCGTCGCGGAGGGCCGACGGTGAGCGTCCCGTTCGACCACCGCGATCCCGGGACGTCCGAGGACGCGTGGCAGCGTGCGGCGCCGTGGCGGGGCCTCCCCGCGCTCGACCTCACGGGCGTGGAGCGTCTCGTCGTGCTGTCGGCGCACCCGGACGACGAGACCCTCGGCGCCGGCGGTCTCATCTTCCGCGCCGCGCGGGACGGCGTCGCCGTGTCGGTGATCGTCGTCACCGACGGCGACGCCGCCCATCCCGACGTGCCGAACCCGGCGGACCTCGGGCGTGTGCGACGTGAAGAGCTCATCAGGGCGCTCCACGAGCTGGCTCCGGGCGCGCCCGTCGACTTCCTGGGCGTCGCCGACGGCGGCATCCGCGAGGCTCGGGCGGACGTCGCCGCGGCCCTGTCCGCACGGGTGCGCGGGCGGGGCTCGGGCCGGACGCTGATCGCGGCCCCCTGGTGGGACGACGGCCACCGCGACCACCGCGTGCTGGGCGAGATCGCCCTGTCCCTCCGCACGAGCGGCGCCACCGTCGTCGGCTACCCGATCTGGCTCTGGCACTGGGGCGATCCCGCGTCGATCGACACGGTGGGCTGGAGGGCGTTCTCGCTCGACGAGGAGTCCGTTGCCGCCAAGAGCCGTGCGATCGCCGCGCACAGGAGCCAGCTGCATCCCGATCCGGACGCGCCCGCCGACGGAGCCATCCTCCACGCCGACACGAAGGCTCATTTCGCGCGTGACGTCGAGGTGCTCATCGCCCCGTCGCCGACGCGGGACGATCGGGAGACGCCGGAGCCGAGCGTCGCCGACTTCGACGCGTTCCATGAGCGCCACGACGATCCGTGGGGGCTCGAGTCGCGCTGGTACGAACGACGCAAACGGGATCTGCTGCTCGCGTCGCTCCCGCGGGAACGCTTCGCACGGGCGCTGGAGCTCGGCTGCGCCGGCGGAGCGACGTCGCGGGAGCTGGCCTCACGCGCCTCGTCGCTCGTCGCGGTCGACGCGTCCGAGGTGGCGCTCTCGCGCGCACGGCGGAACGGAGCCCCGTCGAACGTCCGGTTCGAGCAATGGACGCTCCCCGACGAGTGGCCCGCCGGCGACTTCGATCTGATCGTGCTGTCCGAGCTCGGCTACTACTGGTCGGCCGAGCGCCTCGCCCGGGCTCTCGACCGGATCGACGCGTCCGCCGCCGGCGACGCGGTCCTCGTCGCATGCCATTGGCGGCATCCGATCGACACGGCGCCGCTGGGCGGCGACGACGTCCACGCCGCCATCGCCGCGCGCCGCGAGTGGACCCGTGCGGCCCGGCACATCGAGGACGACTTCGTCTTGGACGTGCTCGCGCGAGGAGGCGCGGCGTCGGTCGCCCGCGAGACGGGGGTGCTGTGATGTCGTCTCGGCGAATCGCCGCCGTCGCCGTCGTGGTCCCCGTCCACGACGAGGAGGAGCTGCTGGCCGGATGCCTCGAATCGCTCCAGGCCGCGCGCGTGCATCTGCGTCGGGCTCACCCCGCGATCGACGCGCGGATCTGGGCGGTGCTCGACGCCTGCACCGACGCATCCGCCCCCATCGCCGAGGGCTCGGACGTCGAGGCGGTACAGGTCGCCCACCGCCGCGTCGGAGCCGCTCGCGCTTCGGGCGTCGGGCTCGCCCTCGACCGATTCCGGGCGCTGCCGCTCGCACAGGTGTGGACGGCGCACACCGACGCGGACTCCGCCGTCCCGCCCCACTGGCTGACGCATCAGGTCGAGCAGGCCGATGCCGGCGCCGACGTCGTCGTCGGCACGGTGCATCCGGATTTCCGTGATCTCTCCGAGCAGCAGGTCGCCGCATGGCTCCGTCGCTACACCCCCGGCGTGGCGAACGGCCACGTGCACGGAGCGAACCTGGGCATCCGCGCGTCCACGCTCGTCGACGCCGGCGGATTCTCGTCCGCCGAGGAGCACGAGGACGTCCGGCTCGTGTCGCTGGCACGCTCGCGCGGGGCCCGGATCGTGGCCTCGGACGACGCCTGGGTGCTCACGAGCGGACGCCAGCACGGACGCACACCGGGCGGGTACGCCCGCTACCTGCGCGAGGACCTGGTCGCCGTCCCCGACGCTCCCTAGCGTCGACGACGGAGGCGGTCGAGGCGCGCACCGCGGACGAGGAGGACCGATCCGGGCGGTCTCCCGGCTTCGCCCGAGGAGAGGCACGTAGCGTGAGTCCTCCCGCCGGAGAACAGGAGCCGCTGCGATGACCCTCGCCGATGTCGTGATCCTCGTCGTCCTGGTCGCGGCGCTCGTCGCCGGACTTCGAGCAGGGCTGTTCGCAGGCCTCGGATGGCTGTGCGGTCTCATCGCCGGTGGCGCCGCCGCGCCGTGGGTGACGCCGCTCGTCAACGACGCGATCCCCGACCCGGGCTGGCGCGGGCTCGCCGTCGTCGGCACGACGATCGGCCTGCTCGCGCTCGGCGCCGCCGTCGGCGGCGCGATCGGCTCGGTCGTCCGCCGCGGTGCCGACCGGATGAGGCTCCGCGTCGTCGAACGTCTCCTCGGCGGCGCGCTCGGCGCCGTGGCCGCCGCGCTCGCGCTCTCGCTCGCCGGATCGGGGATCGCCGCGGCGGGCATCCCGGGAGTCTCCGCCTCTGTGGCCTCCTCCGCGGTGCTGCGCACGATCGATCGCCTCACCCCGGCTCCCGTGGCTGAGGCGCTGGCTCGGCTGCACTCGACGGTCCTCGAGGACACGCTGCCCACGATCGGCGGGCTGTTCGAGGCGGGGACGACTCCCGACACCGCGGAGATCGACACCGACGATCCCGACCTCGCCGCATCGGCCGCGTCGGTGGCGCGCATCACCGGCGTCGCCTATGCGTGCGGGACGAGCTCGAGCGGCTCGGGCTTCGTCGCCGCCGACGACCTCGTGATCACGAACGCACATGTCGTCGCGGGAGTCGACGTGCCCGTCGTCGAGCTGCCGGGCGAGCCGGCGCGCGAGGGGCGCGTGGTGTACTTCGATCCCGTGGACGATCTGGCGGCGATCGCCGTGGACGTCGACGCCGCTCCGCTGGCCATCGTGGAGACCCTCTCCGCGGGCAGCGCCGCAGCCGTGCAGGGATATCCGTACGGAGGGCCGTTCCGCACGGTCCCCGCCGGCGTGCTCGCGGTCGGCTCGGCGCGGGTCGCCGACATCTACGAGAGCGCACGCGCCCCGCGCGAGGTCTACACGCTGTCCGCGGAGGTCGTCCCGGGCAACTCCGGCGGCCCCCTCCTGACGGAGTCGGGCGAGGTCGCCGGCGTCGTCTTCGCGCGCGACGAGGCACGTGCCGACGTCGGCTATGCGATGACCGCGAACGAGCTGATGCCGGTCTTCGCGGTCATCGGCGACGCGCCCGAACCCGTGTCGACCGGCACGTGCATCGGCTGACCGAGCGGTCGTCGCCGCGGTCGAGGCCGGGGGCCCATGGCGTTGCGGGGGCCACCCCGCCACGGGCGACGGCTATAATCAGATCTCCCTGAGCCCACGATGACGTGAGGTGCGCCATGCCCGACAACACACCGCTGTCCGTGCGAGAGTCCACCTCCGCCGTCTCGCAGTGGCAGCGCACCGTCTCGAGCTCGTTCGTCCCGCTCGACGTGCACGCGGCACCGGGAGGCGCGTTCCACGCGCAGCTCGACGGCCGGATCAGCGACGGCGTGCTCTTCTCCACGGTCACGGCCAGCGCGCACACCGTCGAGAGGACGGCAGCCGACATCCGGACCTCGTCCGAGCACTACGTCAAGCTCACCCTCCTCCTGACCGGCAGCGGCATGCTGGTGCAGGACGATCGCACCGGGCTGCTCACCCCGGGCGACATCGTCCTCTACGACACGAGCAGGCCGTACACGCTCGAGTTCGGCGAGGACACGGCCTCCGTCATCGTGATGTTCCCGCACCGGATGATCGACGCCGACCCCGAGTCGCTCAAGGCTCTCACCGCGATCAGGATCGGCGGAGACGAGGGCTTCGCGCGCGCCGTCAGCCGCTTCCTCGCCGGGATCGCCTCCGCGCTGCCCGCCCTCGACGGGCCGACCGGTCTGCGGATCACGCACAACACGATGGACCTCATCGCCACGATGGTCGGGAACGAACTGCGCGGTGCGACGTGGGGCGACGCGTCATCGGAGCTTCTGTTCCACATCGACACCTACATCAACGGGCATCTGGGCGATCCCGCGCTCAGCCCCGAGACCGTCGCCGCGGCGAACTACATCTCGACCCGCCACCTGCACGCCCTCTTCCAGCGGCGCGGGGTCTCCGTGTCGCAGTGGATTCGGCAACGGCGCCTCGAGCATGTGCGCCGTGACCTCCGCGACCCGCGCCGTGCGTCCGACAGCGTGGCCTCGATCGCGTCCTCCTGGGGTTTCGCCGATCCCTCCCACTTCAGCAAAGTCTTCCGGGAGCACGTCGGAGTGCCGCCGACGGTGTACCGCGCAGCGACCGACGGATGAGCTCAGGCCTCGACCGGTTCCGCCAGCGCCCCGGCCGGTACGGGCACGCCGGCGTCCTCGAGCAGGAACCGCGAGCCCAGCTCTCCGATGAGGGCCGCGGGGGCGTTGGTGTTGCCCGTCGTCACGCGCGGCATGATCGACGCGTCGATCACCCGGAGACCCGCGACGCCGACGACGCGCAGGCGCGGATCGACGACCGCCTCCTCGTCCACGCCCATCCGGCACGTGCCGACCTGGTGGTGGTAGGTGATGGCGGTGCGGCGGACGTAGTCCTCGAGCTCGTCGTCGCCGACGTCGGGACCGGGGTAGAGCTCGACCGCACCCCACTCCTCCACGAGCGCGGGGCGACGGCCGACCGAGCGGCACTGGCGCACCGAGGCGACGAGCGAACGCACGTCGTCGGGGTGCTCGAGCGCCGCGAGATCGATCTCGAGGGGGTCCTCTAGCGAGGCCCCCGTGATCCGGATGCGACCGCGGCTGCGGGGCGTGACGATCCCCGCCATGAGCGAGAAGCCGTCGTCCGCGGTGGGATCGAGGTCCTCGCCGTACATCGGCACCGAGAAGTTGAGCGGCTGCGTGTCGGGGACCTCGAGGGACGGATCGCTCTTCCAGAACCAGTGCGACTGCGTCGCGGAGGACCCCGAGGCCGGCGGCCCCACCCGCTTGCGCGTCGTGGTGAAGACGACCGGCGAGAGGAGGTGGTCATGGAGGTTCTCCCCCACCCCGGGCGCGTCGCGAACGACGTCGATGCCGAGCTCCTCCAGCAGCGTCCTCGGCCCCACGCCGGACCGCAGCAGGATCGCCGGGCTGTCGAGCGCGCCGGCGCTCAGCACGACCTCGTCGGCGCGGAGCTCCCGGTCCACGCCCCCCTGGCGGTATCGCACGCCCACCGCGCGGCCTTCCTCCACGATCACGGAGTGCACGTGGCATCCGGTCTCGATCGCGACCTGATCCTGTACGGGCTTGAGATAGACCATCCACGTGTTCACGCGCCGCCCGTCGGCGATCGTCACCTGCTGCGGCGCGACGCCGTCGAGGTGGTCGCCGTTGTAGTCGGGATTGCGCTCGAGCCCCTCCTGCACGGCGGCCTCGATGATCGACGCCTGGATCGGCGCGAGCGCGTAGTCGCCGTCGACCGGAAGAGGGCCTCCCGCCCCGCGCAGCTCGGAGGGGCCACCGGAGTAGTCCTCGATCGCCTTGTACACGGGGAGCACGTCATCCCACGACCAGCCCTCGTTGCCGAGAGCCGCCCAGTGGTCATAGTCGGCCGCGGCACCGCGCACCCAGATCATGGCGTTGAGCGCGTGACTGCCGCCGAGCACCTTCCCGCGCGGCAGGTGCAGCCGGCGCCCGCCCGCGTGCTCCTGCGGCACGGTGTGGTGGTCCCAGTCGTTCTCGGTGTGCCACAGCTCCACGAGGCGGGAGGGATCATGGATGGCGGGGCTGGTGTCCTGCCCGCCCGCCTCGAGCAGCGTGACCTCGAGCCCGGCGTCGACGAGCCGGCGGGCGACGATCGACCCGGCGGTGCCGGCGCCGACGACGATGGCTGACCTCTTCGTCATGTGATGTTCCTCTTCCTGTTCTCAGCCGCTGATGACCTGCGGCACGGCGACGGACTTCAGACCCTCGACGCCGAACTCGAGGCCGTAGCCCGACCCCTTCACGCCGCCGAAGGGCACCTTGGGGTGCAGGCCCCCGTGACCGTTGATCCACACGGTGCCGGCCTGCAGCCGGGCGGCGACCTCCCGGGCCGCGGCGCGGTCGGTCGACCACACGGATGCGCCGAGCCCCGCCTCCAGCCGGTTCGCGCTCGCGATGGCGTCCTCGACGTCGGTGTAGCGGATGACGGGCAGGGCCGGGCCGAACTGCTCCTCGTCGACGAGCGGCACGCCGTCCTCGACGTCGGCGACGATCGTGACGGGGAAGAACAGCTCGCCGAGCTCGGTGGCCGGCGTGCCGCCGGTGACGATCCGGGCGCCGCGCGAGGCGGCGTCGTCGACGAGGCGCTTCACGATGTCGAACTGCTGCCGGTTCTGCAGCGGTCCGAGCACGTTCCCCTCGTCGAGGCCGACGCCCATCGGCGTCGCGCGGGCCAGGTCCGCGAGCGCGGCGACGACCTCGTCGTAGAGGGAGTCGTGCACGTAGAGGCGCTTGAGCGCGGCGCAGGTCTGGCCGGTGTTGATGAACGCACCCCAGAACAGGCCCTCCGCGATCGCCGCGGGATCGGCGTCGGGGAGCACGATCCCCGCGTCGTTGCCGCCGAGCTCGAGCGTGAGCCTGGCGAGGTTGCCCGCCGAGCCCTCGATGATCCTGCGACCCGTCGCGGTGGACCCGGTGAACATCACCTTGTCGATGTCGGGGTGCGACGCGAGCCGGGCGCCGACGTCCCGACCGCCCGAGACGGCGATGAGCACGTCGGGCGGCAGCACCTCGTTGAGGATGTCGACGAGCGCGAGCACGCTCAAGGGCGTGTACTCGCTCGGCTTCGCGACGACGGTGTCGCCCATCCGCAGCGCCGGGGCGATCTGCCAGATCGAGATCATGAGCGGCCAGTTCCACGGCCCGATGGCGCCGACGACGCCCACGGCGCGATAGCTGAGCTCCGCATACCCGCTCTCGTCGTCGACGAGCACCTGCGGCTCCAGCGGTGTGGTCGCCGCATCCCGCAGCCAGGTGGCGCACGCGCCCACCTCGAACCGGGCGTTCGGCCCGCTGAGGGGCTTGCCCTGCTCACGGGAGAGCAGGCGCGCGAGCGGCTCGGCGTTCGCCTCGATCGCGTCGGCGGCGGCGAGCAGCAGCTCGGCGCGCTTCCCATGGCCGAGCCCCTCCCACGCCGGCTGGGCGGCCTTCGCCCGGGCGATCGCGTCGTCGAGGTCGGCGACGGTATGCACGGGCGCCTGCCCGATGACCGCGCCGGTGGCGGCGTCGTGGATGTCGCGGCCCTCGCCGTCGGCGGCCTGCACACGCGCCACGAGCGCGGTCTCGTCGCGTGTCCGGGTGATGTCAGACATCGATGTCTCCTTCTTCGTCCCTGGGGGACGGCGGCCGTCGCCGATCCCCCGTCCTCCGATTCTCGCCAGGCCGGCGGCCGCGGCGGTTGTCGTACAGCGCACATTCCGTGTGCCGCCGCGCGCATGCCGCCGAGGCGTTCACGCGAGCTCCCGCACGCGACGCGCGAATCCGCGATACCCGTCGGCGGCGACCTCCTCGCACCGCTCCCGGAAGCCGCCGACCCCGCCCACGTAGGGGAGCACGACCCGGGGCTTGCCGGCGACGTTGGCGCCGACGTACCACGACGAGGCGTCACGGTAGACGGTGCTCTCGGCGACCGCGCGCGTATGGTCGACCCATTCCTGCTCCGCGTCGCGGGTCGCCTCCATGCGCACCACACCGTCGCGGCGCGCATCGGCGAGCGCCCGCGTGATCCACTCGACGTGCTGCTCGATCGAGACGATCACGTTGCTGAGCACCGAGGGGCTCTGCGGCCCCGTGACGAGGAAGAGGTTGGGAAAGCCCGCCACCATGAGCCCGAGATAGCTGCGCGCCCCGTCCGCCCACGTCTCGGCGAGGGTGGCGCCCTCCGCGCCGACGATGTCGATCGCGGTGGGGGTGCCGGTGAAGGCGTCGTACCCCGTGGCGTAGACGATCGCGTCGACCGTGAGCGACTCCCTGGTCGTGTCGATGCCGCGCGGGGTGATCGACACGATGGGGCTCTCGCGCAGCGCGACGAGCGTCACGTTGCGCTGGTTGAAGATCTCGTAGTAGCCGCTGTCGAGGCAGGACCTGCGGGTGCCGAAGGGGGCGCCGGAGGGGATGAGCTTCTCGGCCAGCGCCGGGTCGTCCACGCGCTCGCGGATCTTCTCCGCCAGGAACTCCTCCACCGAGCGGTTGGCGTCGTCGTCGACGAGGACGTCGTCGAAGACGCCGAAGAAGGCGAACGGCAGGCCGGCCCGGTAGATCTCCTCGTAGCGGGCGCGGCGCTCGTGCTCGTCGACCTCGAACGCGTTCTTGCCCGTCATCGGAGACGCAAGGCCGTCGAGCGAGTGCCGCCCGGCCTCGCGGATGTCCGGATAGCGGGCCTTCCACCGCGCCACCTCGTCGGGGGTGAGCGGCCGGTTGCGGGCCGGCATGCTGTAGCTCGGGGTCCGCTGCAGCACGTACAGATGCTCGGCGTCCTTGGCGATCTCGGTCGCCACCTGGATGCCGGAGGACCCGGTGCCGATCACCGCCACGCGCTTCCCGGCGAACGACACCGGCTCGTGCGGCCATTCGGCGGTGTGGAGGACCTCGCCGCGGAACTCCTCCGCGCCGGGGATGTCGATCGGCTTGGGCGTCGAGAGAGCTCCCGTGGCGAGTACGACCCACTGCGCGTCGACGGTCGAGCCGTCCGACAGCGTCGCCGCCCAGCGGTCGTGCACGGGGTCGAAGCGCAGCGCCGTCACCGCGGTGTCGAAGCGGATGTCGCGGCGCAGGTCGAAGCGGTCGACCACGTGACGCGCATACGAGAGGATCTCGGGCTGCGACGCGTACCGTTCGCTCCACGTCCACTCCTGCTGGAGGTCGTCGTCCCACGAGTACGAGTAGTGCATGCTCTCGACGTCGCATCGCAGCCCCGGGTAGCGGTTGACGTACCAGGTGCCGCCCACCTCGTGCTCGCGTTCGACGCCGACGACGTCGAACCCCTCGCGGTGCAGCATCGCCAGGGCCGCGAGCCCCGCGAAGCCCGCGCCGACCACCAGCACATCGGTCCTCGTGCCCTCCCGAGCCGCGCTCATCGCGCCTGCACCTCCTGGCTCACGCGGGTGCGGACGAACCCGCCGACCTCGGCGATCAGCTCGCGGCCCTCGCCGAGCATGAACGCGAAGACCGCCCAGTCGTGCACCATGCCGGGCCAGACGTGCAGGCGCACGTCGACGCCGGCCTCCCCCGCCGCGGCGGCGAGACGCGTGGCGTCGGACAGGAGGATCTCGGCCTCGCCGACCTCGATCAGCAGCGGCGGAAGTCCGGTCAGATCGGCGAACAGCGGCGACGCCGTCGGCGTCTCCGGGTCCGCGCCGGCGAGGTAGTGGCGCGCCGCGTTCGACAGCCCCTTCTCGTCGAGGCTCGGGTCGGCGGCGGCCTTGGAGGCGACCGTCGGGCCGGAAAGGCTCAGGTCGACCCATGGCGAGAGCACGACGGCGGCGGCCGGGGCGTCCAGCCCGGCATCGCGGATGGCGACGAGCAGCGCGATCGTCAGGCCCCCGCCGGCGGAGTCGCCCGCCACGACGACGTCCGACGCCCGGACTCCCGAGTCGAGCACGCCGCGGTATGCGGCGAGAGCGTCCTCGAGGGCCGCCGGGTGCGGATGCTCGGGAGCGAGGCGGTAGTCGGCCGAGAAGAGGGCGACGCCTGCGGCGCGGGCGAGGGATGCCGCGAGCTGCCCGTATCCGCCGGCGGAGCCCAGGGTGTACCCGCCGCCGTGCAGGTAGAGCAGCACTCCCGGTCCCTCGCCGTCTGCCCAGAGGCCGCTGACGCCGCCGACGGAGCGGCGGGTGGTGACGAGGCTCTCGTCCTGGGGGAACGAGGCCAGCAGGCCGTCGAAGTTGACGCGTTCCACCGTGGGCTCTGCCGTGAAGTCCACGCCGCCCTGTGCCAGTACGCCGCGCAGCTGTGCGAGCTCCTGTGCGCTCATGTCTCGGTCCTTCCCGAATCGGGCCGCCACGTCGTCGTGGCAGAACGCGCCCGTCCCGACAGCATCCTCGACCGCGGCGTCCGTGTGACCGGAGTTCCGCGCAGAGCAGTGCGAATCCCGTGCAGCGCCTCAGCGCGCCTCGGCCCGCCAGCGTCCCGGGGTCGTGCCGTACGTCTCCCGGAACACGCGCCCGAAGTACGCGCTGTCGGCGAAGCCCCAGCGGCGGGCGATCTCGGTGACGGTGGCGTCCCGCTGCGACGGCTGGACGAGGTCGTCGCGCGCACCGGCGAGCCGCCGGCGGCGGATCCACTGCGCGACGGTCTCGCCCGTCGGTGCGAACACGTTGTAGAGCTGCCGCGTGGAGATGAAGTGGGCGGCGGCGATACCCGTGGGGTCGAGGTCCGGGTCGGAGATGTGGTCGTCGATGTGACGCAGGATGCGCATCAGCAGCGCCGTCCGCCCGGCGTCGTCACCGGCGAGGCCAGCGGAGAGCTGCTCGCCGAGGAACACCGCCGCCAGGTCGAGGAATATCTGTGCCGTCCGCCGCCCCGCCGCTCCGGCCAGCAGGGCCAGGTTGTCGTTCATGCTCCGCGCATACGCGGCGAAGACGTCACCCACGCCCTCCGTCTCCTGCAGCGGGACGGCGGCCAGCTCGTTCGCGACCCCGGCGGGCAGGGCGAGTGCCGACCGGGGGAACATCGCCACCAGGAGACGGCAGTCCGTGTCGAACGACAGCTCGTAGGACCGTGCCGTGTCGTACATCGCGATCGATCCGGGTCGCAGCGCGAGTTCGCGACCCCCTTGCCGCATCCTGCCCTCACCCGCGAGCTGCAGGCTCAGCTTGTAGAAGCCGTCGGGGCCCGCGCTCCGACCGTCGCAGTCGCGCACCACAACGTGCGGACTCGCCGAGATGTCGGTCAGCTGCAGACCGGGCGCTCCCGCCGACCGGATGGCGCCGCCGAAATCCCGCGCCTCCGTCACGACGCGCAGGGGCGGGAAGAGGTCGTCGACGGCGGAGCGCCACCGCGACAGGGCGCTCCGGCGGCCGGGGGCGACCACGACCGAGATCGGGTCCGGGGGCACGATGATCATCGTCGACCTCCTCGTCGAGGCTGTGCCGTCAGGGTGTGCACGACTCTGCCACCGCAGGGGACGCGGCGCCGGCCCCGTGCACGCAGCGACGAGGATCGTGCGCGGTCCCACCATCGCCGCGCGGGTGCGGGCACGGAGGGGCGGGGCGTCATACTATCGAGCAGGCGGGCCGTGCGACGAGGCGACGACGACACGGACACCGCCCACTCCTGGAGGAACACGGTTGACGATGCCAGCTGAACGGAGCGCACCGGCGCCGTCCCAGACCCTGAGCCGCGGCATCCGGCTGCTCGAGATCCTCGCCGCGGCCGAGCGCCGCCTCTCGATCGACGAGCTCGCGACCGCACTGGGGGTGCACCGGTCGATCGCCTACCGGATGCTCCGCACGCTCGAGGGCCACGGGCTCGTCTCCCGCGACGACGCCGGACGCCTCGGCCTCGGCGCCGGACTCGCGGCGCTCGCGGCGGGAGTGGCGCGCGATCTGCAGCAGGCGGCGCGTCCCGAGCTCGACGCGGTCGCGAACGAGCTGGGGATGACGTGCCTCCTCGCCGTGCTGCTCGACGACGAGGCGGTCACCCTGGCCAGCGCCGCACCGCGCCGCACCGCGGCCGTCGTCTCCTACCGTCCCGGCCACCGTCATCCCGTCACCCAGGGCGCCCCCGGCAAGGCGATCCTGCTCGCCCTGCCGGGCGAGGCCTGGCCGGCGGGGATGCCCGGCGCGATGCGCGAGGAGCTCGCCGCGAGCCGGGCGCGCGGCTACGCCGTCAGCCACGACGAGGTCGTGGCGTCCCTGAGATCGGTCGCCGTACCGCTGACGCTGCCGAACCAGCCTCCCGCGTCCATCGCCGTCATCCACGTCTCCCTTCCCCTCCCCGAGGAGGAGATCGCGGCGCGGCTCACGCGTGCCGTCGGCGACGTGAGCCGCGCGTACGGCGCCTGAGCACGGCATCGGCTGTCGCGGTGGCGGGCCTCACACCCCGGCGGGGTCCCGAACACCCGCCACCGCGCGGAAGAACTCCGCGAGCTCCTCGGTCGCCGACAGCGGCAGCACATGCGCGACGTACTGGTCGGGACGGACCACCACGAGGGCACCGCCCCGGTCGATGCCGCGCAGCGCGAAGATGTCGTGCTCGGGGTCGACCCCGTACACCTTGTTCAGGTCGAGCACGCCGAAAGGCCCCACCCGTGGCGTGAACACCCGGGGCACCCGGGGCAGGTCGACATCCAGATGCGGCTGCTGGTAGACGACCTTGACGTCGAACCACGCGTCGTCGTCGGCGCCCCCCGGCGTGCGGGCGAGCGGCGACTCCGGCGACGACGCCAGCCACGCCGCGACGTGCGACAGCGCCGAGGCCTCACCGGCGCGCGCCGCGTCGGCGAACGCGTAGATGCGCCACCTGCCGTCGGCGGCCGCCTGGTGGCCCAGGTGGACCGGGTTGCCGTCGCTGACGCGCTCGACGGGAGCAGACCGGAAGCGCTTGCCGACGGGGAACCCCTCGGCGAGCGCCTGGTGGGTCGTCTCGCCGACGAGCACGGAGGGGGCGTACCGGGTCATGAAGCCGGCGGGGAACTCCGCCGTTCGCACGTAGAAGTCCTCGAGCGCCGAGGGGCTGTCGAAGTCCTCGGGGCGCTTCGCCATCATCGTCGACCATTCGCGGTCGAAGTCGATGAGGTCCTGCGCGATCACCTGGCGTTCGGCCGAGTAGGTCGCCAGCAGGCTCTCGGGGCTGCGGCCCTCCAGCACGTGACCGAGCTTCCAGGCGAGGTTCCAGCCGTCCTGCATCGACACGTTCATGCCCTGTCCCGCCTTGGCGCTGTGGGTGTGGCACGCGTCTCCCGCGATGAACACGCGCGGGGTGCGGGTGCCGGCCTGGGCGAGCGGGACGTCGTCGAAGCGGTCGGTCACACGGTGCCCGACCTCGTACACGCTGTGCCAGGCGACGTGCCGCACGTCCAGCGTGTACGGATGCAGGATGTCGTTGGCCCGTGCGATGATCCGCTCCACCGTGGTGCGTCGCACCGCGCCGTCGTCGCCCGGGGCCACCTCGCCCAGGTCGACGTACATACGGAAGAGGTGGCCGCCCTCGCGGGGGATGAGCAGGATGTTGCCGGCCTCGGACTGGATCGAGCACTTCGTGCGGATGTCGGGGAAATCGGTCACGGCGAGGGCGTCGATGACGCCCCACGCGTGATTGGCCCGGTCGCCGACGGGTGTGCAGCCGATCGCGTCGCGCACCCGGCTGTGGGCGCCGTCCGCGCCGAGGACGTACTTCGCGCGGACGGTGCGCTCCTGTCCCTCTCGGGGGCCCGCGGTGTGCCGGAGCGTGACGGTCACGGGACGCTCGTCGCTGTCCGAGACCGTCAGCCCGACGAACTCCAGGCCGTAGTCGGGGCGCACCCTGGCCGGCCCGTTCGCCGCCGTCTCGGCGAAGTAGTCGAGCACGCGCGCCTGGTTCACGATGAGGTGCGGGAACTCGCTGACCCCGGTGGCGTCGTCCGGTGCGACGGCGGAGCGGACGATCCGCGCCGGTTCCGCGGGGTCGGGCTTCCAGAACGCCATCTCCGTGATGCGATACGCCTCGGCGACGATCCGCTCGGCGAAGCCGAAGGCCTGGAAGGTCTCCACGCTGCGGGCCTGGATGCCGTCGGCCTGGCCGATCACGAGCCTGCCGTCCCGGCGTTCGACGATGCGGGTCGTGATCCCGGGGAACTGCGCTAGCTGAGCCGCCGCGATCATCCCCGCGGGGCCCGACCCGACGATGAGCACGTCGACCTCGTCGGGGAGCTCGTCGGGGCGGTCGAGCCCGACACCCGCCGCGGGCTGGAGGCGTGGGTCGCCGGACACATAGCCGTGGTGGTGGAATTGCATTGGAGGTCCTCGTTTCTCTGTGCTGATGTCCGTGCGACATCTCGGCGTCGACTCCTGCGCGTCGTGATCGACGGGGTCAGGCCTTCGACACTCCCCGGATCGGGCTCACCGCCTGCTCGGTCTCGTGGTCGGGGCCGAGCGGGATGCCGCTGCGGTCGCGCAGCAGCAGCGTCGCGACGAGGCCGATGGCCGTCATCCCGGCGAGGTACCACGTGACGGCCCAGGTGGTGCCTGTGGCCTGCACGAGCGCCGCGGCGATGGTCGGAGCGAACGCGCCGCCGAGGATCGCGCCGATGGCGTATGAGATGGACACGCCCGAGAAGCGCACCGAGGCCGGGAACAGCTCGGAGTAGAGCGCCGCCTGCGGGCCGTAGGTGAAGCCGAGACCGACGGTGAGCACGGCGACGCCGGCGAACACGCCCCCGACTCCGCCGGTGTTCACGAGCGGGAACAGGGCGAGGACCCCGCCCAACTGCACGACCCAGCCCACGAGATAGGTCGCGCGTCGGCCGATCTTGTCGGAGACCCACCCTGCGACGAAGGTCGACGCGAGCCAGGTGAACCCGCTTCCGGTCACCGCCCAGAGCACGGGCCCGGCTTCGAGGCCCACGGGGCCGGAGGGGTCTGTGGCGTAGTTCTGGATGTAGCCGCCGGTCGTCATGTACCCGGCCGCGCCGTTGCCGGCGAAGACGAGCGCGGCGATGACGACGAGCGGGGTGTGCCTGCGGAACAGCTGCACGATCGGCAGGCGGGTCTGCTCCTTGCGCTCGGCGATCTCGGCGAACACCGGGCTCTCCTCCACGCGACGGCGCACCCAGTAGCCGATGACGATCAGGACGATGCTGAGCAGGAACGGCACGCGCCATCCCCACTCGAGGAAGGCGTCTCCCGGGGCGATGACCGCCATGACGGCCATCACGCCCGAGGCGAGGAGGAGACCGAGCGGCACGCCGATCTGCGGCGCGGCGCCGAAGAGACCGCGCTTCTTCCTGGGCGCGTGCTCCACGGCCATCAGCACGGCGCCGCCCCATTCGCCGCCGGCCGAGATGCCCTGCAGGATCCGCAGGACGATCAGCAGGATCGGCGCCCCGAGGCCGATCTGCGCATAGGTGGGCAGCACGCCGATGAGGGTGGTCGCCCCGCCCATCACGATCAATGTGAGCACAAGCACCACGCGGCGGCCGTACTTGTCTCCGAAGTGACCGGCGAGGAACGCGCCGAGCGGGCGGAACAGGAAGCTCACGCCCACCGTCGCGAAGGAGAGGAGGATCGCCGCCTGCTCCCCCGCGGGCTGGAAGAACAGCCGGCTGAACACGAGGCCGGCCGCCGAGGCGTAGACGAAGAAGTCGTACCACTCCACGGTGGTGCCGATGACGGTGGCGAACACGACCCGACGTCGGTCGCCGTGGCTGGCGATCGTTCCGGTGGGCGTGAACCCGGGGGAGGCGGATCCGCTCATAAAGACTCCTTCGTCCTCTTCTCGAACATCGTTCACTATCAGAACGCATTGTTCGACTATCGCTCGCTGAGTATAGGGGCGAGTTCGCTCGCATTCAACCGGTGCGCGGAGCGGCATACGACTGCGGTCACAGAGAGACCGACGACCCGATGTGGAACGATCGCCCTCGATCGTATATAATCTGGGGACGATGCGAGAGCGAGGGAGCTCATGACCCACGGATCCGCCGGCGAAGCCGCCGACACACGCCGACCGGCGATCGCGCCCCGGCCCGGCAAGGTCGTCGCGGTGCACATCAGTTACGCCTCGCGTGCCGACCAGCGCGGGCGGCGGCCCACCGCTCCGTCCTACTTCCTCAAGCCGAGCAGCTCCGTGACCGGCTCGGGCGGCACCCTGGAGCGCCCCGCAGGCACCGAGCTGCTCTCCTTCGAGGGCGAGATCGCGCTCGTCATCGGCGAGCCCGCGTACCGCGTGCCGCTCGAGCGGGCCTGGGAGCACGTCGGCTGGGTCACCGCGTCGAACGACGTGGGCGTCTACGACCTGCGCTGGGCCGACAAGGGCTCGAACGTCCGCTCCAAGGGACGCGACGGCTACACCCCGCTCGGCCCCGGGCTCATCGACGCCCGCACCGTCGACCCCGGCGCGCTCCGGCTGCGCACCTGGGTCAACGACGAGCTCGTGCAGGACGACACCACCGCGGGCCTGATCTTTCCGCTCGCGCAGTTCGTCGCCGATCTGTCGCAGCACGTCACCCTGGAGACCGGCGACGTCATCCTCACCGGCACGCCGGCGGGGGCCTCGGTGATCGTCCCCGGCGACGTCGTCGAGGTCGAGGTCGATGCGCCGACCGCCGGCGGCGCGCCGAGCTCCGGGCGCCTGCGCAGCACAGTGACCCAGGGGGACACGCCCTTCTCCGACGTCGGCTCGGGGCCGAAGGTCGACGACGCGCAGCGCGTCGACGCCTGGGGCTCGCGCGAGGCCGCGGGTCTGGATCCCGAGCCCGAGTCGTTCCGGCTCACCGACGAGCTCCGCGACAAGCTGCGGCGCGCCCCCGTGGCGGGCCTGTCGGCGCAGCTGCGCAAGCGCGGCCTGAACAACGTCGCGATCGACGGGCTGCGGCCGAACCTCCCCGACGCGAAGCTGGTGGGCACCGCCCGGACGCTGCGGTTCGTGCCGAACCGCGAGGACCTCTTCGCCAGCCACGGCGGCGGCTACAACGCCCAGAAGCGGGCGTTCGACGCCGTCGGCGAGGGCGAGGTGATCGTCATCGAGGCTCGCGGCGAGACCGGCTCCGGCACGCTCGGCGACATCCTCGCGCTCCGCGCCCGCAGCCGCGGCGCGGCCGGCGTCGTCACCGACGGCGGCGTGCGCGACTTCGATGCGGTGGCCGGGATCGGCCTCCCGGTGTTCTCGAAGGGCGCCCACCCCGCCGTGCTCGGGCGCAAGCACGTGCCGTGGGACGCCGACGTCGCCGTCGCCTGCGGCGGGGCCACGGTGCTCCCCGGCGACGTGATCGTCGGCGACGCCGACGGCGTGATCGTCATCCCGCCCGCCCTCGTCGAGGAGGTCGCCGACGCCGCGCTCGCGCAGGAGGACGAGGACGCCTGGGTCGCCGAGCAGGTCGCGGCCGGGAACCCCGTCGACGGGCTGTTCCCCCCGAACGCCGAGTGGCGCGCCCGGTACGACCGGTGGCGGGAATCGCGGTGACCGACATGGCGACGCGGCAGCGGGGCGGCGCGCCGGCGCCCGCGCCGGCCGACCCGTCGACGTCGAGCAAGTCGCAGCGCGCCTACTCGTGGCTGCACGAGCGAATCGCGAGCCACGAGTTCGGCCCCGGCCACCGGCTCGTGCTCGGCCCCATCGCCGACACGCTCGAGATGAGCGTCGTGCCCGTCCGCGAGGCGGTGCGCCAGCTGGAGGCGCAGGGCCTGGTCACCTTCGAGCGCAACGTCGGCGCGCGCGTCGCGGTCGTCGACGCGCGCGAGTACGTCTTCACGATGCAGACTCTCGGCCTCGTCGAGGGTGCGGCGACCTCGCTGTCCGCCCCGCTGCTGACCGACGAGGCCCTCCAACGCGCCGAGGCCGTCAACGAGCGGCTGCAACGACTGCTCGACGACTTCGACCCGCTCGCCTTCACCCAGCTGAACCAGCAGTTCCACTCGGTGCTGTACGAGCCGTGCCCCAACCCGCATATCCTCGACCTCGTGCACCGCGGCTGGACGCGCCTGTCGGGCCTGCGCGACTCGACGTTCGCGTTCGTCCCGGGCCGTGCGCACCACTCCGTCGAGGAGCACGCCGAGATCCTCGACCTGATCCGTTCCGGAGCCGACCCGCTCAGCATCGAGCTGGCCGCCCGCGACCACCGCTGGCGCACGATGGACGCGTTCCTCGCCGCCCGCACCCCCGACCCCGCCACTGAACCGGAGGCATCATGACCGACACCGCCCTGACCCAGCGGCACGTCCCCGCCGACCTGCCCACGACGATCCGGCACTACATCGACGGCGAGTTCGTCGATTCCGCCGACGGCGACACCTTCGACGTGCTCGACCCGGTGACCAACGAGACCTACGCCACCGGCGCCGCCGGCAAGAAGGCCGACATCGACCGCGCCGTCGCGGCCGCCCGCCGCGCGTTCGTCGAGGGACCGTGGCCGCGGCTGCTCCCCCGCGAGCGCTCCCGCGTCCTGCACAAGATCGCCGACATCGTCGAGTCGCGCGACCAGCGCCTCGCCGAGCTGGAGAGCTTCGACTCGGGCCTGCCGATCACCCAGGCGCTCGGACAGGCGCGCCGCGCCGCCGAGAACTTCCGATTCTTCGCCGACCTCATCGTCGCCCAGGCCGACGACACCTTCAAGGTGCCCGGCCGCCAGATCAACTACGTCAACCGCAAGCCGATCGGCGTCGCCGGGCTCATCACGCCCTGGAACACCCCCTTCATGCTGGAGTCGTGGAAGCTCGGCCCGGCGCTGGCGACCGGCAACACCGTCGTGCTCAAGCCGGCCGAGTTCACGCCGCTGTCGGCGTCGCTGTGGGCGGGCATCTTCGAGGAGGCGGGGCTGCCGAGGGGCGTGTTCAACCTCGTCAACGGCCTCGGCGAGGACGCCGGAGACGCGCTCGTGAAGCACCCCGACGTGCCGCTGATCTCGTTCACCGGCGAGAGCCGCACCGGCCAGATCATCTTCGGCAACGCCGCGCCGTACCTGAAAGGCCTGTCGATGGAGCTCGGCGGCAAGAGCCCAGCGATCGTGTTCGCCGACGCCGACCTGGATGCCGCCATCGACGCGACGATCTTCGGCGTCTTCTCGCTCAACGGCGAGCGCTGCACCGCCGGCAGCCGCATCCTCGTCGAGCGCTCGGTGTACGACGAGTTCGTCGCGCGCTACGCCGCGCAGGCGAAGCGGGTCAGGGTCGGCTACCCGCACGACCCGAAGACCGAGGTCGGGGCACTGGTGCATCCCGAGCACTACGACAAGGTGGTCTCCTACATCGAGATCGGCAAGACCGAGGGGCGCCTCGTCGCCGGGGGCGGCCGGCCGGCCGGCTTCCCCGAGGGAAACTTCGTCGAGCCGACCGTGTTCGCCGACGTGCCCGCCGACGCCCGCATCTTCCAGGAGGAGATCTTCGGCCCGGTCGTGGCGATCACCCCGTTCGACGACGACGCCGAGGCGCTGACGCTGGCGAACGACACCAAGTACGGCCTGGCCGCCTACGTGTGGACGAACGACCTCAAGCGCGCCCACAACGTCGCCCAGAGCGTGGAGGCCGGCATGGTGTGGCTGAACTCCAACAACGTCCGCGACCTCCGCACCCCGTTCGGCGGCGTCAAGGCCTCCGGCCTCGGCCACGAGGGCGGCTACCGGTCGATCGACTTCTACACCGACCAGCAGGCCGTGCACATCACGCTCGGGAAGGTCCACAACCCCACCTTCGGCAAGAACTGACCGCCGCCGCTCACGCAAGGACGCATGACATGACCCGCATCGACGACCGCACGCCCGCCTCGTCCGGCTTCTTCGTGAGCCAGGAGGCGCCGATCCGCTCCGACGACCCCGTCGCCACCCCCTCCTCTCCCCCGCCCGACATCCTCCGCTGCGCGTACCTGGAGCTCGTCGTCACGGACCTCGCCGCATCGCGCGCGTTCTACGTCGACGTCCTCGGCCTGCACGTGACGGAGGAGGACGACGAGGCGATCTACCTGCGCTCGACGGAGGAGTTCATCCACCACAACCTCGTGCTGCGGAAGGGGCCCGTCGCCGCCGCGGCCGCGTTCTCCTATCGGGTGCGGGCCGCGGAGGACCTCGACAGGGCGGTGGCCTTCTACACCGAGCTCGGATGCCGCGTCGAGCGCCGCCGGGACGGCTTCGTCAGGGGGATCGGGGACTCCGTGCGGGTGGAGGACCCGCTCGGCTTCCCCTACGAGTTCTTCCACCAGACCGATCACGTCGAGCGCCTGTCCTGGCGGTACGACCTGCACGGCCCCGGGGAGCTCGTCCGCCTCGACCACTTCAACCAGGTGACGCCCGACGTGCCCCGCGCCGTGCGCCACTACCAGGATCTCGGCTTCCGCGTCACGGAGGACATCCAGGACTCCGACGGCGTCGTCTACGCCGCGTGGATGCGCCGCAAGCCGACCGTGCACGACACCGCGACCACGGGCGGCGACGGACCGCGCCTTCACCACATCGCGTTCTCGACGCACGAGAAGCACAACATCCTCGCCATCTGCGACAAGCTCGGCGCCCTGCGGCTGTCGGACCGGATCGAGCGCGGCCCGGGCCGCCACGGCGTATCGAACGCGTTCTACCTGTACCTGCGCGACCCCGACGGGCACCGCATCGAGATCTACACGCAGGACTACTACACCGGCGACCCCGACAACCCGGTGGTCACCTGGGACGTGCACGACAACCAGCGCCGCGACTGGTGGGGCAACCCCGTCGTGCCGACGTGGTACACCGAGGCGTCGCTCGTGCTCGACCTGGACGGCAACCCGCAGCCGGTCGTCGCCCGCACCGACTCCAGCGAGCTGGCCGTCACCATCGGCGCCGACGGCTTCTCCTACACCCGCGAGGGCGAGGAGCTGCCGGACTGGAAGAAGGGCGAGTACAAGCTGGGCCACCAGCTCTAGCCCGCCGGTCCACCGCCCCACCCGCGTGTCTCACCTGTTCAGGTTCGCCGGCCCGGATCCCTGAACAGGTGAGACATGCACCGTCACGAGATCGAACAGGAGACACCGGATGCTGGACCCCGATGTGATCGCCGCCATCGCCGAGGAGCTCGCCGAGGCCGACCGCAGCCACAGCGTGATCCCCCGGATCACCGCACGGTACCCCGACGCCACGATCGAGGACTCCTACGCCATCCAAGGAGTGTGGCGCGACAAGAACATCGCGGCGGGGCGCCGCCTGATCGGCCGCAAGATCGGCCTGACCTCCAAGGCCATGCAGGCCGCGACCGGCATCACCGAGCCCGACTACGGTGTGATGTTCGACGACACCGTGTGGGAGAACGGCGCGACGATCCCCTACGACGCGTTCTCGAACGTGCGGATCGAGGTCGAGCTCGCCTTCCTGCTCAAGGAGCCCCTGGAGGGCCCGAACGCCACACTGTTCGACGTGCTGCGCGCCGCCGAGTACGTCACTCCGGCGCTGGAGGTGCTGAACTCCCACATCGAGCTGGAGGGACGCACCATCGTCGACACCATCAGCGACAACGCCGCCTACGGCGGCCTGGTGGTCGGCGGCAACCCGGTGCGCCCCGACCAGGTCGACCTGCGCTGGGTCTCGGCGCTGCTCTACCGCAACGAGACCATCGAGGAGACCGGCGTCGCCGCCGGCGTCCTCAACCATCCGGCCACCGGCGTCGCGTGGCTGGCGAACAAGTTCCACCAGCACGGCGCGCGCCTGGAGGCGGGCGAGCTCATCCTGGCAGGGTCGTTCACCCGGCCGGCGTGGATCTCCCGCGGCGACAGCGTGCTCTGCGACTACGGACCGTTGGGAACCATCTCATGTCGTTTCGTCTGACCCCCACCTTCCGCGACCGGCTCGCCGAGGCGCCCCGCCCCCTCGCCGGCATCTGGGTGTGCTCGGCGAGCCCCCTGGTCGCCGAGATCGTGGCCGGTTCCGGCACCGACTGGGTGCTGATCGACCAGGAGCACTCCCCCAACGGCCTGGAGTCGACCCTCGCGCAGCTGCAGGCGATCGCCGCGTACCCGGCGACCCCGGTCGTGCGTGTGCCCGTCGGCGACGTCGTGGCGATCAAGCAGGTGCTCGACCTCGGCGCACAGAACCTGCTCGTGCCGATGGTCTCCTCGGCGGCACAGGCCGAAGAGCTCGTGCGCGCCGTGCGCTACCCGCCGCGCGGGGTGCGGGGCGTCGGATCGGCACTGGCACGCTCGGCGCGGTGGAACCGCGTCGACGACTACCTCCTCGACGCGGACCGGCACGTTTCGCTGTTCGTGCAGATCGAGAACGCCGCCGGCGTCGCCGCGGCCGCCGAGATCGCCGCGGTCGACGGCGTCGACGGCGTGTTCGTCGGGCCGAGCGACCTGGCCGCCTCTCTCGGCGTGCTCGGGCAGCAGACCCATCCCGACGTCACCGCCGCAGTGCTCCGCGCCTTCGAGGCCGTCCGCGCCGCCGGCAAGCCCGTCGGGGTGAACGCCTTCGACCCCGACGTGGCCCGGTCGTACCTCGACGCGGGCGCGTCGTTCGTGCTGGTCGGCGCCGACGTGGCGCTCCTGGCGCGTGGCGCGGAGGCGCTGGCCGCGCGATTC